>DASQZF010000018.1:0-46588 GCA_035638835.1 Allosphingosinicella sp. | reverse complement strand
TGCATGGGCTGCCTCAGCCACTGCGCCTTCTCCTCCTGGGCGGACAATGAGAAGAACACGACCGGCCGGCTCGCCGATCCGCGCAGCTTCTGCATCCAGAAGACCCTCCAGGACATCGCCCATGGCGGCCCGGTCGACCAGAACCTCATGTTCGGCGGCCACTCCGCCTTCCGCTTCAAGAAGGACCCATTCTACTCGAACGGCTTCGTTCCGACGGTGAAGCAGCTGGTGGACCGGATCCTGACGGGCGATTGAGGATTGTCATTGCGAGCGAAGCGAAGCAATCCAGCGCAGCTTCGAAGGCCCGCTGGATTGCTTCGTCGCTACACTCCTCGCAATGACGGAGTTAGACGACCCGGTCCGGCAGCTCCCGCCCCTCGGCAAACGCCTCGATGTTCGCCAGCACCTTCTCGCCCATCGCCGTCCGGCTCTCCAGGGTCGCCGATCCGAGATGGGGGAGGAGGACCAGGTTGGGGAGCTCGAGCAGGCGCGGATCGATCTCGGGCTCTTCGGGATAGACGTCCAGGCCGGCGCCTCCGATCCGGCCCGCCGCAACAGCCTCGATCAGGGCTTCTTCGTCGATCAGCCCGCCGCGCGCTGCGTTGATCAGCCAGGCGTCCCCGCGCATCAGGCCGAGCCGGCGGCGATCGATCAGATGATGGGTTTCGGGGCCATGAGGCGCGTTGAGGCTGATCACGTCCATCTCGGGCAACATGGCGTCCAGATCCGGCCAGTAACGCGCCTCCGAATCCGGCACCGGCCGCCGGTTATGATAGTGGACCGACATCCCGAACGCACGGGCCCGCGACGCCAGGGCTCGGCCGATCCGGCCCATGCCGACGATCCCGAGCGCCTTGCCCGCGAGGCTCCGGCCGAGCTGGTCGGTCGGTCCCCAGCCGCGCCAGCGGCCGGCCCGGAGGTTGCGCTCGCCCTCGCCGAGCCGTCTCGGCCCCATCAGGATCAGCGCCATCGCCAGGTCGGCGGTATCCTCGGTGAGGACGTCCGGGGTGTTGGTGACCTTGATCCCTTGCGCTTTCGCGGCCGACAGGTCGATATTGTCGGTGCCGGCCCCGAAATTGGCGATCAGCCCGAGCCGCTCCCCGGCCTGCGCGATGAGTCCGGAGTCGATCCGGTCGCGGACGTTCGGGACGAGCACGTCGCAGCGCCGCATGGAATCGCGTAGCCGGTGCCGATCGAAGGGGGTGTCGTCGGGATTGAGCTCGGAGTCGAAGCGCTCCGCCAGCTTCGACTCGACGCTGCCCGGAAGCCTTCGGGTGACCACCACTTTCATTCGTCCCGCTTGGGGAAAGGGGCGTGGGGGCGTCAAGGCAGATGGGCGTTGAACCGGGACCCCGCTCCACCCTAAGAGGCGGGTGAAGGAGGCGCGAGATGGCGAGGAAAGTCATGCTGGCGGCCGTGCTCGGGCTCGGCCTGACGGTGGGATCGGCGCAGGCTCAGAACGAGCGCGCGACGCCCTATTGGGCCTCGATCAGCGCGGGCAAGGCGATGATGCGCACCGGGCCGGGGCAGAATTATCCGGCGACCTGGCTTTATGTCCGGGCCGATCTGCCGATCCGGGTGGTCGAGACCTATCCCCACTGGCGCAAGGTCAGCGATCCCGAGGGCACGACCGGCTGGATGCTCCAGCGGCTCCTGAGCGACCGAAGGACCGCTCTCGTCACCGGCGCGGAGGCGAGGCCCATGCATCAGGATCCGTCCGAGGAGTCCCGGGTCCGCTACCTCGCCCAGCCCGGAGTGGTCGGCCGGCTCTCGAAATGCGCCGACGGCTGGTGCCGGCTCGAGGTGGGCGACCGCCAGGGCTATATCCGGACCGATCATCTCTGGGGCCTCGACCCCGGCGGAACGCTCGAGTAGGCGGCGACATGCGAGAGCTCAGGCTGGACGAATTCACGGGACGCGAGGGCGAAGCCTTCGAGCTTCTCGTCGGCGAGGAGAGCGTGCCCTTCACCCTTTCCAAAGTGCAACCGCTTCGGCCGTCGGGCCGGGAAGCGGGCGCCTTCGTGCTCGAATGGCGGGGTCCCTCCGACCCGGTCCTTCCGCAGGCCATCTACACCCTGCGTCAGGGCGAGAACCTCTTCGAGATGTTCATCGTGCCGCTGGCGAAGGACGGCGACGGCGCCCGCTACGAGGCCGTGTTCAACTAGGACGCGACCGGCTCGTCATTGCGAGGAGCGGAGCGACGAAGCAATCCAGCGCGGCCTCCGAGGCCCACTGGATTGCTTCGGTTCGCTCGCAATGACGGGGACCCACCTGGAGTGTTCAAGCTACTCCCCAGGCCTCCACTCCATGAGATCGTAGACCCCGTGCTCGTCGACCTTGGCGAAGCCCAGGCGCAGATACAGGCTCATGGCGGGGTTGTTGCGCTCGACATGGATGCTGAGCGCCTTGCCCTTCGCAGCCGCGGCCTCCTGCAGATCGGCGAGGATCGCGCCTCCCACGCCGCCGCCGCGGCCCTCCGGGAGCAGGGCGATGTCGATCAGCCGGAACTGGCTGGGCCATTCCTCGATGTAGAGCCGCCCGATCGGCTTGCCCGCGCGCTCGATCACCAGCCATTCGGCGTTCGGATAATGGGCCCGGTAATGGCTATGCTGGGCGTCCGCCTGATGGGCCAGGAATTGGTGCTGGACCTCGATCGGCCAGCCGGTCGAGGCGACTTCCTCGACCCGGGTCGACGCATAGACCAGCGCCACGAAGCCTAGGTCGTCGTCGGTCGATTGCCGACAGGTGACGCCCAGCCGGGCGGCTGCGCGCAGGGGCGGGGGCATCAGGTCAGTTGAAGATGGCCTGGAGCCGGCGGCTTCCGCATTTGTCGCCGCAGGCGCTAAAGTAGATCTTCATTGCGCCGCCCTGGGCATGGCTGACTTCGAGGGTCCGGTCGCCGGCCGGGAGCCCGGCGCCGGTCGATTCGAAGATCAGCGCGAAGGCGCCGTCCCGAAGCCCGTCCGGGCGCCGTCCGGGCGAATGCAGCGACTGGACCTCGGCGAGCTTGGCGATCGCCCCGCCGGCCAGAGCGAATTCGGAGCCGATCTGGCGGCTCCATTCGTCGATGCCCGCTTTGGCGAGAGAGGCGGACCGCCGGTCCCACCAGCTGCCTTTGGCTCCCGGCTTGCGGGTCCAGTCGAGATGCAGGGCCGGGGTCGCGAAGGCTCCCGCGGCCGCGACTCCGAACCCCAGTCCCGCCAGCAGAGCGCGGCGGGACAGTCGGGATGATTTTTCCCTAGTCATTTTTCAGGCCCCCCCAGGCGTGGAGATCAGGGACGCGGCGGGAACACTCCCTGCAGCGCGATGATGTAGTTCAAGGTCAGATAGGGCTGCAGGTTGTTGTGCGGCAGGCTTCCGCCGGCCGGCGGAAGCGCCTGGAACGCCATGTTGGTGGTCGTTCCGACCGGCGCCGCCTTGTAGAAGGAGCCGCCGCCGCTGCGCGCGAGCGAGGTATCGGCCGCGGGCAGGGTGGTCGTCGCCGGATTGGTCTGCGCCTGAAGCGTGTGGGTGTGGACCGGCATTTCGGTGACGAGCAGGGTGACGGTCTCCGAGCCCCCGATCTCGCCAAGGTCGCGCAGGGAAAGCCCCTGGCCCTGGCCCGGGTGCATTGCGACCGACCCCTGGAGGTCGGGCAGCGCGAAGTTGCTCTTGCCGTCGCCGCCGTAGGTCGTGCCAAGCAGCGCGAAGAGCGCCGTGTTCTGCGAAAGCGGCAGGAGCTGCCCATCGCAAAAGGCCCAGCCCTTGGGGGCGAAATTGAACGGGACGATGCGGATCTCAGCGACGAACGGGTCCACTGCGTGTCTCCTGCTATTAGGTCGGGCTCGGGAAGATCCCGAACAGGGAGATGATATAGTTGATGCAGAGGAAGGGCTGCATGTTCTCATGCGGCTGGCTTCCACCCTGCGGAGTGATCGACGCCGGGTTCATCGGCGCGACGGCGGGTGCAGGCCGGTAGACCACGGCCGGTCCCGACGTCGTCATGGCTCCGTCCGGGTTCGAGGTCGAACCCGCTTCGCCGGAGGCGACCAGCGGATGGGTGTGCTGCGGGATCTGCTGCGTGGTGAGGGTGACCGATTCCGTGCCGGCCATCTCGGCCAGCGGATGAGGAGTCCCGCTCGAGCCCGTTCCGAAGTGGATCGGGAAGCGGCTCTGAAGGTTCGGCAGCTGAAAAGTGCTCTCGCCGTCCCCGCCGTAAGTGGTGCCGATCAGCTGAAAGAGAGTCTCGTTCTCGGCAATCGGCAGAAGCTGGCCGTTGCAAAACTCCCAACCCGATGGATTGAAGTTGCCCGCGAACAGGCGGATTTCACCGACATATGGCTGAGCCATGTAACTGCCCCCTCAATTAGGCGATGGGAAAATGCCTTGCAGCGCGATGCAGAAGTTGATCGCGAGGTAGGGCGCCATGTTGTTGTGCGGCTGGCTTCCGCCCACCATCGTCACCGAGCTCGGTTCCATCGGCTTGAGCGTCGCTCCGGGCGTGCGATAGCCGTTGTTGAACGAGGCCAGCATGTTGCCGACGGCGATCGGCGAGTCGCCGTTCGCGGTCGATGCGACCAGCGTGTGCATGTGCTGCGGCATGGTCTGCTGGGTGATGGTGACGGACTCGGCCCCACCAGTCTGCCCAAGGGTGAAGGATCCGCCCTCGTGCATCGCACATTTGCCGCGCAGGTCGGGCAGAGCGAAGGTCGTCTGCCCGTTGCCGCCGTAGGTCGTGCCAAGAAGCGCGAAGAGCGCCTGGTTCTGGTTGATGGGCAGAAACTGCCCGTTGCAGAAAGCCCAGCCTTTCGGCGGGAAGTTGAACGAAAACAGCCGGATTTCCGACAGAAACGGCTCAGCCATAATGCAGCATCCCCCCTGGCCCGGAAACCTACATTAATTTCAGCGGTCATCAACCGGCCGAAACGAAATTATTTTTCCGCCCTTGTCGCGGTCAATCCTCGATCCATTCTACGAAAACCGGTGGCGGCCATTGTGAATCGGGCATTATCTTGTCAACGGACCGGATGCCCGATTCCCGCCCACCGCCCCTTTCCCGGCTCGCGCCCGTGGCGCTTTTCCTCGACTTCGACGGAACCCTCGTCGAGCTCGCCGAGGCGCCCGGAGCGATCGCCGTGCCGGCCGGCCTGGCTCCGATGCTGGACCGACTGGCCGAGCTGTTCGAGGGCCGGCTGGCCATCGTCAGCGGGCGGGCGATCGCCGATCTTCGAAGCCATGTCGGAGGCTCGGCGGTGGTGCTGTCCGGCTCCCACGGCGCAGAGCTCCGCTATGCCGACGGCCGGTCGATACCGGTGTCCGCGCCGCCCGGCCTCGCCGAGGCCCGCGAATCGATCCGGCGGTTCGCGGCCCGCGACGAAGGCCTTCTCGTCGAGGACAAGCCGGCCGGAGTGGCCCTCCACTACCGGCTCGCGCCGGGACGGGCCGACGAAGCCGACGCCTTCGTCGAGGCGGTCGCCGAGCGCTCGGGCCTCGCCCTTCAGCGCGGCAAGATGGTCGCGGAGCTCCGGCCCAAAGGCTCCGACAAAGGCGAGGCGCTGAGAAGGCTGATGGGGGAACCACCGTTCGCCGGCGCGCGTCCTGTGTTCGTGGGAGACGATCTGACCGACGAGGACGGGTTTCGGGCCGCCGCCGCGCTGGGCGGGGAGGGGGTGCTGGTCGGCCCCGCCCGGTCGAGCACGGCGCGATGGCGCCTCGACGGGGTCGCGGACGTGACGGCCTGGCTGGAGGCCGCGGCCAATGGCTGACCTTTCGCTCTGGCCGATCGGCAATTGCCAGGTGAGCGCTCTGGTCGACCGCGAGGCCGGCTTCGTCTGGGGCTGCGCTCCGCGGGTCGACGGCGATCCGCTCTTCTGTTCGCTTCTGGAGCCCAAGGGGGAGAGCCCGCTTCCCCGGGGCGAGTGGCGGATCGCGGTCGAGAACCAGGTTTCCGTCGAGCAAAGCTATTTGCGGAACACGGCGATCCTGACCACCCGGCTTACCGATTCGGATGGGGCGATCGCCGAGATCTTCGACTTCTGTCCGCGCTTCGAGAAATCGGGTCGGATGTACCGGCCGGTCGCCTTCGCCCGGATCGTCCGGCCGATCGAGGGCGCTCCCAGGATCCGGGTGTCGCTCAACCCCGCCAGCGGCTGGGGCGGCCGCGACGCCGAGCGGACCAGCGGCACCAACCATATCCGCTATCTGGTCAAGCCCCAGCCCTTGCGGCTCACGACCGACGCCCCGGTCGGCCATCTCCTCGACGGAAGAAGCTTCCGGCTCGAGCAGAACCTCCATTTCTTCCTGGGCCCCGACGAGCCCTTCGTCGGCCATGTCGGCCACAGCCTGGCCGCGATGCTTCACGAGACGGCCGACGAATGGCGCGGCTGGGTGCGCGGCCTCGCAATCCCGCTGGAATGGCAGCGGGTCGTGATCCGCGCCGCGATCGCCCTCAAGCTATGCCAGCACGAGGAGACGGGAGCGATCGTCGCGGCGATGACCACTTCGATCCCGGAAGCGCCGGGCAGCGGCCGCAACTGGGACTATCGTTATTGCTGGATCCGCGACGCCTATTACACGGTGCAGGCGCTGAACCGGCTCGGGGCGCTCGACGTCCTGGAGAAATATCTGGGCTATCTGAGGAACATCGTCGACGCGGCGAAAGGCGGCCACATCCAGCCGCTCTACGCCGTGTCTGGCGAGGCGAAGCTCGACGAGGGCGAGGCGGAGGGGCTGGCGGGCTATCGCGGAATGGGGCCTGTCCGGGTCGGCAACGCCGCCTACGTCCAGATCCAGCACGACGCCTACGGCCAGATCGTCCTCTCCAACGTCCAGGCCTTCATCGACGAAAGGCTGTTCCGCAAGGCGACCGAGACCGACTTCCACGCGCTCGAGCGGGTCGGCGAGCGGGCCTGGGAAGTGCACGACCAGCCCGACGCGGGGCTTTGGGAATATCGGACCCGGACCGCCGTCCACACCTACAGCTCGGTGATGAGCTGGGCCGCCTGCGACCGGCTCGCCAACGCCGCCGAGGTGCTCGGGCTCGACGACCGGGCGGCCTTGTGGCGCGAGCGGGCGGCGGCGATCCGGAAGCGGATCGAGGAGGCCGCCTGGTTCGCTCCGGAGAGCCGGTTCGCCGCGAGCTTCGGCGGCGACGAGCTGGACGCGAGCCTTCTCCAGCTCGTCGACATGCGATTCCTGAGCCCGGACGACCCCCGCTTCCTCGCCACCTTCGAAGCGGTCGAGAAGGGGCTGAGGCGGGGCGAGCATATGCTGCGCTACGCCGCGGAGGACGATTTCGGGCTCCCGGAGACGGCGTTCAACTTCTGCACCTTCTGGTTGATCGAGGCGCTCCACCTCGCCGGGCGGGAGGCGGAGGCGCGCGAGCTTTACGAGCATATGCTGGAGCGGCTGACCCCGGCCGGCCTCCTGTCCGAGGACAGCGACTTCGCCACCGGCGAGCTGTGGGGGAACTACCCGCAGACCTATTCGCTCGTCGGCCTGATCAACTGCGCCGTGCTCCTCTCGCGGCCGTGGAGTGCGGTGCGATGACCATGTCCGTTCGCCCTGAGCCTGTCGAAGCCCTTCACTTCCTTTCCCAAGAGAAGGGAAGCCCTTCGACGGGCTCAGGGCGAACGGCGAGGTTCCCGCGCCTCGCCTTGGCGAGCGACCCACGATGAGCCGCCTGATCGTCATCTCCAACCGCGTGTCCAAGCCGCAGGGCGAAGGGCAAGGCGCCCAGGGCGGGCTCGCGGTCGCCCTCTCCGCGGGGCTGCGCGATCATCGTGGGCTGTGGTTCGGCTGGTCGGGCGAAACGGCAGCCGAGTTCACAGGCCATATCAATTTCGACCGAACCGACGGCGTCACTACGGCGACGATCGACCTCGAAGAGCAGGACGTCGAGGAATATTATAACGGCTATGCCAACCGAACGCTCTGGCCGCTCCTTCACTACCGGATCGACCTCGCCGAATATGACCGAAGCTTCGCCGGGGGCTATGAGCGGGTGAACGAGCGCTTCGCCGACACGGTGCAGCCGCTGATCGAGCCGGACGACCTCATCTGGGTCCACGACTATCACCTCATCCCGCTCGGCCAGCAGCTTCGCGACCGCGGAGTGAAGAACCGGATCGGCTTCTTCCTCCACATCCCCTGGCCGCCGGCGCGGCTCATGGTGTCGCTGCCCTTCCACGAGGGGCTGGTCCTCTCGATGCTCGCCTACGACGTGATCGGCTTCCAGACCGAGGAGTGGCTCGAGAGCTTCCGCCATTATGTCGAGCACGAGCTCGGCGGCCATTGCGACGAGGACGGCACCATCCATGTCGGGGACCGCTCGGTCCATGCGGGCGCCTATCCGATCGGGATCGACTATTCCGAATTCGCCAAGGCGGCGGCGACCCCCAAGGCGCGGGAGGCGTTCGATCGGATGCGGGTCAGCGCGGCCGGGCGGCGGACCATCATCGGGGTCGACCGGCTCGATTATTCCAAGGGCCTGGAGGAGCGCTTCCTCGGCTATCGCCGCTTCCTCGAGGATCATGAAGGCTGCCAGGGCAAGGTCTTCCTTCTCCAGATCGCTCCGCCCTCGCGCGGCGAGGTCGCAACCTACGAGGTGATCCGGGAGCGGCTCGACGAATTGAGCGGCCGTATCAACGGCGAGTTCGCCGAGGTCGACTGGGTGCCGATCCGCTACGTCAACCAGGGCTATCCCCGGGAAGAGCTGGCCGGCTTCTACCGAGCCGCCGAGATCGGTCTCATCACTCCGCTGCGCGACGGGATGAACCTGGTCGCCAAGGAATATGTGGCTGCCCAGGATCCGGAGGATCCCGGGGTCCTGATCCTCTCGCGCTTCGCCGGAGCGGCGCTCCAGCTGACCGAGGCGCTGCTCGTCAATCCCTACAGCAAGGAGGAGATTTCCGACGCCATCCTCCAGGCCATCGAGATGCCCAAAGAGGAGCGGGTTCGGCGCTGGAGGGCGCTCAACGAGAGCGTCGAGCGCGACGACGTACTCGCCTGGCGCAAGGCCTTCGTCGCCGCTCTGACGGCGAGCGGGGAGGGCTAGGGCGAAGCGCTTCGATGGTGGGCGGGGATCACGAGAAAGCCCCTCCGGTCGGGATGGGACCGGAGGGGCTTCCTTCAGAACTGGCGTCCGTTTGGGGGGGACGCGCCGCTCCTAGTGGTTATGACCGACGTGCATGTCGGGCAGCCATGTGACGTGGGTGATGACCTTCACGCCGTTGCCGAGATCGCGCTCGAACTTGTTGTGATGGCCCTGCTTGTCGGTGCCGATGACTCGGCCCCAATCCTTGAGCGTGTTGCCGATGGCGAGCGCGGGCGGGGTCGCGGCGCTCGACGTCGGCAGATTGGAAGCGGAATGGACGTGGCTGTAGATCGAGGCCAGCTGGTTGTAATCATGCGTGTCAGGGTGCTCGTTGCCGGCGGGAACGTTCGTATATTCCATGCACGAATTGGTGGCGTCGGTGTTGAAGTCCTCGTCCTGGTGGCCGAGACCGTAATCGTGGCCGATCTCCTGGCACATGACGGCGGCGCGCCAGGCCGGCGTGTTGTACTGCGCCGTTGCGTAATAGGTGTCGTTCATCTTCGACGTGCCCTGGCTGATATGGCCGTCGGCGGCGAGCCAGATCTGGGCGATCCCCAGCCAGCCGGTAGCGCCGTAGGCGTAGTTGCACACCTCAATCCGGCCGGCCTTCGGGCCACAGGTGCTGCGGGTGGTCTGGCCGGCGGTCAGGGAGCTCTGGATGTAGCTCGAGCGGTTCCAGTCGCTGACGGCGGTGCTGAGATAGCTGTCCCAAGCCGTGGTCACGTTGTCGCCGACGGGCGGCGAGATCTGGGTGGTGGTGCGCTTCCAGTGGTAATTGTTCCAGCTGTGGACGGCGAGGACCGGAGTCGCGAGCAGGCCGGCGGCGGTGGCGAAGGCCGCGGCCTTCAGAATAGTCGAGCCGCTGCGCCAGCTTCCTTTGGTACGATTCATGACATTCCCCTTTATTGCCAATTGTTGTGAGGGAAGTAGAGTTCGCCCCGATGACCACGGAAAGCACAACTTAGCCACCCTCGGGCGCCTCCTCTATCAAGGTGACGCAGCGGAAGCGACCGGAGTCGCTGCCGATTGCGACATCAAGCATGATCCAAGCGTCGTGCGCAACTCCCTGAGAGCCTTAACTTTTGTAATCAAAGTTGGTGTAGGAGCTCCGGCCGGGGCCGTTTCAGAGGGGCGAGGGGTCGTCCGGCATGTACTGGAAGCCCACCACTATTTGATCCGAATCAGACCAATCGGGAAGGCAGAGGGCAAGACCCGGGAGTAAAGCCCAAGAAAAAACCCCTCCGACCGCGAGGCCGGAAGGGTCTTTCGTTCAGCTGCACCTACAGGGTGCGCTGTTTTCAGTGGTCGTGGGGCTGATAGCCCGGCACCCAGGTGACGTGAGTCACCACCTTGTTGCCGTTGCCGAGGTCGCGCTCGAACTCGTTGGCCCGGCCGTGCTTGTCCCGACCGATCGTCCTGCCCCAATCCGCCCTGGTGTTGCCCAGCGCCTGGCCCGAAACCGCTGCCGGAGCGGAGGCGTCAGTGTGGTTGTACTGGGCGAGGAGCTGATCGTAATCGTGCTGATCGGGATGCTCGTTGCCCGCGGGTACGTTGGTATATTCCATGCACGAGTTGGTCGCGTCGGTGCTGGAATCCTCGTCCTGATGGCCGAGGCCGTAATCGTGGCCGATCTCCTGGCAGGTGACCGCCGCGCGCCACGCCGGCGTGTTGTAGGTCGCGCTCGCATAATAAGTGTCGTTAAGCTTGGTCGTGCCCTGGCTGATGTGCCCGTTGGACAGCCAGACCGAGGCCAGGCCGAGCCAGCCGTTCTGGCCGTATGCGGCGTTGCAAGCCAGGATCTTGCCGGCGATCGGCTTGCAGGTCCGGCCGTTGCCGGTGGTCTTGCTGTAGGGGCTCTCGATCACGGTCGAGCGATTCCAGTCCGAGACGGCAGTCGTGACATAGCTCGTCCACTGGGACGTGGTGATGTCGACAACCGGCGGGCTGACCTGGGTGCTGGTGCGCGCCCAGTGATAGTTGCTCCAGCCGTGGACGGCGGCGGCCGGCATTGCGACCAGGCCAGTGGCGGTGGCGAAGGCCGCGGCCTTCAGGATAGTCGATTTGCTGCGCCAGCTTCCTTTGTTATGATTCATGGCATTCCCTCCGTTATGGTTTTTTTCGTAGAGGAAGTGGAATTCGCTGCCGTTTGACACACGGAATGCAGAACAACGCTCCCCTCTGGCGCCCTCTCTACTTGAAATAGCGCGGCGGCGACGACGGGAGTCTCACCGATTGCTGCATCAAGCATGATCCTTACGTGCTAAGCAAGTGCTTGGATCGGCGTTCATTTTTTGGAATCTACGACGTTGGGGCGGGGACGGACGCGGTGCTGTGAGGGGGGCCTGCCCAATACTTATGTGAAATTCTCCATTTCAGGGGATTAGTTCATTTCGGATATTGCGACGAAGCGTTAGAGAGGCGGGACAAGCCGAGGCACGATGTCATCTCCGTGCCGCACGGAGGCGGCGCCACGGGAGAATCGCCCGCTTTAAACTACATCCGAAAAGGATCAATTCGAACGGCTTAGCTGTGGATTGAGGGCTTTGCGATAGCGGCCGTCGGGTTACGATGCCCGGATGAGGGGCGTAGTCGGCAGCATCGGGCGAAGGAGCGGATTGCTCCCGTCGGCGCTCGCGCTGCTTCTCCTGTTCAGGCTGCTGATCCCGTCCGGCTACATGGTCGCTCCCGATCATTCGGGCGGGCCGGGCCTGATACCTTGCGCGGCTCCGGCGCAGCCGGCCGCCGAACCGGCGCTCCACGCCGGCCATGACTCCCATCCCGCGGATCCCGCGCCGCTCGATCCGAACGGGCCGGGCCCGAACGAGCGGCCTTGCGCCTATGCCGCCCTGGCCGCGCCGCCGCTTCCGCCCGAGGCTCCAATCCTTCCCGGGCGAAGCATTTCCGAGGCGCTTCCGCCCGAACTGCCGGCGCGTCCCGAACTTCCGCGACCCGCTCCGGCCTCTCCGCCGCCGCCGGCCAGGGGGCCGCCGATTCCCGTCTGATCCTCCGACTCCCGAGCGAGACAGACAGGAACAAGACATGAAGAAACCGACCCGCGCGCCCATGGCGGCGCGCATGATGCTCATGGGCTGCGCCGCGACCCTGCCCGTGCCCGCCTGGGCGGGCCACGAAGACGATATCGTGGTCACCGGCCAGAAGGCGCACGGCCCCGCCACCGTTGAAAGCGTCGATGCCGAAAAGCTCGAGGAAATCCTCGCGATCATCACGCCGGAGGACAGCCTGCGCTACATGCCCAGCCTGTTCGTCCGGAAGCGCCATGTCGGGGACACCCAGTCGCCGCTCGCGACCCGGACCTCGGGCGTGGGGGCGAGCGCCCGAAGCCTGATCTATGCCGACGGGCTTCTGCTTTCGGCGCTGATCGGAAACAACAATAGCAGCGCCTCGCCGCGCTGGGGAATGGTCTCGCCCGAGGAGATCGAGCGGGTGGACGTTCTCTACGGCCCCTTCTCCGCCGCCTATCCCGGCAATTCGATCGGCGCGGTGGTGAACATCACCACCCGACTCCCCCAGAAGAGCGAAGGTTCGCTGAGCGCTTCGACGAGCATCCAGAGCTTCGAGCAATATGGCACGGAAGGGGTCTTCCCGGCCCGGCAGGTCGGAGCGACCCTGGGCGGGCGCCAGGGCGCCTTCGCCTGGTTCGCGAGCGCCAGCCGGGTGGACAGCAAGAGCCATCCGCTCGCCTACGTCACCGTCGCACGGCCGGCCAATCCGGGCGCCGCCGGAACGCGCGTGTCCGGCGCCTTTCCGGACGTGAACCGAATCGGGGCTCCGATCTTCGTGATCGGCGCGGCCGGGCTCGAGGATCATGTGCAGGACAATCTCAAGGTGAAGCTTGGCTGGGACGCGGGGCCCGGGCTGAAGCTGACCTACCGGGGCGGGCTTTTCCTCAACGACACCGAGTCGAAGGCGCAGTCCTACCTCGGCGGCAACCTCTTCGCCGGGACACTCAACATCGACGGCCGTAGCGTCAACGTCCCGGCGAGCGCCTTCTCCAACAATTTCTATCTTCAGAAAGACCGGCACTGGATGCACGGCCTCACCGCCGAGGGAGAGGCGGGGGGGCTGGGCTGGCGCGCGGTCGCGAGCCTCTACGATTTCGACAAGAACGAGCAGCGCCTGCCCTCGGGCGCTCTCCCCGCCGCGGCGGCGGGCGGCCCGGGCTCGATCGTCAGGCTGGACGGGACGGGCTGGAAGACGCTCGATCTGGAGCTTCGCCGGGGCGGCCTTCGGGGCGGGGCGCATTATGACGGCTTCCGGCTCAACAGCCGTCGCTTCGCCACCGCAGACTGGCGCGGCGGGGCGCCCGGAGCGCTCACCCAGCTGGCTCAGGGCCGCACCCGGACGCTGGCGCTGTGGGCGGAGAATGGGTTCGACCTCGCCGATTCGGTCCAGCTGATCTTAGGCGCGCGCTACGAATGGTGGCGTGCCCATGGCGGTCGCAATTTCTCGCTGGCGCCGGCGCTCGACGTCGACCAGCCGGGGCAGTCGGCCGACGGGATCTCGCCCAAGGCAACCCTGCGCTGGAATGCCGCCCGGGGCCTCAGCCTGACCCTCGCCGTCGGCCAGGCCTGGCGCTTCCCGACGGTCTCCGAGCTCTACCAGGCGATCTCGACCGGGCCGAGCCTGACCGTCCCCGACCCGAACCTGAGGCCCGAGCGGGCGCGCTCGGCGGAGCTGGCCGGGATGTGGACCCACCGATCGGGTTATGTAAGGCTGTCGCTGTTCGACGAATCCATCCGCAATGCGCTGATCTCGCAGACGGCGCCTCTCGTTCCGGGCTCGACCACCCTGTTCAGCTTCGTCCAGAACGTCGAGCGGGTGCGGACGACCGGGATCGAGCTCGCCTTCGAGCGGCGGGGGCTGGTCGTGCCCCAGCTCGACCTGTCCGGAAGCGTCACGCTGGCCCGGCCCAAGGTGGTCGAGGATTCCGCCTTTCCGGCCGCGGAGGGCAAGGACCTGCCGCAGGTGCCTCGGCGGCGGGCGACGCTGGTCATGACCTGGAGGCCTTCGGAAGTCGCGAGCCTGACCCTGGCCGGGCGCTATTCGAGCCGTTCGTTCGGAACGATCGACAATAGCGATATCGTCGCCCACACCTATCAGGGCTTCGAGGGGTTCCTGGTCGCCGACGCGCGGGCCAATTTCCGGATCGGCAAGAAGTGGAACGCGGCGTTCGGGGTGGAGAACCTCACCAACGAGAAATACTACCTCTTCCACCCGTTCCCGCACAGGAGCTTCACGGCGGAGCTGACCCATCGGTGGTAGCCCCTTCCGCCGGGACGACCGTTCGCAAGCGGTCGCAACATGGCCGATCCCGATATAAAGCGGCGCGATGCAGCTGACCAATCTGGAAACGCCCGCTTTGGTGGTCGACCGCTCGCGCCTGGTCCGCAATATCGAGCGGATGCGGGTGCGGCTGGCCGGGCTGGGGGTGCCGCTTCGGCCGCACGTCAAGACGGCCAAGTCGATCGAAATCGTCCGACTGGCGGTCGAGGGGCAGCCGGGCGGGATCACCGTCTCGACCCTCAGGGAAGCGGAATATTTTCTCGAGTCCGGCTTCACGGACATCCTCTACGCGGTCGGGATCGCGCCTTCGAAGCTGGCGCATGTCGCTTCGCTGCAGGGGCGCGGGGGCGACATGACGATCATCCTCGACAGCCCCGAAATGGCCCAGGCCGTGGCGAGGGAAGCCGAGCGGCTGGAGACGGTGTTCCCGGTGCTGATCGAGGTGGACACGGACGGCGGGCGGGCGGGCGTCGCGGCCGGCGATTCGCCCCGGCTCGTCGAGATCGGCCGGATCCTGGCCGACGCGCCCGGAGCCGACCTTCGAGGCGTGATGACCCATGCCGGCCTCTCCTACGGATGCCGCACTCCCGAGGCGCTTCGGGCCCATTCCGAGCAGGAGCGGTCGGGCGCGGTGGCCGCGGCCGAGGCGCTGCGCGGGGCCGGGCTTCCGGCGCCGGTGGTCAGCGTCGGATCCACGCCCACCGCCATGTTCGCCGAGCGGCTCGACGGGGTCACCGAGGTGCGGGCGGGAGTCTACATGTTCCAGGACCTGGTAATGGCGGATATCGGAGTCTGCCCGGAAGAGGATATCGCACTTTCGGTCCTGGCAACCGTAATCGGCCATCGCCGCGACCTCGGCTATCTGCTGGTCGACGCCGGGGGGCTTGCGATGTCCAAGGATTCCGGGCCCGCACGGGGCAAGCCGAGCTACGGCAGCGTCTGGCACCCGGAGACGGGGCTTCCCCTCGGGCTTCATATCGCCTCCATCAACCAGGAGCATGGGCTGGTGCGGGCGGGCGAGTGGGATTTCGAGCGGCTGCCGATCGGAAGCCAAATCAGGATAGCCCCCAACCACGCCTGCATGACCGCCGCGGCGCACGAGCGCTACCATGTCGTCGACGGGGGAGTCGAGGTGCTGGAAGTCTGGGAGCGGTGCAACGGCTGGTAGACGGTCGCCCTCGCGAAGATTAGCCCGGCTTTAAGACAGGGCGCCTATCCCGGGCACGGACCGGAGGACAGCCCATGAAGATCATCGATTTCGTTCGTTCGAGCAGCGCGCTTGCACTGATGGCCGTCCCCGCCACCATGGCCGGCGCCCAGAGCGTCTTCGACCCGGCTCCGATCATCTCGGCCTTCAACGAAACCTGCCGCCGGGGCTTCCCGAACCTCGGGACGATCGGCCGGCACGCGGAGTCGCAGGGATGGATAAGGCGTTCCGCCCGGCTGATCGCCGAACGGAGCGACCCCAAGCTTCGGACCGTCGCAATGCCGGACTTCTTCGGCAAGGGCGACATGATGCTGATGCTCGACTCGCCCAACGCGCTCACGAGCAGGACGAGTTGCGGGATCGCGGTTTCCGGCCAGAAGACGCTCGACATCGGGGCGTTCGCGGAAGCCGTTTCGGTCGCCCTGGACGGCGCTCAACCCACCTTGACGAAGAAGCGCGGCCTCGAGCAGGCGACCTGGCAAGTCAAATCCGGGATGGTGGTCCAGGCGAGCGTGATGAAGTCCGGCCGAATCCGCACCCTCAACCTGGTCGTCCAGACCAGCTGAGTCAGGCGGCCGGCGCCGTGGCCTGCCGATCCTGCGTAAGCCCACACGCTAAGGCCGTCACCCCAGCGAAGGCTGGGTCCATGCCGAATCCTTAGTCTGGCTCGGGGTTGGCATGACGCGGAGTTCAGATCGAGACGATAGCGCTCTATTCGACCAGCTCAACCGCCATCGCCGTGGCCTCTCCCCCGCCGATGCACAAAGTCGCGAGGCCGCGCTTCCGGCCGTGGGTTTCGAGAGCGCTGAGCAGGGTCGCGAGCAGGCGCGCGCCCGATGCGCCGATCGGGTGGCCCAGCGCCGTCGCGCCGCCATGGACGTTGAGGGCTTCGCGGGGGATTCCGAGGTCGCGCATGGCGATCATGGCGACGCAGGCGAAGGCCTCGTTGACCTCGTAGAGATCGACGTCGCCGATGGTCCAGCCGGCTTTCTCCAGCGCCTTGCGGACGGCCGGGACTGGCGCGCTGGTGAAGAGGTTGGGGGCCTGGGCATGGGCGGCGTGGGCGACGATCCGGGCCACCGGTCTCACACCGAGGCGATCGGCGACGCTCTGGCGGGTGACGACCAGCGCCGCGGCTCCGTCGGAGATGGACGAGGCATTGGCCGCCGTGATGGTGCCGTCCTTGGCGAAAGCGGGCCTGAGGCCGGGGATCTTCTCCGGGTTCGACTTGCCGGGCTGCTCGTCGATGGCGACGACGTCCTCGCCCTTGCGGCTTTTGACCGTGACTGGAACGATCTCGCGCTCGAAGGCGCCGCTTTGGATCGCCCCGGTCGCCCGGCGAAGCGATTCGATCGCATAATCGTCCTGGTCGGAGCGGGTGAACTGATATTCGCGGGCGGCGTCCTCGGCGAAGGTGCCCATCGCCCGGCCTGCGTCATAGGCGTCTTCGAGCCCGTCCAGCATCATATGGTCGTAGACCGTGTCGTGGCCGATCCGCGCTCCGGCCCGGTGCTTCTTCATCAGATATGGCGAGTTGGACATGGACTCCATTCCCCCGGCGACGATGAGGTCGGACGAGCCGGCGGCGAGCATGTCGTGGGCGAACATCACCGCCTGCATCCCCGATCCGCAGACCTTGTTGATCGTCGTCGCCTCGGTCGAGCGGGGCAGGCCGCCTCCCAGCGCCGCCTGACGGGCGGGGGCCTGGCCGAGGCCGGCGGGAAGGACGCAGCCCATGAAGATCTTGTCGACCTCCTCGCCCGAGATTCCGGAACGCTCGACCGCGGCCCGGACGGCGGCGGCGCCGAGCTCGGTCGCGCTCGCGCCGGCGAGCGCGCCCTGGAAGCTGCCCATCGGGGTGCGGGCGTAGGAGAGGATGACGATGGGGTCCCGGGTGTCAGACATCTAGGCGAAAGCTCCTGAATCCGTTCGTCCCGAGCGAAGTCGAGGGACCCCTTCGAGCGCAGCCGAGAATTTCTGCCTTAGAAGCCTCGGCTTCGCTCGGCGGGGTGTCTCGACTTCGCTCGACACGAACGGGTGAAAATCCAGGGTCCACATAGGGAGGTGCGGCGGCTTGTTCAAACGCCACCGGCCGCCTTGTTCAAATCCGCGACGCTCTGCTAGGGCCGCCGCCGAACAGGAGACAATGAATGGCCGGTATCGAGCTCGACTTCGCCCTTGGCGAGATGGCGGACGCGATCCGCGATACGACGGAGCGCTTCGCCGCCGATCGGATCGCGCCGCTGGCGGCGAAGATCGACGCCGACGACTGGTTCCCCGTCGAGCTTTGGCCGGAGATGGGGGCGCTCGGGCTTCACGGGATCACCGTGGAGGAGGAATATGGCGGGCTCGGGCTCGGCTATCTCGAGCATGTCATCGCCCAGGAGGAAGTGGCCCGGGCCTCGGCCTCGATCGGGCTCAGCTACGGCGCCCATTCGAACCTGTGCATCAACCAGATCCGCCGTTGGGCGAGCCCGGAGCAGAAGTCGAAATATCTGCCCAAATTGATCTCGGGCGAGCATGTCGGATCGCTCGCAATGTCCGAGGCCGGGGCCGGCTCGGACGTCGTGTCGATGAAGCTCCGGGCGGAGAAGGTGCAGGGCGGCTACGTCCTCAACGGAACGAAGTTCTGGATCACCAACGCCCATCACGCCGACACGTTCGTCGTCTACGCCAAGACGGGGGAGGGGAGCCGCGGGATCACCACCTTCCTGGTCGAGAAGGACATGCCCGGCTTCAGCCTCGGCCAGAAGCTCGACAAGATGGGGATGCGCGGTTCGCCGACGGGCGAGCTCGTCTTCGACGATTGCGAGGTTCCGGACGAGAATGTGATGGGGCCGGTCAACGGCGGCGTAGGCGTGCTGATGAGCGGGCTCGACTATGAGCGGACCGTGCTCGCCGGGATCCAGCTCGGGATCATGCAGGCCTGCCTCGACGTCGTCCTTCCCTATGTCCGCGAGAGGAAGCAGTTCGGTCAGGCGATCGGCGGCTTCCAGCTGATCCAGGCGAAGGTGGCCGACATGTATGTCGCTCTCAATTCCGCCCGGGCCTATGTCTACACTGTCGCCAAGAATTGCGATGCCGGCAAGACGACGCGCTTCGACGCCGCCGGCGCGATCCTGCTGGCCTCGGAGAGCGCCGTGAAGGTCAGCCTGGAGGCGATCCAGGCGCTGGGCGGGGCCGGCTACACCAAGGACTGGCCGGTCGAGCGCTTCATGCGCGACGCGAAGCTTCTCGACATCGGCGCGGGCACGAACGAGATCCGGCGGATGCTGATCGGCCGCGAGCTGATCGGGGCGGCATAGGGCCCGTCATTGCGAGCGTAGCGAAGCAATCCAGTGGGGGCCTCCGCGCCCCGCTGGATTGCTTCGTCGCTGCCGCGAAGCGGCAGTTTATCCTGAGCGCCGCCGCAGGCGGCGTCGAAGGGCTCCTCGCAATGACGGCGCTCTCTTTCAAGTCACCGCCCCGACCTCCCCACCGCCGTCATGCTGAACTTGTTTCGGCATCCAGAGTGGAGCCGCCTCGCGGGTGGAGGACTGGACCCTGAAGCAAGTTCAGGGTGACGTTTCGCCTTACCTCCTACCACACTTTGACGCGCTTCTCCGGCGGCAGATACAGCTTCTGCCCCGGCTTGACGTCGAACGCGGCATACCACGCATCCAGGTTGCGCACGGTCAGCGCCCGGAACTGCCCCGGCGCGTGGCCATCGGTCAGGACGCGCTGGCGCAGGGATTCCTCCTGCATCTTAGTCGCCCAGGCCTGGCCGAACGCGATGAAGAAGCGCTGGTCGCCGGTGAACCCGTCGATCACCGGCGCGGCCTTGCCGGCGAGCGAGGCGCGATAGGCGTCATAGGCGGCGGTGAGGCCGGCGACGTCGGCGATGTTCTCGCCCAGGGTCAGCTTGCCGTTGACCTTGAGGCCGGGAAGGGCCTCGTAGGTGTCGTATTGCGCCGAAAGGGCAGTGCCCGCCTGCTGGAAGCGCTGGAGGTCCGACGGCGTCCACCAGTTCCTGAGGCGGCCGGTCGAATCGAACAGGGCGCCGTTATTGTCGAAGCTGTGGCTGATCTCGTGGCCGATGACGGACCCGATGGCCCCGTAGTTGAAGGCGGCGTCGGCCTTGGGATCGAAGAAGGGCCGCTGGATGATCGCGGCTGGAAAGTTCAGTGCGTTCTGGACCGGCAAATTGACCGCGTTGACCAGCTGCGGCGGCATCCACCACTCGTTCCGGTTCATCGGCTTGCCGATCTTCGAGATCTGGTGGCGATATTCGGCGAGGCCGGCGCTCTTCTGGTTCGCATAGGCGCTGCCGGGGGCGATCCGAAGCCCCGAATGGTCGCGCCACTGGTCGGGATAGCCGACTCCGACGACGATGGAGCGGACCTTCTTGAGCGCCTCCTCCTTGGTGGAGGGCGCCATCCAGTCGATCGCCTCGACCCGGCGGGCGAAGGCCGCCTTGATGTTGTCGACCATCTTCTGGACCTCGGCCTTCGCCGAGGCCGGGAAATATTTGTCGACATAGGCCTTGCCGACCGCGTCCGGAAGCGCGTTGCTGACGGCGTTCAGAGCGAGCTGGTCGCGCGGCCTCTGCATCTTGGTGCCGGACAGCGCCGTGCCGTTGAAGGCGAAGCTCGCGTCGCGGATCGGCTTGGGAAGCACGTTCGCCTGCTGGCTGAGCATATGGAAGGCGAGCCATTCCTTCCAGTTCTGGAGGGGCTCCGAGCCGACCAGGGCGGCCAACCTGGGGATCGCTCCGGCGTGATAGGCCTGGAATTTCCGGGCGCCGCGGAGCTGGGCGGCGTCGAGCAGAGCGCCCCAGTCGATGCCGGGCGCCCGAGTCTCGAGATCGGCGCGGCTCCACACCTGGCCGCCCTTGGCGAAATCCTCGCTCTCCGCGCGGGTGACGTGGGCGCGAGCGATCTTCGTCTCGAGATCCAGGATCCGGCCTGCAGCCGCTTCGGCGTCCCCCGCTCCGGCCGCCTTCATGATCGTCGCGACATAGGTGCGATACTGGCCGCGCGTCCCGGCCATCTTCGAATCGCCGGACAGGTAATATTCGCGCTCGGGAAGGCCGATCCCGCCCTGCATCAGATAGGGCAGGGTCTCCCCGGGCGTGGCGAGGCCCTGGGTGACGAAGATCCCGAACAAATTCTCGGTCCGATAGTCCGTCGCGTTCAGCGGATCGGTATCGGCGCGCAACGTGCCGCCGATGGCTGCGCTGAGCTGCCGCTTGTCGGCGATGGCGGCGATGGCGTCCAGGTCCGCCTTGGCGGGGGCCATCCCGGCCTTGTCGATCGAATCGGTGTCGAGGAAGGCCTTGTAGTAATCGGCGATCAGCGCCTCGTTGCTTCCCGCGGCGGGTTTCGAGCCGAGGACACCGGTGAGCAGCTCGCGGGTTTGCCGCTCCCGCTCCTGGTCGGCGATGTAGAAGCCGCCGATGCTCGAGCGATCGCTTGGGATCTGGCTGTTCTTCACCCAATTGCCGTTGGCGTAGGCGAAGAAGTCGTCGCCGGGGGCCACCCCCTTATCCATCGAGGCGGCGACGATTCCCGCGGCCGTGCCGGCGGTCTGGGCGGCGCCTTCGCCTCCGGGCCCTGCCTGCGAGCAGGCGGCGGTGGCGAGGAGCAGTGCAAGGAGGAGGGGCCGATTCATCGCGAGCCTTTCGAAAACTGATGTAGTCATACCGGATATAGCCAGTTTGCCCGTTGCGCCAGCGCTTCCAATCGCGCGGCTCAGCCGTTAGTCAGCCTCGCCATGACGGGAGCCTACAAATGAGCAAAAGCACCACAGGCTGCGAACCGAGCGACGTCGCATGAGTGAGAATTTGCTCAACGTCTTCCAATGGTATGGAGCGATCGCCGGGACGATCGCGGCTCTGGTCGTCTCGCTCGACCTGGGCCGCCGGGCGACGGGCTGGGCATTCGTGCTCTTCGTCACCGCTTCGGTCGCCTACGTCGCGTGGGGCTTCCTCAACGACGAGGGCAAGGCGGTCGCCTGGCAGAACATGGCCCTGTTCGCGATCAACGTGCTCGGAGTCTACCGCTACCTGATCCGGAAGATGCCCGTCCATCCGGAGCCTAAGCCGGCATGAGGGGAGGGCCGTCATTGCGAGCGCAGCGAAGCAATCCAGCCTGCGTGCGTCGCGAGCGCCGTTTCTGGATTGCTTCGTCGCTGACGCTCCTCGCAATGACGAAGGTGGTGCGATGACCGCCATCGTCTCCAGGATCGACTCGGGCTCGGACTCCTACCACACCTATGCCGCGCACAATCGCGGCCTCGCCGAAGCGTTGCGCGCCAAGGTGGCCGAGACCGCCAAGGGCGGCCCGGAGAAGCACCGCGAGCGGCATGTCTCGCGCGGCAAGCTCCTCCCTCGCGACCGGGTGACCCGGCTGCTCGATCCGGGCTCGCCCTTCCTCGAAGTGGGACAGCTCGCCGCCAACGGCATGTACGGGGACGAAGCCGCGGGGGCGGGGATGATCGCCGGGATCGGCCGGGTCTCCGGGCGCGAGACGATGGTCGTCGCCAACGACCCGACCGTGAAGGGCGGGGCCTATTTCCCGCTCACCGTGAAGAAGCATCTGCGCGCGCAGGAGATCGCGATTCAGAACCGGCTGCCCTGCGTCTATCTGGTCGACAGCGGCGGCGCCAACCTTCCCCACCAGGCGGAGGTATTTCCGGACCGCGACCATTTCGGACGGATCTTCTACAACCAGGCGCAGATGTCGGCCGAGGGGATCGCCCAGATCGCCTGCGTGATGGGCAGCTGCACCGCGGGCGGCGCCTATGTGCCGGCCATGTCGGACGAGAGCGTGATCGTGCGCAACCAGGGCACGATCTTCCTGGGCGGGCCGCCGCTGGTGAAGGCCGCGACCGGAGAGGTGATCTCGGCCGAGGATCTGGGCGGGGGCGATCTCCACGCGCGCAAATCGGGCGTGGTCGACCATCTCGCCGAGAATGACGAGCATGCGCTCGCCATCGTGCGGAGCATCGTCGGTCGGCTCAACATCGTGAAGTCGGTCGGCCTCGACCTCGCCGATCCGGTGGAGCCGAAGCTCGATCCGCAGGAATTGTACGGGATCGTCCCCGACGACGTTCGGACGCCTTACGACGTCCGCGAGGTGATCGGCCGGATCGTCGACGGATCGGACTTCCACGAGTTCAAGGCGCTGTACGGGACCACCCTGGTCTGCGGCTTCGCCCGGATCTGGGGGATGCCGGTCGCGATCCTGGCCAATAACGGGATCCTGTTCTCGGAGAGCGCCCTGAAGGGCGCCCATTTCATCGAGCTCGCCTGCCAGCGGCGCACGCCCCTGCTGTTCCTCCAGAACATCTCGGGCTTCATGGTAGGCGGTAAATATGAGGCGGGTGGGATCGCCAAGGACGGAGCCAAATTGGTGACCGCCGTGGCGACGGCGCAGGTGCCGAAGGTAACCGTGCTGATCGGCGGAAGCTTCGGAGCGGGGAATTACGGAATGAACGGCCGCGCCTACGGCCCGCGCTTCCTCTTCACCTGGCCCAACAGCCGGATCAGCGTGATGGGCGGCGAGCAGGCGGCGAGCGTTCTGGCGACGGTGCACAAGGACGCGGAGAGCTGGACGACGGAGGAGGCGGAAGCCTTCAAGGCCCCGATCCGCCAGCGCTACGAGGACGAGGGCAATCCCTATTACGCGACCGCCCGGCTGTGGGACGACGGGATCATCGACCCGGTGCAGACGAGGGACGTGCTGGGATTGGCGTTCGCGGCGTGCCTGAACGCTCCGATTCCGGAGCGGGCGCGCTTCGGGCTGTTCAGGATGTGACGATGGCGACCACCCATCATAGCGTCACCCTGAACTTGTTTCAGGGTCCAGCTCCAAGCTGCGAGGCGGTTCGCCCCTGGATGCTGAAACAAGTTCAGCATGACGGACTTAGCTTATGATCCGCTCCCTCCTCATCGCCAACCGGGGCGAGATCGCCTGCCGGGTCATCCGGACCGCGCGGCGGCTCGGGATCCGGACCGTCGCCGTCTATTCGGACGCCGATCGAAGCGCGCTCCATGTTCGAGAAGCGGACGAGGCGGTGCATATCGGGGCTTCGCCGGCGCGGGAGAGCTATCTGGTCGGCGAGAAGATCATAGCCGCTGCCAAGGCGAGCGGCGCCGAGGCGATCCATCCCGGATACGGCTTCCTTTCCGAGAATGCGGAATTCGCCGAGGCGGTCGAGGCCGCGGGGCTGGTCTGGGTCGGGCCCAAGGCGGCTTCGATCCGGGCGATGGGGCTCAAGGACGCGGCCAAGAAGCTGATGCTGGAAGCCGGGGTGCCGGTCACTCCGGGCTATCATGGCGAGGATCAGGCGCCGGAGCGGCTCCAGGCCGAGGCGGATAAGATCGGCTATCCGGTGCTGATCAAGGCGGTGGCCGGAGGGGGCGGCAAGGGGATGCGGCGGGTGAACGCATCCGCCGAGTTCCAGGAGATGCTGGCCTCGTGCAGGCGCGAGGCGGCGGCGTCGTTCGGCGACGACCGGGTGCTGATCGAGAAATATGTCGAGCGGCCGCGCCATATCGAGGTGCAGGTGTTCGGCGACGGGCGAGGCGATGTCGTCCACCTGTTCGAGCGCGACTGCTCGCTCCAGCGGCGGCACCAGAAGGTGATCGAGGAGGCGCCGGCGCCGGGCATGGACGAGGCCACGAGGGCCGCGGTGTGCGGGGCGGCGGTCAAGGCCGCCCGGGCGGTGGATTATCGGGGCGCCGGGACGGTCGAGTTCATCGCCGACGCCTCGCAGGGGCTGAGAGCCGACCGGATCTGGTTCATGGAGATGAACACGAGGCTCCAGGTCGAGCATCCGGTGACCGAGGAGATTACCGGCCAGGACCTGGTCGAGTGGCAGCTGAGGGTGGCGAGCGGCGAGCCGCTTCCGCTCCGGCAGGAGGAGCTGGCGATCCGCGGCTGGGCGATGGAGGCTCGCCTCTACGCCGAGGATCCGGCCCATGAGTTCCTGCCCTCGACCGGCCGGCTCGACCATTTCCAGCTTGGCCGGGGCGTGCGGGTCGACACCGGAGTCGAGGAAGGGGACCGGATCAGCCCCTATTACGACCCGATGATCGCCAAGCTGATCGGACGCGGCGCCACCCGCGACGAGGCGATCGACCGGCTGGTCGACGCCCTGGAGCAGGTCGAGATCTGGCCGGTCAGGACCAATGCCGGCTTCCTGGCCCGCGCCGCCGCGGACCCGGACTTCCGCTCGGGCGACGTGGACACCGGCTTCATCCCGTCGCGGATCGACCGGCTGGTGCCCGATCCGGCCCCTTCGGAAGGGGTCTGGAACCTGGCGGCGACGGCGCTGCTGGAATCCAGCTTCGGCAATAGCGAAGAGGGCGATCCGTGGGATTCGCTCGGCGGTTTCCGGGCCAATTCCGACCCGGACCTTCGGGTGGCGCTCAGCCATGGCGGCTCCACCCGTCTCGTCGAAGCCGGAGGCGATCCGCCGCTCGAGGGAATCGCCACTTCGGCGGGGGATGCCGTCCTCGTCTTTTCCGCGGGCCAGGCCTTCGCCTTCACTCTCCCGGGGGCAGGCGGCGGAGCGGCGGGCGGAGCGGCCTCGGACGGAGCTTTATTGTCGCCCATGCCGGGACGGGTAATCTCGGTCGAGGTCCGGCAGGGCGACCCGGTCGCCAAGGGCCAGAAGCTCCTGACGCTGGAGGCGATGAAGATGGAGCACAGCCTGGTCGCGCCGTTCGATGGGATTGTCGCCGAGCTCGAAGCCGTAGAAGGAGGACAAGTGAGCGAAGGGACTTTGCTGGTTCGGGTGGAGAAGGGGGAATGAGGGACCTTAGTAAAACCGTTCGCCCTGAGCCTGTCGAAGGGCCTTCCTGCTTCCGGGTGCACGGGGAAGGAAAGGGCTTCGACAAGCTCAGCCCGAACGGTTTTGCCGCGGTGGAGAACCTGGTCTGATGCCCGGCCGCTTCTTCGACGAGTGGACGATCGGCGACCGGCTGGCCCACCAGCCGCACCGCACCGTCACCGAGACCGACAATCTCCTCATCTCGGCGCTCACCCACAATCCGCAGCCGCTCCACCTCGATTCCGAATATGCCGCCTCGACCGAGTTCGGCCGGATCGTCGTCAACGGCACTTTCACTTTCTCCCTCCTGGTCGGGCTCTCGGTGGGCGACACGACGCTCGGGACGCTGGTCGCGAACCTCGGCTACGACAAGGTGCGGATGCCGAAGCCAGTGTTCATCGGAGATACTTTGCGGGCCGAGACCGAGGTGATCTCCTTGAGGGACTCCGCCTCCCGGCCGGAGGCCGGAATCGTTACTTTCGAACATCGCATGCTCAACCAGAGAGACGAGATCGTCTGCACGATGGAGCGCACGGCACTCCTGACGAGGCGCGGGTGAGAAAGGGACCGGCACCTTTGCGCCTTCGCGCCTTTGTGCGAGCAAAGCTGCTTTGGTTCGCACAAAGGCACGAAGGCACGAAAAAGGGGTGATACGATGAGGCTGCGATCCCTCCTTTTCGTCCCTGGCGACCGGCCCGACCGGATGGAGAAGGCGCTTCGCTGCGGCGCCGACGCCCTGATCCTCGACCTTGAGGACGCGGTCGCGGCTTCGGCCAAGCCCGAGGCTCGGCGCCACGTGGCGGCGTTCCTCAATGCCAACAGCATTGCCAAATTGTGGGTTCGGATCAACCCGATCGATGGCGACGAGAGCGACAAGGACCTGGCGGCGATCCTCTCCAGCCATCCGGACGGGATCGTCCTGCCCAAGGCGGAGGGCGGGGCCTCGGTCGCCGAGCTGGCCCGCCGGTTGACCGGCCAGGGCAATGCCACGGCCCAGATCCTCGCCATCGCCACCGAGACTCCCGCGGCGATGTTCCAGCTCGGCACCTATGGCGGGGCGAAGCGGCTGGCGGGGCTGACCTGGGGAGCGGAGGATCTGCCCACGGCGATCGGGGCGGCGACGTCGCGCGAGCCCGACGGGCGCTTCACGCCGCCCTACGAGCTCGCCCGCTCGCTCTGCCTGTTCGGAGCGGCCGCCGCCGGAGTGGCTCCGATCGAAACGGTCTATCCGGCCTTCCGCGACCTCGACGGGCTCGCCGCTTATGCGGCCCGGGCCCGGCGCGACGGCTTCACCGGAATGATGGCGATCCACCCGGACCAGGTGCCCGTGATCAACTCGGCCTTCACGCCCAGCGCGGCCGAGGTCGCACACGCCCGGGCGGTCGTCGCCGCGTTCGAGGCCAATCCGGGGGCGGGGGCGCTTTCGCTCGACGGGCGGATGATCGACCGGCCCCATCTCGTCCAGGCGCAGCGCACGCTCGCCTCCGCCGCGGGGACGTGACCGGGCTCCCGGCCCCCGCCGACGCGGCCTGGACGGCGCTCGCCTTCATCCTCGGCGCCGCCATCGGAAGCTTCCTCGCCACCGTCCTGATCCGCTGGCCGCAGGGGCGAAGCGTGGTCGCGGGACGCTCGGCCTGCGACAAATGCGGCCGGACCCTGGAGGCGCGCGACCTGCTGCCGATCCTCAGCTGGTCGCTGGCGAGGGGGCGGTGCCGGACCTGCGGCGCCCGGATCGACCGGCGGCATCTGGCGGCCGAGATCGGTGCGGCGATGCTCGGGCTTGCCGCGATCTTCGTTCATCCGATGCCGCTCGCTGCGGTGACGGCGATCCTTGGCTGGTGGCTGTTCCTGATCGCGGCTCTCGACCTGGAGCATGAATGGCTGCCCGACCGGCTCACCTGGCCGCTGCTCGCGGCGGGGCTTGCCGCGGCCTGGGGCGGCTTCGGGCCCAGCCTGGAGAGTCGGCTGATCGGCGCCGCGGCCGGTTTCGCCTCGTTGCTCCTGGTCGCCTGGGCCTATCGGGCGCTGCGCGGGCGGGAAGGGCTGGGAGGCGGCGATCCCAAGCTGCTCGCGGCGATCGGCGCCTGGCTCGGCTGGGCCCAGCTGCCCTTCGTCCTGCTCGGAGCGGGTCTTCTCGGCCTTGCCGCCCTGGTCCTGAAGCAGCTTCGGGGAGGCTCGGTCGAGGCCACCGACCGGCTTCCGCTGGGGACCTTGATGGCGCTGGCCGCCTGGCCGATCTGGATTGTCATCAACCGGTAATCGGGCCGCCTCACAAGCCGCTTGCGCGGCGGCGCAAAAGCTGGGAGTTTCCCCGGCTGGCGAATCCTGGGCTGGATGGTCGCCAAAACATTGTTACGACTGTGGAAAATTACCGCGGTGGGTGTCGCGGGGAAGGGAATTGGCTTTAGATGCGTTTAGCTTTTGACAGCCGGCGGCTGATCGGCCGCGCCCGGAGCGTCAACGGCTGGAACGTGCTCGAGCTCGTCCTTCTCGCCCTCATCGCCCTGCAATGCGCCAGGCTGATCTGGACGGCCCTCACTCCGGTCGGGCCGCTCGGCGACTGGCAAAGTTCGACTACCGATCGGAGCGGCGATTCGGGCGGCCTGCTCAGCAGCTTCGACCCCTTCTTCCGACTGAGCGGCGCGGCCGGGCCGGTGACGGTCACCTCGCTCAACCTGAAGCTGTTCGGGATCCGCCAGGACCAGGCGTCGGGCCGAGGTTCGGCGATCATCGCCGCCTCGGACGGGCAGCAACGCAGCGTCGCCGTCGGAGAGGAGATCGAGCCGGGCGTCACTCTGAAGACGGTCGAGTTCGACAGCGTCACCATCTCAAGGGGCGGCTCGGACGAGCAATTGTTCATGGATCAGTCTCAAGCGCCGACGACGGTGACGCCCACGGCCCCCGCCGGTCCGATCGCGCCAATTCCCCCGGTCATCAACCCGAGCTCTTCGGTCGAGCCGGGCGGGCCGCCGGTGCCGCCGTCCAGGCCCCAGCCCACCGAGGTCAGCGCCGTGCCGCGGATGAACGGGACCCAGCTGACCGGAGTGACCGTCCGGCCGGCGGGCAATGGCGAGGGCTTCCGGGCGCTCGGCCTCGCTCCGGGCGACGTCGTCCTTTCCGTGAACGGCCAGCGACTCCGATCCACAGAGCAGGCCCGGGGAATGGCGACCCAGCTGGCTTCGGCGCGGGTTACGCTCCAGGTGGAGCGCGACGGGCGGGTAGTAACCCTCCGGCCGGGAGCCGTCCGGTGAAGCGCGCCCTGCTCGCTCTCACGCTGATGCTCGCGGCGCCTCTGACGCCCGCCTCCGCCCAGCATGTCGTCAACTTCCGCGAGGCCGACATCCGCGCCTTCATCGAAGACGCGGCCCGGGTGACCGGGCGGACCTTCATCGTCGACCCGGCGGTGAGCGGCAAGGTGTCGGTGGTGACCCAGCGGCCGCTCTCGCGCTCCGAATATTTCGAGCTGTTCCTCTCCACCCTTCGAACCAACGGGCTGATGGCCGTGCCGCTCCGGGGCGGGGGCTTCAGGATCCAGCCGATCGCGACCGGGGCCTCCGCGGGCGGGCGGGTGTCCGGCCGAGGCAGCGCCAACAATTTCGTCACCGAGATATTCCGGACCCGAAGCATCGAAGGCGCCCAGGCGCTCGAGACCCTGAGGCCGCTGATCAGCCGCGAAGGTTCGATCACCGCAAGCCGCAATTCGGTCGTAGTCTCCGATTTCGCCGACAATTTGGCCCGCATCCGCCAGGTGCTTCGGAGCATCGACCGGGATACGAACAACAGCCGGATCGTCGCGCTTCGCAACGCCGGAGCGCGGGAGATCGCCACCTCGCTCAACGCCCTGATGGAGGGGAGCAGCCCCGGCGGCCGGGCCGCGACCATCGTCCCGATCGACAGCTCGAACTCGATCGCGCTCCGGGGCGACGCCTCCTCCGTCGCGCGGCTGGCTGCAATGGCCGAGGAGCTCGACCGGCGGGCCGCCAGCGGGACCGAGATCAGGGTCATCTTCCTGGAGCATGCCGACGCCGCCCAGCTGTTGCCGGTGCTCCAGACATTGCTCGGCCAGCCGGTGACCCAGCCGCCGGCGGCGCCGGGTCTGTCCTCGCAGCGCAACGAGGGTTCGACCACCTCCTCCACCAGCCGCAGCGGCGGCGGGCGGCCGCCGGTGCGCACGACGACGACGAATGCGGAAGCTCCGGTACCGGAGGCCGCGGCAACCCCCGGAGTCAGCATCTTCGGGCCGCGCGGCGCGGTGGTGACCCGCTTCCAGGGCGCCAACGCCCTCGTCATCGCCGCATCGACGGACGTCCAGCGCCAGCTGGGCGAGGTCATCCGCCAGCTCGACACGCGCCGCGAGCAGGTGCTGGTCGAGGCGATCATCGTCGAGATTTCCGACAATGCCGCCAAGAAGCTGGGGGTCCAGCTGCTCCTCTCGGGGCTGAGCGGAAGCAACATCCCCTTCGCCGTCACCAATTATTCCAACGCCAGCCCGAACCTGCTGACCGTCGCGGGCGCGATCGGGGCGGAGCGGCTTCGGACGACGACGACCACGGTCAACGGTCAGGTGGTGACCACCACCCAGAATTCGCCGGTCGCGGACGCTCTCCAGGAAGCGGCGGTCAGCTCGGTGCTCGGCGCCACCGGCGGAATCGGCGGCCTCGCCTTCAGGGCCGGCAACGCCATCTTCGGTGCGATCATCAACGCGGTGAAATCCGACAGCAAGTCGAACATCCTTTCGACCCCGTCGATCATGACCCTGGACAATCAGGAAGCCCGGATCCTGGTCGGCCAGGAGATTCCGATCACCACCGGCGAGGCGCTCTCGCCCAATTTCGACAACCAGTTCCGGACCGTCGACCGCGAGAATGTCGGGATCACGCTCGAAGTGCTTCCGCAGATCAACGCCGGAGGCTCGATCAAGCTCAACCTCAGGCAGGAGGTGAGCTCGATCGCCGGGCCGGTCTCGGGCCGGTCGAGCGACCTCATCCTCAACAAGCGCGAGATCGAGACCGTTATCACCGTCGACGACGGCGAGATCGTCGGGATCGGCGGGCTTCTCGACGACAATGAGCGGCGCACGATCGAGAAGATCCCGTTCCTCGGCGACCTCCCGGCCATCGGCAACCTGTTCAAGTCGAAGAGCCGGAGCCGTGCCAAGACCAACCTCATGGTCTTCATCCGGCCGACCATCCTCCGCTCGCCGGCCGACGCCCGGGCGATGACGGAGCGGCGCTACGGCTACATCCGTGGGATGCAATATCAGCAAAATCCCGACCAGGAGCCGACCATCGACGAGCTGGTCCGCGAATATATGGGGATGGTCCCGCCCGACCCGGCGCCCGTCCCGCCGCCGCCGCTCGATCCGGCCGTCTATGCGCCGGTGACCAAGTCGGGCGACCAGGTGATCACGCCCGCCGGCCCGGCGCCGGCGCCGGGAACGCCGAGATGATGACGGAAATAGCGGCGAAGACGTCCTCGACCTTGCGATCGGAGGCCCCGGCCTTCGCCGGGGCGACGAAGTTTCCGCGCCGTCCGTCAACCTGCCCTATCTGTTCGCCAAGCGGAACGGGATCGCCCTGGTCGGAGAGGCCGACGGGAAGGCGCGGGTGGCGTTTCGCCAGGGCGCCGACCCGAAGGCGCTGATCGAGGCCAGGCGGGTCCTCGGCCGGCCGATCGCGGTCGAGGCGGTCACCGCCGACGGCTTCGACAAGCTGCTTTCCGAGCGCTACGCGATGGACGACCAGGCCGCTGCGGACGCCGCCGGCTCGCTCGGCCTCGGCGACGAATTGAGCCATCTCGCAAGCGATCTTCCGACCGCCGACGACCTTCTCGACAGTGCCGACGACGCGCCGGCCATCCGGCTGATCAACGGGATCATCGCCGACGCGGCCCGGCAGGGCGTTTCCGACATCCATATCGAGCCTTACGAGACCGGCCTCGTCGTCCGGATGCGGATCGACGGAGTGCTCCGCGAGACCTTGCGGATGCCGGCCCACGTGGCCCCGGTGGTGGTCAGCCGGATCAAGGTCATGGCCCGGCTCGACATCGCCGAGCGGCGGGTCCCCCAGGACGGGCGGATCGGCCTGACGCTGGGCGGCAAGCTGCTCGACGTCCGGGTCTCGACCCTTCCAAGCCGCGCCGGCGAACGCGTGGTTCTCCGCATCCTCGACAAGGAGAATGCCGGGATCGACCTCGATTCGCTGGGCATGCCGCCTTCGGTCCATGCCCTGTTCGCCGGAGCGCTGACCGAGCCGAACGGGATCGTCCTCGTCACCGGACCGACCGGATCGGGCAAGACGACGAGCCTCTATGCCGGGCTTCGGCTGCTCAACGACGGGAGCCGGAACATCCTCACCGTCGAGGATCCGGTCGAATATGCGGTCGACGGGGTCGGTCAGACCCAGGTCAACGCCAAGGTCGGGCTGAGCTTCGCGGCAGGGCTTCGGGCCATCCTCCGCCAGGATCCGGACGTGGTCATGGTCGGCGAGATCCGCGACCGCGAGACCGCCGAGATCGCAGTCCAGGCGTCGCTGACCGGCCACCTCGTCCTCTCCACCGTCCACACCAACGACGCGATCGGGGCGATCACCCGGATGCGCGACATGAAGGTGGAGCCGTTCCTGCTCGCTTCCACCTTGCGGGCGGTGATCGCGCAGCGGCTGGTGCGAAGGCTATGCCCCGCCTGCCGCGGCCCGGTCGAGGCGGACGCCGCGACGGCGGCCCTGGTCGGAGTCGAGCCCGGAACCATCGTCCACGAACCGCGCGGCTGCGCCCAGTGCGGGAACAGCGGCTATAAAGGCCGTATAGGAGTGTTCGAGGCGGTCCGGATCGACGACGCCGTCCGCCGAATGATCAACGCCGGCGGGGACGAGGTCGAGATCTCCGCCCACGCCTTCCGCAACAGCCCCGACCTCGCCGCCGCGGCCCAGCAGCTGGTGCGCGAAGGGGTGACCAGCGTCGGCGAGGCCGTCCGGGTGTCGCGGCGCGAGAGCGAGGATGTCTGAGTTCGCCTATCTGGTCCTCGACCGCGCCGGGCGCGAGCGGCGCGGGTCGCTTCGTGCCGACACCCTCGACGAGGCCCGGGACAAGCTGAGCGCCCGCGGGCTGTTCGTGGTCAAGATGGAGAGCTCCAGCGGCGAGGCGCCGCCGCCTTTGCTTTCGCGCCAGGTATTCGCCCGAAAGAAGCTGAACGGCCGGCAGCTCAACGTCTTCACCCGGCAATTGTCCACCTTGGTCATGGTGAGCCCGCTCGAGGAATCGCTTCGAACGATCGCTCGCCAGACCGAGAAAGACCAGGTCCGCGACATCCTGATGTCGGTCCACGCCTCGGTGCTCGAGGGACGGCGCCTTTCCGACGCCATGGCGCGCCAGCCGGCGAGTTTTCCTCCGCTCTATCGCGGAATGGTCAAGGCCGGTGAGGGGTCGGGAACGCTTCCGGAGATACTGGAGCGGCTTGCCGGCCTGCTCGAGCGCCAGGCGCAGGTGCGAAGCAAGGTGCTCAGCGCCCTGGCCTATCCCGCGGTGCTGGCGCTCGTCGCCGCCTTCGTCGTTTTCGCACTGATGGTGTTCGTCGTGCCCCGGGTGGTCGAGCAGTTCGAGGATATCGGCCAGCAACTGCCCTTTCTCACCCGCGCGGTGATCGCCGTCTCGCACCTGCTCGCCGGATGGTGGTGGGCGATCCTGCTCGGCCTGTTCGCGATCGGATTCCTGGTGTCGCGGGCGTTGCGCGACGAGGGCGTCAGGTTCCGATTCGATCGCGGCCTGCTCCGAGTGCCTTTGTTCGGCCGGCTGCTCCGCGACCTCCACGCCGCCCGGATGGCGCGCACTCTCTCGACCATGGTCGCGAGCCGGCTGCCGCTGCTCGAGGGCCTGAAGCTGACCACCGAGACGGTCCACAACCGGGCCCTGCGCGCCGCCACGGCTCAGATCGCGGAGTCCGTCCGGACCGGCGGAAGCCTGTCGGGCGCGCTCAAGCGCTCGGGCATCTTCCCGCCTTTGCTGGTCTATCTCGCCGCCAGCGGCGAGGCGAGCGGACGGCTCGACCTGATGCTGGAGCGCGCCGCCGATTATCTGGAACGCGAGTTCGACACCTTCACGACCACCGCGCTGGCAATGCTCGAGCCGGCGATCATCGTACTCATGGGCGCACTCGTCGCAGTGATCGTGCTTTCGATCCTGCTGCCGATCCTGCAGCTCGACACGCTTGCCGGAGGAATGGGATGAAGAAGGTACGTGGAAAGTTCCTCCCCGCGTTTTCGCGGGGAGGGGGACCGCGCGAAGCGCGGTGGAGGGGTTCTTGGGGGCTCGAAGAACCCCTCCACCATGCTTCGCATGGTCCCCCTCCCCCGCAAATGCGGGGGAGGAATGAACGTGGCTTCACGCTCGTCGAGCTGATGGTGGTGATCGTCATCATCGGGCTGCTCGCAACCGTCGTCGTGATCAACGTGATGCCGGCGACCGACAAGGCCGCGATCACCAAGGCGAAGGCCGACGTCGGGGTTCTCGAGCAGGGGGTCGAGATGTATCGCCTCAACAAGCTGCGCTATCCGAGCGGGTCGGAAGGCCTGCAGGCGGTGATGGCGGAACGCTACGTCAAGCGCCTCCCCAAGGATCCGTGGGGCAATGCCTACGCCTATGCAGCGCCGGGGCGCGACGGACGCGATTTCGACATCTACAGCTTCGGAGCGGACGGCCGCGAAGGGGGCGAAGGCGAGGATGCGGACATCGGCAACTGGGACAAGTGAGGGCTTCACCCTCGTCGAGCTGCTCGTCGTCCTGGTCATCATCGGGATGGTCTCGGCCGCGGTGATCCTCGGAATGCCGGATCCGCGCGGGGCCCTTCGTGGGGAGGCCCTGCGCTTCGCCGCCCGGGCCGACGCGGCGCGCGAGCGGGCGATGATGGACAACAGGCCGGTGGCCCTGGTCCTCAACGAGGGCGGCTACGGCTTCGAGTGGCGCACCGGCGGCGAGTGGAAGGCGGTCAGCGAGAAGCCGTTCATCGAGCAGAGCTGGAGCGAGGGGACCCGCGCCTCGATGCAAGGCGGCGAATCGCGGATCGTGTTCGATTCCACCGGCTTTGCCGAGCCGGCACGGCTTAGGCTGGTTCGCGGCAAGGAGGAAGCGCAGGTCGAGGTGACCGACGGAGGGCGGATCCATGTCCTCGAATAAAACGGGCGGCTTCACCCTCGTAGAGATGCTGGTGGCGCTGGCGATCTTCAGCCTTGCGGCGATGGCGCTGCTTCGGCTGGAGGGCGCGACGGTGCGGACCACCGCCTTGCTCCAGGAGCAGGCGCTCGCCCAGACGGTGGCCCGAAACCTCGCGGTCGAGGCGCTTACCGACCCCCAGCCGCCGGCTTTCGGAGCCACTCGCGGCGAGGCGGTCAATGCCGGGCGCAAATGGCGCTGGGTCCGGGTCGTCGGCCGTTCGCCCGAGCCCAGGATCCAGCAGATCCGGATCGAAGTCCGAAGCGACCGCGGGCCCGAAGCGGCCAACCTGACCCTGTTCCGACGGGGGCCGCGGTGAGAAAATCCTCCCTATCGAAGATGGGGAGGGGGACCCCGCGCAGCGGGGTGGAGGGGCATTTGGCGCAGGCCTGCTCCAGCTACCCCTCCACCACACTTCGTGTGGTCCCCCTCCCCACGTGTTGCGTGGGGAGGACCGAGGCAGGCTTCACGCTCGCCGAGCTGCTCGTTTCTTTGTTCATCTTCGGCCTGCTCTCGGCCGCCGGGGTCGGACTGCTCTCCTTCAGCGTCCGGTCGCAGGGGGCGGCGGAATCGCGGCTGGGCGACCTGGCGGATTTCAGGCGCGCCGGGGCGCTGCTGGCCGGGGACCTGGCCCAGGCGGCGCAACGACCGGCTCGCGACTCGGCCGGCAATATGCGCCCGGCCTTCCACGGCCTGGGCGGCGAGCAGGGCGGAGTGGCGCTGGCCTTCATTCGGCGCGGCTGGGCGAATCTGGACGATACTCCGCGCGCTTCGCTTCAGCGGGTCGAATACAGCCTCAACGACGGGCGGCTGGAGCGGCGGGTATATCCCCGGCTGGACGGGGCGGCGGCCCTCCCGGCGACGACGGTGGTCGACAAGGTCCGACGCATCCGCCTGCGCTACCGCGACCGCGAAGGAGCGTGGCGGGAGCGCTGGGATCCGACCAAGACGACCGAACTGCCCCGCGCCGTCGAGCTTGTCATGGACGCCGAGGGCAGCGGCACGACCAGGCAGCTCTTCCAGACCGGGACGATGTGGTGAAACGGCCGATCCCCCCGTCCGAACGGGGCGCCGCCTTGCTCGCGGTGCTGGTGCTGGTCGTCATCATGGCGGCGATCGCCGCGGGCGCGTTCGAACGGCTTCGGCTGTCGACCGCAATGGCGATCAACGGCGCCGCGCTCGACCAGGCGCGCGGCTATGCGCTGGGGGTGGAAGACCTGCTCGCACTCCGCATCGACGACCTCGCCGGCGAGGACGCCTACGTCACCACCCTGGCCGGCGACTGGAACGGCACTGCGCGCAACATACCCTTGCCGGGCGAAGGGCTCGCTGTGGGAACGGTCCGCGACGGCGGCAATTGCTTCAACCTCAACAGCCTCGTCCAGGGCGAGGTTGCCACCACCCTCATCCAGCGGCCGGCGGCGATAGAGCAGTTCGTCGCCTTGATGACCGTGCTCGGCCTGCCCGAGCCGACGGCCCGCCGGATCGCCGCGGCGACGGCGGACTGGGTCGATTCCGACGACCAGCCGAGCCCGCAGGGCGCGGAGGACGGCGCCTATGCCGGGTCGGATCCGGCCTATCGAACCGGCAACACCCTGCTCGCCGATCCAAGCGAGCTTCGCGCCGTGGCCGGGGTCACCCCCGAAATCTACGAGGAGCTGCGCCCTTATGTCTGCGCGCTCCCGACCTCGGACATGTCGCCGATCAACGTCAACACCCTGCTCCCGCGCGACGCGCCGCTGCTCTCAATGTTCGCTCCGAACAAGGCCCGGCCGGACCGGGTGCGCGGGCTGATTTCGTCGAGGCCGCAGACGGGCTGGCGAAACACGTACGATTTCTGGCGCAGCGCGGAGCAGGCGGGGCTAGAGACGAGCGCAGATCCCATGTCGCAGCTCCAGCTCAAAACCCTTTGGTTCACCATAGACCTCTCCGTCCGCTTCCAGGATGCGGAGATGGAGGAGTGGGCGCTGGTCGACGCCCGTCTGGCTCCGGCGAAGGTCGTCGCCCGGCGGTGGGGAGGCGGCGAGTGAGGGAAGCCTTGCTGCTGTTCCTCGGCCGCGAAGGCGGAATCGACGGCTGGATCCGACTCGTCGAAGGCGCCGTCGCCGAGCGCGGCGCGGGGCTCGAGGGCGCCGACGGCCACCGGCTCGTCCCGGCCGTGGCCGTGGCGCCCGGAGAGGCGGTGACCCTTCGATGGCTCGACGTACCGGCGGGGCTCTCCCCGGCGCAGGCCGCCGGGGCGGCGCGGCTCATGGTGGCGGACCTGAGCGCTCAGCCGGTTGCCGAGCTCCATGTCGCCGTCGGGCGGGTCTCCGGCGACGGGGCGGGCCGCTGCGTCGGACTGGTCCCGATGGAGACGATGCGGAGCTGGCTGGACGGGCTCGAAGGCGCCGGGTTCGACGCCGAGCGGATCATCCCGGAGACCCTGCTCGTCCCGGTTCCCGAAGAAGGGGTCGCGACCTGGGATTCGGGACTGCTCCGGCTGTACCGGGGCCATGACGAGGCCTTCGCCGCCGAGCCGGAGCTGGGCGATATCCTGCTCGCCGGGCGGACCGCCGTTTTGGTCGAGCCGGAGAGCTTCGCTGCCGGCCTTGCCGATTCGATCGAGCGGGCGCCGCTCGACCTTCGCCAGGGGCCGTTCGGCCGCCGCCGCGACTGGCGCGTGGCTCCTGCAAGGGCCCGGCGCCTGGCGGCGATGATCGCGGCCCTGCTCCTGATCAGCCTCGCGGTGCAGGTCGCGCTCATCGCCCGGTACATTTTCGCCGCCGATTCCGCCGAGGCGGAGACACAGAGGGTCGCTGCAGCGGCCTTGCCCCGAGGCCGCGCAGGGGCGGACCCCCAGGCCGCTCTCACTCAGCGACTGGCCGAGCTCAGGGGCGGCGGCGCCGGCTTCCGAGCGACCGCCGGGACCCTCTTCGAAGCGGTGAAGGCCACTCCCAATGTCGAGCTTGCCGCGCTCGCCTTCACTCCCGACGGGCTGCTCCGGGCGACCGTCCAGGCGGATTCGCCGGCGGCGATCGAGGCGCTTCGCCAGCGCGTGGAGGCGAGCGGATTCGCCGCCGAGGCCGGGGCGCCGCGTTCGGGCGGGGGACGCCCGGTCGCCGAGCTGATGGTGAGGCCGCGATGACGGAGAGGCTCAAGGTCCTGTGGCTGGCCCGCACTCCGCGCGAGCGCTGGCTGCTTGGGACGATGCTTGCGCTCGTGGCGCTGGTGCTGGTCTGGCTGATCGTGCTTCGGCCGCTTTCCGACATGCTCTCGGCCGCGAAGCAAAGGCATGGCGAGGCGGTTGCCGCACTGGCGGAGGCGAGGGCGCAGGCCGCCGCGATCGGCGCGCTGCAGCGGAATCGTCCGACGACCTTCGTCGGCCCGATCGACGCGGCCGTGGCGGCTGCCGCCGCGGAGGCCGGGTTCCAGCTGTCCGGGCTCCAGCCGCAGGGGCCGGGGCGGGTCTCGCTCGCGATCGGCGCGGCCAAGCCGCAGGCGCTGTTCGGCTGGATCGCCGCGCTCGAGGCGCAGGGCTATATCGTCCAAAGCCTGAGCGTGACCAGCAACCCGGACCGAACGCTCTCCGCCCAGATCGCGCTCCGGGCGAGGGGAAGCTGATGCGACTGAGGCTGCGCTGGTGGCGCCAGATCTTTTTTCTCTGTGCCTTGCTTTTCTCGCTCGCCGCTTTGCTTCCGCTGCGCTTCGCGCTGGGCTGGCTCGGCTATGCGGACAAGGGGCTGGCGGCTCGGGAGGCGAGGGGGAGCATCTGGCTCGGGGCCCTGGCCGAGGCGCGCTTCGGCTCGGTCCCGCTCGGCGACGTCGCGACCCGGCTCCGGGTGCTGCCCTTGCTGATCGGCCGAGCCCGGCTCGACCTCGAGCAGGCGGACGACGGCCTCAAGGGCGGGGTCATCGTCTCCCGCCACGGCTTCGGGATCGACGACGCCACCGGTACGATCGAGGCCGGGGCGCTCGCCGACCTGCCTCCGCCGACGCTCGATCTGTCGGACCTCTCGGCCCATTTCGACGACGGGCTGTGCGTTCATGCCGAAGGGCTCGTCAAAGCGCGTTTCGCCGGCGAGCTGGTCGGAGTCCCGCTCACCGCGGGCTTCAGCGGCGACGCGCGGTGCGACGCCTCGGCGCTGCTTCTGCCCCTGGTCAGCCAGTCCAGCGCAGAGCGGCTGGACGTACGCCTGTTCGCGGACGGCCGTTACCAGATCGACGTCGCCCTTCGCCCCGGCGGACTGCCTTATTCGGCGCGCTTCGAAGGGCGGTTCTGACCCCGGCCTTCGGCGGGCCCCAGCCGATCGTCCTCCCCCCGGTAGCGGGTCTCGAGGAATCTCCCCTGGGTCTCGAAGGTCATCAGCGGGTTCCTGCAAACCTCCCGGCACAGCTGGTCCAGGGCGTCGGCGACCGTCGTCAGCCCGGCGCATAGCCGGGTGCGGACTTCCGGATCCTCCTCGCGCACCGAATCGGGGATGGCATCGAAAGCGAGGATCAGCCCCGGCAGATGGTCGCCCAGCAGCCGCCTGGCCTCCCAGGCCGCGCTCGAATGGGGGGCGAGGGTGGCGAGATGCGGCTGGAGGTCGCCCAGGCGCTGGAAGATCCGGTCGAGCTGCGGCCTGCAATAGAGAGGCAGCTCGTCGCGCCGGGTCAGCAGCCAATCCTCGGCGTCGCCGGGAAGCTCGGCAAGCTCGGCCTGCGAGAAATCCCCTTGGCCGGAGCGTCGCCGAGAGGGCCTGAAGAGCGACCCCATTGCAAGGAGCAAGGCGCCGCCGCCTGCCGCGGCGAGCACCGGGACCGCGACCGGTGCGACGAGGGCCCCGGCTCCCAGGATCGCCGCTCCGGAGGCTCCGCCCACGAGGGCGGCCCGCCTGATCCGGGCTTCGGCCTCGCGGGACTGCCGGTCAGCCCGGCGCTTCTCCGCCGAGCGGACCGCCTTGGATTTCATGTTGCGGCGAAGATATTCGTCCGCCTGCCGAAGCATGCCGACGACATCGAAGCCCATCATCGGTCTCCCGGGCGGCGCTCTTCCTTGTAGCGGCTCTCGATGAAGCGGCCGTGCGTCTCGAAGGCCTGGCGATCGCCCTGGACCAGCTTGTCGCCGATCTCGCCTAGCGCTTCGCGCGCGGCGTCGAGGCTCGCGACGAGGCGCTGGTCGGCGGTCAGGCCTTCGCCGTCCGGCTGATGGCGATAGGCCTGGGGGATCCGCTCGTAGCGCTCGATCAGCTCGGGCAGATGCTTGCCCATGAGCCGCCTTGCGTCCTGGGCGAGGGGATCGAGAGCGTCGACCTCGGCAAGCTTCGATTCGAGAAGCGGGAGCTGGGCGCCGATCGCGTCGGCGCGCTGGGCGGCCGGCGCCGGAAGGGCCGCGCGCCGGCGGACCAGCATGTTCTCGAGCTGGCGGACGACCGTGCCGGTCGGCACCTGATCGTTATAGGCCACTCGCTTGGGCTCCGAAGGCCAGAACGAAACCGCGAGCATGATCGCGAGGATCCCCAGCGCGACGAAGAAGAGCCCGGTGATCCCGATCGGGCCGATTGCGAGGCCGAACACGATCGTCGCGGCGATGAGAGCGCCGATCGCTATGCCCGCCGTCGCGCCGCGGCGGGCGAAGGAGCCCGCGGCTCGGCCGTAATAGCGCCGCTTGAGGCTCGACTCCGCCGGCGTGTGGCCGTCGAGCCTCGACGAATATTCGTCGAAGCGGGCGATCGCTTCCTCGACGCTGCGGGGCGTTCGAGCCATGCTTTAGCCCTCGATGGGTCCGAGAAGCGAGTTGGTGACGCTCCGCCCGGCAAGACGGTTCTGCTCGGTCCCCTCGGCCCGGGCGATGTAGCCGCGGCTCTTCTCGACCTCGCTGGAAAGGGTGGTGACGGTCTGCTTCATGCTTCCGAGCGCCTCCAGCTTGAAGCGGTCGATCGTATCCATCGTGTCGTAGATGTTCTGGAAGGCGCGCTGAAGGGTCTCCAGCGGGATGGTGGACGACGCGGCCTGGCGGTGGATCTCGCCGGTCTGGCTCTTCAGCAGCTCGCCGGTCGAATCGATCATGTTGGCGGTGGTCGTGTTGAGCGAGGTGATCTGCTCCAGCACGAGGCGCTGGTTGGTCATCGCCTGGGCGACGGTGACCGCCGTCCGGAGGGCCGCGACGGTGGTCGTCGAAGCCCGGTCGACGCCCTTGATCAGCTCGACATTGTTCTTCTTGACGAGGTCGAGGGCGAGATAGCCCTGAACGGTGACGGCCATCTGGGTCAGAAGGTCGGTGGTGCGCTGGCGGGTGTAGAAGAGTGCGGTCTCGCGGATCGCCTTGGCCTTGGCCGGCTCGTTCGAATCGAGCTCGTTGGCCTTGTCCTCGAGCTTGCTGTCGAGCGCCTTGGAGATATGGATCATCTGCTCGAGCTGGCCCATCGTCTTCCACATAGCGGCGCGCTCGGTGTTGATCGCCTCGTTGTCGTACTGCAGCTCCTCCTTGCCGGAGGCGAGGCTGTTCAGGATCTGGGAAATGTGGGTCTGCGAGCTCTGATATTTCTGGAAGTAATTGCCGAGCTTGTTGCCCCAGGGGATAAAGCCGAGGATCTTGCGCGACGAGCTGAGATTGCCCTGCTTGCCGGGATCGAGCTCCTCGACGGTGCGGCGAAGCTCCAGCAGGTCCGCGCCGATCCCGGTATCCTTGTCGATCGCCTTGATCGGCCGGTCGAGGAACCGGTTCGAATGGCCGGCGGCCTCGGCGATCTGCTTTCGGCCCATGTTGGTGAGCTCGTCGACCTTCTTGCCGAATTCGGGGCTGTTGGCGTCGGCCGCGACCAGCTCGGCGACGAACTTGTCGACGACCGTCTGGAGCTTGTCCTTCACGCCCGCCTCGATCGGGACGAGGCCGGCGGCGGCCGCCGGCTCGATCGTCTGCAGCGCCTCGGGCGCCTCGAGCTTAAGCTTGGTCTCGGTCTGGGTGGCCATGTTGCTCGCTCCGTCTTCTTCGGGCGCTAAATGGGGCAGGGGAGGCACGGAGCGCAAGGGGGAACGTGTGTTGTTGTTGTAACACGGGCCCGTTGGACAGCCAGCCGGGTCATGCTGAACTTGTTTCAGCATCCAATCCTCCGCCTCTCCGCCGGGCGACCAGCTGGACCCTGAAACGAATTCAGGGTGACGGGAGTGGGGCTCCGAACACCAAGGCTCGCGCGCTTTCGATCGGTGTGTCGAGCAGGCCTTCGAGATCTACATGTCGATAAAGGCTCCGGCTTCGTCTTCCGTGCCGCCATGCCGCAAGGATCCGGCGGGGCATGTAGACGAGGCCGGCGAGGATCAGCGGGCCGCAGAAGAGGGTGGCGCCCCAATGGGGGTAGCGGCCGGCGCCCCATTCCCAGGCGGCGATGAGGAGCTCGCCTTCGACCGTGCAGGGATAGCCTGTAAGGAGGTGGTGGACGTCGTGGGCGTCGATGGCTCGGCGGCGCCAGGCGAAGTTCGGGAGGGGGAGGGCTGCCAGACCGGCTCGGACGATCCACCAGCGGGCTTCGCGTTCGTCGTGGCAGAGGCCGTTGGCGATTCGGAAGTCGCGGAGGGCGTCGCCGACGCTTTGCCTCCCCATCGCAGATGGGGAGGGGGACCACATGGAATGTGGTGGAGGGGTAGGGGGCTCGGCGCCTGGGGGTTCGAGCGCGATCCTCCGGATGACGGCGCCAGCTACCCCTCCACCATGCTTCGCATGGTCCCCTTCCCCATGCGCTCCGCATGGGGAGGAGCTCACATCGCCTCCTGGCCGGGGGCGGCGATGGAGAGGGCTCGGTCGGTGGTGGGGGTGATCCCGGGCCTTGGCGGAAGGATGGACGGCTGCTTGATGTTCCACGCCAGGCCGAGCTTCTCGAGCAGGAGGATGAAGTACCAGCCGAGATCGATCTGGCCCGGATAGAGGCCGTGGCGGGCGGAGCTTGGGAAAGCGTGGTGGTTGTTGTGCCAGCTCTCGCCCATGGTCGGGATCGCCATGATCGGAACGTTATAGGCCTGCAGCGCCGCGCCATCGAGGGTCCAGTCCTGCGGGCCGCGGCTATGGGCGAAATAGGAGATGAACCAGTGCATCGTCGTGCAGGCGGCGACCCGGACGGCGACTCCCCACACCACCCAGGGCCAGCCGCCGAGGGCGTGGAGGATTATCGCCAGCGGAATCTGGTGCGCCATCCAGGTCTTCTGGAGGAAGGCGTAGAAGGGATCGTCGCCGATCCCGGGGCCGGGATCGAAGCCCGGCGGGTGCTTCAGCTTCAGCTTGAAGTTCAGATAGTAGAAGCCCTCGATCCAGAGCGGCTTGCCGTGCCTCAGGAACCAGTGGCAATCGGCCTCGCGCTGCGCCCAGTCGCGGCTGTCGTGGAGGCCGATGGTCCAGACCGGGCCGCCCATCCCGACCAGCGTGCCGAGATAGACCATCAGTCGCTCGAGCCATTTGGGGCATTCGAAGCTCCGATGGATGAGCCGGCGGTGGAAGCCGACGCTGTGGCCGGCGCACAGGGTAACCGCGGACAGGCCGAGGAAGATCGCGAAGGCGCCCCAGGTGAAGGTAAGCGGCCCAAGGATGAGCGCGGCGAGAAGGAAGCCGCTGTTCCAGATCGACCGCGCCGGATCCCAAAGGACCTCGCCTTCGACGGGGCTCGCCGTGTCGAGGTGAGTCAGCGAGTTGACCTTGAAGGCGGCGCGGCCGGCGGTCACGTTATCGTGCATGTCAGCCATCCTTGCGGGCGATGATCGAGTCGATGAGGTAGCGGGCGCTCTGCCGGGCGGCGAGCTGCTCCATCGGGCCGAAATACCAGGAAGGGTCGAGCAGCCGATGATATTTGACGGTGAGCGAAACCCGGGTGCGGCCGCCGCCGACGTCCTGGAAGCGCACCTCGGTTCCGTCGATCTTCATGTAATGGGAGAGGTAGGAATCGTTCTGGACGATCTCGGTGCGGATCCGCTCCGGGCTCACCTCCACGATCCGGATCGCCATGTCGCCGCGCTGGACGTTGGTGAAGAACCAGCGCTTGTAGACGAAATGGAGCCGGTGGACGTCGCCGGCCCTGAGGGTCCCCGCCTGCACCCGGGTCGGCATCGGGAAAACCCAGAGGAACCAGTGCCTTTTCGCTTCGAAGGCGATCGGCCTGGCCATGTTCGCCTGGAGCGAGGCAGGGGTTCCCGGGAGGATCTGGGAATAGGTCGCCTCGTTGTAGCGAGGCACGGTGGTCGGTCCGGTGAGACCCTCAACGGCCAAAATGGCCACCACGACCGGAATGGCATAGGCTCCGGCATGGCCTCCATCCTCGCCGTTCCCGCCGGCCAGCGCGCTGAACAGGAAGCCGAGCATCACCATGACGTAGTAGATCGGCATGAAGAACAGGACGCAGATGAAGCCTTCGAACAGGAGGGCGGAGCTTCCCAGCATGATGATCGTCGCCGCCCGTATGTGCCGGACGAAGCGCTGCCCCAGCGACTCGCTGTCGTTGACGGGGATCGCGAGGTGGAGTGCGATCGAGATCCCGAAAGGGATAAGGATGTAGAGCAGCGTCGAGTTGCGGAAGCTGGAATCGAGCACGGCCCGGGCGGTGAGGGTGGCCGCTCCGATGATGAAGAAAATGTAGTAGCCGCCCAGCTTTGGCATATCACCCCCGCGACGGAGGGTGCGTCAGGCGAACGGAAAAGCCAAGGCCAGTCATTGCGAGGAGCAAAGCGCCGAAGAAATCCAGAACTGCGTCTGAGACGTCCGAAGCGCTGGATTGCTTCGCTTCGCTCGCGATGTCGGATTACAGGTCGGGCAGCACCTGGCTCGCCTCGCCCCAGCCCTGGAGGCCGCGGCCGGAGGCGCGCTCCAGAAGCTGCTCCCCGTCGCGGACGGTGAACGGAGCGCCGGACTGGAGGTCATCGAGCTCATCCCAGGCGATCGGAGCCGCCACCGGAGCGCGCTCGCGGGATCGGGCCGAATAAGGGAGGATCGCGGTCGCTCCGCGCTGGTTGCGCAGGTAATCGAGGAAGATACGCCCCTTGCGCTTCACCTTTGCGAGGTTGGCGGTGAAGCGTTCCGGCTCGGCGGTGGCGAGGGCGACGGCAAAGCGCTGGGCGAAATCCTTGACCTGCGGCCATTCGGCTTCCGGAGTGAGCGGAACGACGACGTGCAGGCCCTTGCCTCCCGTCGTCAGCGGAAAGCTCTGGAGGCCCATGTCGGCCAGATGGCGGTGGATGTCGCGCGCCGTGCGCCTGACCTCGTCGAAGCTCAGCCCCTCGTCGGGATCGATGTCGAACACCAGGCGATCGGGCTTCTCCACGTCGGCGACCGAGGAGCCCCAGCCGTGGAACTCGATCGTCCCCATCTGGGTGCAGGCGACGATTCCGGCGGCTTCCTCGACATAGACGTAATCCTCGATCTGCCCCTTCTTCTCCTCGATCGGGATCTGGTGGACGTGAGGGCCGAAGCTTCCGGTATTGTGCTTCTGGAAGAAGCATTTGCGGGCCCGCCCCTGGGGGCAGCGGACCAGGCTGAGCGGGCGATTCGCCGCCCATTCCATCATCATCGGCCCGATCGTCCGGTAATATTCGACCAGGTCGCCCTTGGTGACCCCGGCGTCCGGGAACAGCACCCGCTCCGGATTGCTGATCCTCACCCCGTCGCCGGCGGCGGGCGCGGCGCGCTCGACAGGCTGCGGGGTCTCCTCGATCACCTCCGCCGCCTTCTTGTCGCCGCGAAGGCCCAAGAAGCTTGCATGGCGGACGACACCTTCGGCGGTGAACTCGGCGAAGGCCACCTCGCAGACCAGCTTCGGCTTCAGCCAATGCGCGCCTCGGGCCTCCGCCCTCGGCACGGGAGCGGCCGGCTTCTCGGCCGAGATCTTCTCGAACCGCTCGAGCAGATCCTGCTGGACCTGGTTCGAGAATCCGGTTCCGACCTTGCCGGCGTAGCGCAGCTTGCCCACGTCATGAACGCCGAGGAGGAGCGCCCGGAAGCCGCGCCCCTTCTTGTCGCTCTCCGACCAGCCGAGGATGACGAATTCCTGGCGGTAGGTGCATTTGATCTTCAGCCAGGTCTTGGTCCGTCCGCCCCGATAGGGGGCGTCGGAGCGCTTGGAGATGATCCCTTCCTGGCCCGCCTCGCACATCGCATCGAACAGTTTCTCGCCATGGCCGACGATATGCTCGGCATAGAGGATCGTCGGCGGATTGCCGTCGCCGACGAGGGAGGCGAGGCGCCCCTTGCGCTCGATCGTGGAAAGGCCGGTCAGGTCCTCCCCGTCTATCTCGAGCGCGTCGAACAGGAAGAGGGTAAGGCCACGGCCGCCTTCGCTGATCGCCTGCTGGAGGGCCGAGAAGCCGGTATTGCCCTTCTCGTCCAGGGCAACGATCTCGCCGTCGAGCAGCGCGGAGCCGACTTCGAGCCGGGCCGCCGACTCGACGATCTCGGGGAACTTGTCCGACCAGTCGAGGCCGGAGCGCGTGTAGACCCTGGCCTTTCCTCCGCCGATCCCGAGCAGGCAGCGATAGCCGTCATACTTCATCTCGTGGATCCAGCCGGAGCCGGAGGGGACGTGGTCGACCAGGGTGGCCTTTTGAGGCTCGCGGAAGGGGGGGATCTTAATTCCTGCCCGCGATTTCGCGGGGAGGGGGACCGCGCGACGCGCGGTGGAGGGGTTCCTGGGGGCTCGAAGAACCCCTCCACCGCCTTCGGCGGTCCCCCTCCCCTGCAAATGCCGGGGAGGACTTTTCCACCCCTTGAGCTCCTTGGCCTTCGTCCCCGCGGCGATCTCCTGCATGGAGCGCCCCGTTTTGACGCTGGTCAGATACTTCTCGGTCAGCCCCATCGAGCCGCCGGCATGCGCGTCGGTCACCTTCTTCAGCATCCAGTTCTCGGCCCGCTCGCCGGGGCGGCCCTTGAGCCGGAACATGACCCAGTCGCCCTTCATCCGGTGCCCTTCGAGGGTGAAGTGGAGATGGCCCTCCTCGATCGTCTTGCGCGGATCCTTGTCCGGATGCGGAATCCACCTGCCCCAGTCCCAGAG
>DASQZF010000017.1:0-1562 GCA_035638835.1 Allosphingosinicella sp. | reverse complement strand
TAACCGCGGTCCTCGCGATTGCCCCGATCCTCGCGATTGCCCCGGTCGTCGCGATTGCCCCGGTCGTCGCGGATGTGGCGGTCGCCTTCATCCTCGTCGCCGTCGTCGCCGTCGGCGGCCATCGACTCGTCCTGATCCTCGTCTTCGTCGGATCCGTAATCGTCGCGACGGGGGCGCTGCTCCTCGAAGCGGGCGCGGCTCTCGTTCAGGACCCGAAAATAATGCTCGGCGAACTGCAGCCAATATTCGGACTGCACCCGGTCGCCCTGAAGCTGGGCGTCGCGGGCGAGCGACTTGTATTTCTCAAGAAGCTGGGCGGCATTGCCGCGCGAGCGGTTGTCCTGCCGGTTGCCCACATTGGACGACTGGTTCGGCGAACGCGGTCCGCTGCCCCCGCGGCCGCGACGGCGGCCGTTCTGACGATTGTTTATCAAATGTAGGTCCTCGTCCTCGTGGTCCTATTGACGCCACCGTGACAACCGGGCCCCTCCCGGCCGCAAACTTTAGCACGACACCCGGGCAGGGCCGCTCACGCGGCCTCCGCCACCTCACGCTGCGAACGTCCTGAGACGTCTAAGCAATCGGGGGTCGGCGACGGATGGCCTCACGCATGCTTTGCTGTGAAGAGCCCCGTCCCTGACCCCTATGTAGCTATGACCGCACACAAATCCAAGCGGAAAGATGATAGCCTGCATTAACGGCCCAGCAGCAGGCAACGCTCGATACCTTTAAGGTCTTTCCGTGACTTAACGATGAACCCCGCCGCTTCGAACAATGCCCCCGCCGCCTCCGTCTGGCCGGCGCCGACCTCGATGCAGGCGAGGCCGCCGGGGGCGAGCAGGCGCGGGATCTCGGGCGCGAGGCGGCGATATTCGGAAAGCCCGTCCGCGGCGGCGAACAAGGCCTCGGCCGGCTCCCATTCCGCCACGTCGCGGGGAAGCTCGGCTCCGCTTTCGACATAAGGCGGGTTGCACAGGACGAGGTCGAAGCGCTCGTCTATCCCCTCCGCCCAGTCGCCGAGGCGGAACTCGGCGCGTGCCGAGGCCCCGAGCCGCTCGGCGTTCCGCCTAGCATAGCCGAGCGCGGCTTCGGAGGAATCGATCCCCAGGCCGGAAGCCTCCGGCCATTGCGAGAGCGCCGCGAGCAGCAGCGTGCCGGGGCCGGTGCCGAGGTCGAGCACGCGCTTCGGTCCGTTCCGGCCGAAATGCGCGACCGCTCCATCCAGCAGCGTCTCGCTGTCCGGGCGGGGCACCAGGACTCCGGGACCGACCTCGAGCTCGATCGTCCAGAAGCCCCGGCGGCCTGTAATGTAGGCGATCGGCTCATGCGCCTCCCGCCGGGCGAGGAGCGGAGCGAAGCCTGCCGGCGCGACATCGTCGAGCCGTGAGAGAAACATGGTCTCGCGCTCGATCCCGAGCGCCTGCGCCATCAGAAGCTCGGAGTCGAGCCGGGGGGTCTCGCTCACCGCCGCCAGGCGGCCGGCCGCCGCCGCGAGGGCGTCCCTCACCTTCACCGGTCCCTCCCCCGAACCGTCAACGGGCATGGCGAGCGGCGATGGCCGC
>DASQZF010000016.1:0-16603 GCA_035638835.1 Allosphingosinicella sp. | reverse complement strand
GGCCCGCCGGGCGCCGAGGGACGGATACTCGCCCCCGTAGGTGAGAGGGACGTCGAGGCCGCCCTCCCTGACTCGCTCGACACGGGCGCGGGCCAGCTCCATCTCGCGGTCGTAAGCCGCCCGTCCCCACCGCCGCTCCTTCCAGGCGGCCACCATGAAGGTCGTGATCCCTTCGTTCAGCCAGAAATCCGTCCAGCTTTCGCAGGTGACGAGATTGCCCCAATATTGGTGGGCGAGCTCGTGCGCGATCAGCCAATCCTCCTTCGGATCCTCGATGCGCCGATCGAGGTGCGATCTTCCAAGCAGCGAGAAGGAGGATTTCTCCTGGGCTTCCCCGCCGGGCACGACGACCTGCACGTAGCGTCCGTGGGGGAAGGGCAGTCCGGCCTTATCCCTGAAGAAATCCAGCATCCCGTCCGTGTCCGCCAGGCGGGGTGCCATTTCCCCGGGCGGCAGATCTCCGGCCGCGACCAGCTCCACGCCTTTATGGGTCGTCGCGGTCCTCCGGTCGAAGCCGACCGCGAACCCGAACAGATAAGCGGAATAAGGCCGGTCCTGGATCCAGCGATGCCTTTCCAGCCCCGGGCCCGCGACGCTTTTCCCGGCCTGGACCCCGCTCGCGATGCTGGTCTTGCCGGCGGGAAGGAACAGGTCGATCCTGAGGGTCGCCTTGTCGCCCGGCCGGTCGATGTCGCAGACCATCCAGTCGCAGGTGAAGTAGTTGGAGTAAGCGGTGCCCTCGCCGAACACGATCCCGCGCTTGGGCGTGCCTCGATAGCGGAAGCGCAGCTTCGCCGTCCTGCCCGGCCGAAGGGGCCTCTTCAGGCTGACGATCAGTGCGGCGCCGTCCCGAGCGGCGGTGGCCGGACGGCCGTCCAATTCGACCGACTCCAGCAGGAGGCCGTTCTCGCTGAACCGGATCCGGTCCGCGCCCGCGCCGCGAATCGTGATCTCCGTCGAGCCTTCAATCGATCGGGCGGCGAGATCGGGCTTCAGGGTGACGGCGTAATGGACGACGTCGTAAGCCGGCTCGGCGCTTTGCGCCGCCGGCGTCGTACCCGCTGCCGGGAGCAGAAGCGCGGCCGCCCTTCCCGAGAGTCCGGCGAGCCTACGCCTCACCCGGCGCCCGCGCCTTGATCGCCAGGGCATGGATCCGGTCCCTGAGCAGGTCGGCGAGGGCCGAATTGACCGCGCGCTGCCGCTCCACCCGGCTCATCCCCGCGAATCGCCGAGCCACCACCTCCACCGTGAAATGGCTTTCACCGCTGCCGTCGTCGCCGGAATGGCCGCGATGGCGGGCGCTGTCGTTGGTCACGACGAGATGTGCGGGTTCGAGGGCGGCGCGCAGCCTGCGCTCGATCTCGGGGGCGATTGGGCCGGTGAAAGACTCGGTCATCGCGCCTATATAGTCCGTTTGGATGCGAAGGTTGAGTGGGTGGCGAGCGCGAGCGGAAGGCAGACGAAATTCCACGGACGGGCGGAAGCGCGCGGCGCCTGCGCTCACCCCGGCTGCGAGGGCGCGGGCGAGTTTCGGGCGCCGGCCGGCCGGGGCCCGAGCTTCGACGGGCCGGGCGACTGGCGCTGGCTTTGCCTCGACCATGTCCGGCAGTTCAACGCCGGCTACAATTATTTCGAGGGGATGAGCAGCGACGAGATCCAGGAGGCTCACAATCCCTATGGCGGCTGGGACCGCGAGACCCGCGCCTTCGCCCATATGGGGGCCGACGGGCCGCCGAAATGGGCCGATTTCCACGACCCGCTCGACGCGATCGGAGCCCGTTTCCGCCGAGGCGCCGCGGAAGGGCCGAGGCTTGACGGGCGCGAGCTGAGCGATCCCGACCGCAAGTCGCTCAGGGTGCTGGGCCTCGGCACCGACTCCGACCGGCGAAGCCTTCGCCGCCGCTACGCCGACCTGCTCCGCCGCTACCATCCCGACCATAATGGCGGCGACCGAAGCCATGAGAAGGCTTTGCAGTCGGTGATAGAGGCTTATACGCACCTCAAATCCCGCCCCGCCTTCGCCTGATTCCTTCCCAGAGAGTGACCATGTCCGATTTGCCCAATGCCAACCCCGCCAGCCGCGGCGCAGTGATCATGGACTCGCCGGACAGGATGGCGAAGGTGCGCGACCTGTTCGGGATCGAAAGCGACATGGAAGTGCCCGCTTTCTCCGAGGCGGACGAGCGCGTGCCCGATCTCGATCCGGCCTATGTCTTCGATCCGGACACCACCCTCGCCATCTGCGCGGGCTTCGGAAAGAACCGCCGGGTCATGATCCAGGGCTATCACGGCACCGGCAAGTCGACCCATGTCGAGCAGGTCGCGGCCCGGCTCAACTGGCCGCTGATCCGGATCAACCTCGACGCCCACATTAGCCGAATCGACCTGATCGGCCGGGACGCCATCGTCCTTCGCGAAGGCCAGCAGGTCACGGAGTTCCGCGAAGGCCTCCTGCCCTGGGCGCTGCAGACCCCGACCGCCTTGGTCTTCGACGAATATGACGCCGGCCGGCCGGACGTCATGTTCGTCATCCAGCGCGTGCTCGAGACGGAGGGCAAGCTGACCCTGCTCGACCAGAACAGGGTGATCCGCCCCCACCCCTATTTCCGCCTGTTCGCGACCACCAACACGGTGGGCCTGGGCGACACGACCGGCCTCTATCACGGCACCCAGCAGATCAATCAGGGCCAGATGGACCGCTGGAACATCGTCGTAACCCTAAACTATCTGCCGGCCGAGATCGAAGCCCGGATCGTCCTCGCCAAGAGCGGCGAATATGATCATGAGGGCGGCCGGGCCGAGGTCGAGAAGATGATCAAGGTCGCCGACCTCACCCGCCAGGGCTTCGTCAACGGCGACATCTCCACGGTGATGAGCCCCCGCACCGTGATCAGCTGGGCCCAGAACGCCCTGATCTTCAACGACGTCGGCTTCTCTTTCCGGCTGACTTTCCTCAACAAGTGCGACGAAGCGGAACGGCCGCTGGTTGCGGAATATTACCAGCGCGTCTTCGGCAAGGATCTGCCGGAGAGCGTCACGGCGAAGGCGTAGGTGGACCTGAAGTGAGGAGGCGGTGAAGGGAAATCCGTTCGGGCTGAGCTTGTCGAAGCCCTCTCCTTCCTTCTGGGCTTTCAAGGAAAGCCCTTCGACAAGCTCAGGGCGAACGGTGTTTCACGGAATTACCTTTGGCTGACCGCGACAACCCCCTCGAAGCCTTCCGCCAGGTCCTGACCGGCGCCGCCCGGGCGATCGCCCGGGAGCCGGAGCTGGAGCTCGGTTATACCGCCGATTCGCCCTCGACCTCGGGCAAGAGCGTCAAGGTGCCGATGCCCGGACGCTCGCTGGCCGCGAAGGAGGTCGCCGAGGCCCGGGGTTATGCCGACGCGGCGGCGCTCAAGCTCAGGCACCACAATGCCGGGATGCACGCGCGCGGCGCTCCGGCCGACGAGGTGGCTCGGGGGGTGTTCGACGCGGTCGAGCAGGCGCGGGTCGAGGCGCTCGGCGCCCGGGCGATGGCCGGGGTGCGGGCCAATCTCGCGCACGCGGTCGAGATGCGCATGCGCACCGATCCGATCACCCGCGCCCGCAACCGCGCCGAGGTTCCGCTCGGCACCGCGATCGGGCTCAAGGTCCGCGAGCGGCTGACCGGCGAGGCGCCGCCCGAGGCCGCGCGCGGCGGGATCGAGCTCGTTTCCGACTGGATCGAGGACAAGGCCGGGGCCGATCTCGACGCGCTCGGCCTGGTGCTCGACGACCAGGCCGCCTTCGCGGCGCTCGCCACCAAGCTTCTCCGCGACCTCGAGCTGATCGAGGGCGAAGCGGAGGCAGATTCCGATCCGGACTCCGGCGAGGAGAATGACGGGAGCGACCGGGACCAGGGCGACGAAGGCGATTCCGAGGACGAGCAGGACGAAAGCGGCTCCGACGGCCAGACCGAGATGCGGGTCGAGCAGGGCGAGGGCGACGAGGAGGAAGGGACACGCGACTGGTCCGAGGAGGAGATGTCCGAGGGCGAGGAGGGGATGGGCGAGGAAGGCGAGGAGGGGATGCTCCCGGTCCGTCCCAACCGCCCGCTCTCCGACCTTTCCCCGCAATTCGACTATCGAATCTTCACCACCAAATATGACGAGGTGGTCGAGGCTCCGGAGCTTTGCGACGAGGAGGAACTGGGCCGTCTCCGGGCCTATCTGGACCAGCAGCTCGTGCACCTGCAGAGCGCCGTCACCAAGCTCGCCAACCGGCTCCAGCGCCGGCTGATGGCCCAGCAGAACCGGAGCTGGGACTTCGACCAGGAGGAAGGGATCCTCGACGCGGCCCGGCTTGCCCGGGTGATCGTCAACCCGGCCCACTCGCTGAGCTACAAGATCGAGCGCGAGACCGAGTTTCGCGACACGGTCGTCTCGCTCCTGATCGACAATTCGGGCTCGATGCGCGGCCGGCCGATCTCGATCGCGGCGATCTCCGCCGACATCCTCGCCCGGACCCTCGAGCGCTGCGGGGTCAAGGTCGAGATACTCGGCTTCACCACCCGCGCCTGGAAGGGCGGGCAGGCGCGCGAGACCTGGCTCGCGGCCGGGCGTCCGCCGGGCCCCGGGCGCCTGAACGACCTTCGCCACATCGTCTACAAGGCCGCCGACGAGCCGTGGCGGCGGGCGCGCAGGAATCTGGGCCTGATGATGCGCGAGGGGCTTCTCAAGGAGAATATCGACGGCGAGGCTTTGATGTGGGCCCACAACCGCCTGATCGCCCGGCCCGAGGAGCGGCGGATCCTGATGGTCATCTCGGACGGGGCGCCGGTCGACGATTCGACCCTGTCGGTGAATAGCGGCACCTATCTCGAGCGCCATCTGAGGCAGGTGATCGGCTGGATCCAGGCCCGCTCGCCCGTGGAGCTGGTCGCGATCGGGATCGGCCACGACGTCACCCGCTATTACGACCGGGCGGTGACGATCATGGACGCCGAGCAGCTCGGCGGGACGATGATCGAGCAGCTCGCGGCCTTGTTCGACGGGCCCTGAGTGATCCCCTCCCTGGAAGGGAGGGGTCAGGGGTGGGTAGGCGAGCGTAGCGAGACTTATCGGGCCTCGGAGTTTCGGCCGCCTTTGGCGGACCCACCCCCGGCCCCTCCCTTCCAGGGAGGGGAGGCAAAGTGAAGAAGGGCCGGCCCTCCTCTCGGAAGACCGGCCCCGCCCTCGATACACTACCCGAGGGATCTGGACTCAGCGGCAGCTCGACTTCTGGACGGCCCTACCGGCGAGCGCTCCGACGGCTCCGCCGAGGATCGCTCCGGTGGTGCCCGAACGGCCCCGATAGCGGTCGCGGGTCACTTCGCGGCCGAGCAGCGCGCCGGCGACTCCGCCGACGATGGTGCCGGTCGTGCCCTTGCAGCGGCGGCCGTTGTAGCGGACGTTGCTGCGGCCGTAATAGCGGCCGTCGTTGCGGCTGTAGCGGTCGCCGCGATAGCTCTGCTGGTAGCGGCCGTCGTCATAATAGCCGCCTCGGTCGTGATTCGCCTGGGCGGCGGCCGGAAGCAGGGTGAGCGTTGCGGCGGCGGCGGCGGTGGCGAGACTGAGCTTCCTGAACATCTTGAACTCCCTTCGCGGCGACGTCCTGCCGCCGGATTGGGAGCGTTATGGAAGGCTCGGATTGAGCGGCTCCTGAATGGGGTCGTAAGCCGGCATTCAGGCAGTCCGTCATCCCGGCGAAGGCCGGGACCCCAGGGCGAGAAGTCTCGGCGGGTCTCCCCGAGGTTCCGGCTTTCGCCGGGATGACGGTCAGCCGGCCAAGGCCGCCTGCTTCTCGGCCGAGATCCGGTCGAGCTCCGCCCGGCTCTTCTTCTCGGCCGCCGACTTGAGCTGGCCGCAGGCGGCCATGATGTCGCGGCCGCGCGGGCGACGGATCGGGGCGGAGATCCCGGCCTCGAAGATGATGTCGGAGAAGCGGCGCACCCTCTCCTCGTCCGAGCATTCGTAGACGGCGCCCGGCCAGGGATTGAAGGGAATCAAGTTGACCTTGGCGGGAAGCTTGTACTTGCGGATCAGGCGGACCAGCTCGGCTGCGTCCTCGTCGCTGTCGTTCTTGTCCTTGAGCATCACATATTCGAACGTGATCCGCCGGGCGTTGTTGGCGCCGGGATAGGCCGCGCAGGCCTCGAGCAGCTCCTCGATCCCATATTTGCGGTTCAGCGGCACGATCTCGTCGCGCACCTCCTTGGTCACGGCGTGCAGCGAGACCGCGAGGTTGACCCCGATCTCCTCCCCCGCTCTGGCCATCATCGGAACCACGCCCGAAGTCGAAAGGGTGATCCGGCGGCGCGAGAGGCCGAGCCCGTCGCCGTCCATGACGATCTTCAGGGCGTCGCGGACATTGTCGAAATTGTAGAGCGGCTCGCCCATTCCCATCATGACGATGTTGCTGAGCATCCGGCCCTCCGGCTGGGAAGGCCATTCCCCAAGCGAATCGCGCGCCAGCATGACCTGGCCGACGATCTCGCCGGCGGTGAGGTTCCTGACCAGCCGCATCGTGCCCGTGAAGCAGAAGGCGCAATTGAGGGTGCAGCCGACCTGGCTCGAAACACACAAGGTCCCGCGGTCGGCGTCGGGGATGAAGACCATCTCGAAATCGTGGCCGTCGGGAGTCTTGAGAAGCCATTTGCGGGTGCCGTCGGTCGACACCTGCTCGACCACCACCTGCGGCCGGCCGATCACGAAGCGCTCGGCGAACCAGCCGCGCTGGGCCTTGGCGATGTCGCTCATCGTCTCGAACGAGGTTGCGCCGCGATTGTAGGTCTGGTGCCAGATCTGCTTGGCGCGGAGCTTGGCCTGGCGCGGATCGAGGCCGGCTTCTTCGAGCGCCGCCCGAATGGCGTCGCGCGACAACCCGACCAGGTCGACTCGCTTGTCCTCCGCCTCGAAAGCGGGGCGAGGGACTGGAACCGGGTCGATATGACCGGGGATTTGCATTCTATCTATCAGCCCGATTCAGTTGTTTCGTGCGGCGCGGGGAAGAGGGAATCCCGTACTCCATCGACGTGTTCGATCAGGTCCGTAGCAGCCCGATGGTCGCCCATGCGATCTAGGATGACATCTATTCCTTCGCGTCTTGCTAGCTTCGCGGCGGGCACGAAGTCTGCATCAGCCGCAACGATTACGATCTGATCCACCTGGCGCTTGAAGGCTAGTGCGGCCACATCGAGGCCGAGCCTCATGTCGACGCCTTTTTGCTTAGTATCAATCTCGAAATCCGCGTCGGTCGCAATGAACGAGGCTGGATCTTCAATCAGCCGTGCCGTGGCCTTTTCGCTGAGACGCCAACGTGACGTATCGTTCAGACGACCGAGACGAAGAGCCACTTTCCGCAGCTTCTGGATCTGGCGATGCAATTCCAGGCGAAAGAGTGCCTCAGGCGATTTGCCGAAATCCACTGATTGCTTGCCAAGCGGCGTGTGCATCCGCTTTATAAGCGGCCGGCAATCGTAGAAGAACAGCCTGTAAAAATGCCGAGATTCCGCGAGAAGGTCGTTCAGTTCCATCACCTTAGTGGTGCCGATGCGTTGCTCGAGATGCCAGTAGGCCAGCAAGCCGAGCCCATCTGCAACGGTAGCCGGGTCGTTTCGCCTATGGCCCGGAAAAGCATGGCCAAATCGACGCAGGAAAAAGGCTCCGTCGACCAGTATTGCCGTTGCCATTGGATGCCGCTCAAAAATTTGTCCCCGGGAGCGGCCTTGAGTTGATGTCTGCTCTTGCGAGCGCCTCAAGACGGCAAACCGGGGACGGGATGCAATCCAGATAGCGGAGAGGTGTGTAAAAGTCAAGTTTTTGCGGTTCTACGGCGGATCGGCGTTCGAACTCCTCAGTATCGTACCGGCGACGCTCCATTGCGATCTTCGTAGCGACAGATCCCGTGTCTAAGCCGTCCCCGATGCCCCGAGATCGCCGCTTCCGAGCCCGACCTCGGTTTCCACCCCGTCCTCGATGCAGACGACGGAACCTTGCGGCAGCGGTGCCGCCACCGGAGCTTCGCAGCCCGGCCGGTCCGGCGCTCCCGTCAGGAGTCCGCGAAGGACGCGCGACGAGACCCCGTGCATCACGATCAGCCGGTCGCCTTCCTCTCCAGAGGTATCGGCCATCCACGCCCGGAGCCGCAGCGCGATGTCGTCGAACCATTCGCCGCCCGGGGGCCGGCAGGAGAAGAGCCCCGTCCGCTGGTCGACGAAGCCGCCATGGACCTTTGCGATATCGGCGTAGTAGCGCCCGCCCCATTCGCCCATGTCCATTTCCGACAGCCGCTCGTCGGTTCTCGCCTCGTGCCAGTCGAGCCGAAGATGCTCGGCGGCGATCGCCAGCGTCTGAAGCGCCCGGCCGGTGGGCGAGGCCCAGAGGACCAGCTCCGGCGCCGGGCCCAGCGCGGCGAGCAAAGCCTCGCCGATCTGCTCGGCATGGGCGAAGCCGGCCCGGGTCAGCGGAGTGTGGACGGTCTCGCCCTGCATCCGCCGGGCGGCGTTGAAGACGGTCTCGCCGTGGCGGGCGATGAACCAGCGGGCCATGGTCAGCCCGGATCCTCAACCACGCCGGGCGCAGGCGATCGCGGCGGCGTCGATGGCGGTCGCGGCGCCGCGCAGCCGATAGGTATCGCGAACCAGGCCGCCGCTCGCCGAGCGGGTCTCGACGCGCATCTCGATCCCGGTGCGCATCGCCGAGACGAGCTCGGCGTCGGCGGCCGGGTCCGCGGCCCAGGCGTCCGCGCCGCCGCCGCGAAGCTGGAAGGTGCGGTCGTCGATCCGGAGCAGCACGGCGGAGCCTTCGCGCTTGGCCCGGCTCAGCCGGAAGAAGGCCTGGCCCCCGGCCGAGCGCGCCGGCCAATAGCCCACCGAAGCGAAGCCGCGGCCGTCGCCGGGCCGGGGAACCTGGTTGGGCTCCGCGATGGCGTAGCAGCGATCGGGCCCACGGAAGGCCCCCCAGGTCCCGAAAATCCCGAGCGGCTGTCGCTGGGCCTGGGCGGGGGTAGCCACAGCCATGACAATCAACGGAAAAATCAGGCGTGGGCTCATGACGCCAAGAATGGCCCGCTGCGGCGTCGATTGGCAACATAAAAGGGCTTCGCGATTACCGGCAGGCACGCCGTCATTGCGAGCGGAGCGAAGCAATCCAGCGGCGCCGAGGCCGGAGACTGGATTGCTTCGTCGCTGCCGCAAAGCGGCAGTTTCTCCTGAGCGTCGCCGCAGGCGGCGTCGAAGGGCTCCTCGCAATGACGGTTACGCAAGGACGCCCGGGTTGACGAAGCCCCTTTTTGCATGCGGCGCGACAATCCCCTAGCGGGGGGCGGCGGGCCGCTCTAATACTCTTGCCAAAGCACGACTTTCGGGGGTTTCAATGAAGGCGACGATCGAACGGGCTACGCTCCTGAAGAGCCTCGGCCACGTCCAGTCCGTGGTGGAGCGCAGGAACACGATCCCGATCCTCTCCAACGTCCTCATCGAGGCGACCGAGGGCGGCGGGCTGAGGCTGATGGCGACCGACCTGGATCTCCAGATCGTCGAGACCGTCGAGGCCAACGTCACCCAGGCGGGCGCGACCACCGTCTCCGCCCACACCCTGTTCGACATCGCCCGAAAGCTCCCCGAGGGAAGCCAGGTCGAGCTGAACGCCGCCGAGGGCAAGATGCAGGTCAATGCCGGCCGGGCCCGGTTCAACCTCTCGACCCTTCCGCGCGACGACTTCCCCGTCATCGCGGAAGGCGACCTTCCGACCCGGTTCGAGCTGCCCGCAGCGACCCTTCGCCAGATCATCGACAAGACCCGCTTCGCCATCTCGACCGAGGAGACCCGTTACTATCTGAACGGAATCTTCCTCCACGTCTCGGACGAGGCCCAGCCGGTGCTCAAGGCCGCGGCGACCGACGGCCACCGCCTCGCCCGGGTCACCGTGCCCCGGCCCGCCGGCGCCGAGGGCATGCCCGACGTCATCATCCCCAGGAAGTGCGTCGCCGAGCTCAGGAAGCTGCTCGACGAGCTTGAGGGCACCGTCCAGATCTCGCTCTCCGAGACCAAGGTCCGCTTCGGCCTCGGAAGCGCGATCCTCACCTCCAAGCTGATCGACGGCACCTTCCCCGATTACAGCCGGGTCATCCCGACCGCGAACGACAAGCTGCTCAGGATCGATCCGCGAAGCTTCGAGGAGGGCGTGGACCGGGTCGCCACGATCGCCAGCGAGAAGACCCGCGCGGTCAAGATGGCGCTCGACCGCGATCGGGTCACGCTCTCGGTCACCAGCCCGGAGAACGGCACCGCCGCCGAGGAAGTGCCCGGCGACTATAATGCCGACGGCCTCGAGATCGGCTTCAACGCCCGCTACCTGCTCGACATTCTCGGCCAGATCGAGGGCGACACGGTAGAGGTCCACCTGGCCGACGCCGCGGCGCCGACCCTGCTTCGCGAGAACGACAAGGCCGCGGCGCTCTACGTCCTGATGCCGATGCGGGTGTGACGATGCAGCGGGAAGCGCCCGGGAAGGGCACCTATGCGGCGGCCTTCGTCGTGACGATCGTCTGCCTCATCCTCGCCAATTTCGTCATCGCCTATCTCGGCGGTTGGGCGAACATCCAGGCGGCCAAGCTCGGCGCGGTCGCGATCGGCTTCGTCCAGGGCCTGGCCGGGGCGCTGATCGCGGGGGTGGCTTCCAGCCAGCTGTTCAAGTCGGTCCGTCCGGTCGATTTCTGGCTTAAATGGATCGTCATAGTAGCCGCGACCCTGTTCGCGGTCGCGATCGTCGGAGCGATGATCACCGGCAAGTCCGACAGGGCGCTGACCTGGATGATCTTCGCCGCAGTCTCCTCGCTGATCGGCACCGAGATCGGGCGAAGGATGACGAAACGCCTGGCTCGCCGGTCCGGCGATGACGGCGCCGGCGCCCCTGTCTGATCGAACGCGGTTGCGGACCCCCGCAACCCCGACGGGGTCCCCGCACAGGAATTGCCGGATGGCGACACGGAACTTCGATGCCACGCTTCTAGCGAAATTCGCCGCCATTCTGATTGCGGCCTTCGCCTGCGGCCCGGCGGCCCTGGCCACGCCCGACCCGGGCAAGCTTAAGGTCGATCCGGCCTCGAAGCAGGGCGTCATTCTTTTCCGGGCTCCCGTGCTGTCCACAACCTACAATATCGACCTTCGCCGGGAGAACGGCGGAGGATGGAGCGGCTTTGAGCCCGTCTTCATTCACGCCGGCCCCCGGACCGGGATGCGCTGGATAGCGATCAAGGCGAAGCCTGGACGCTGGGCGCTGACGAGCCTCGGCCAGCAATTGCGCTGGAACATATGCTATTGGAAGGACGTCCCGACTTTCGAGGTCCGGCCCGGGCAGATTACGTTCGTCGGCGAATGGGACGGCGAAACCGCTTTGCAGCGGCTGTCGGCGATGGCGGTCCGAGGCGGCCAGACGGTCTCCACCGGCCAATATTTCTGGTATTGGAACGATGATAACCGCCCACCCCTGAGCGGCGGCGCCGACCCCTCCTTGCGCAGGGAGGCCGAAGCCTTCGTTCGAAGCGGAATGCCCGGCGCGCGGCTTCCATTCGCCGATCCCGCCTTCGCGACGGTTCAGAAGACAAAGCGTCCGGCCACACGTTGCTGAGAGACCGAACCGGGGAGGCTTCTGCCGCATAAATGGTGCCGCATAATTGGTGCCAGGCACCAATTTCATTAAATGGTGCCTGGCACCAATTTCGGGCAGCCGTATTGGGCGCGGGCCGGTTGAATCGTCGTTCGGGCCGTGCCAAACTGACAATGTTGTCAGCAGCGGAGTCGCGGATGGCGAGCCAAAGCTTCGATCCCGCCGTCCCCTTGAAGCGGGAATGGGCCACCGCCTTCAGGGCGCTTCGCCGGCTGCTCGCCGACGGCGACGACACGGTCCAGGTCTTCCGGATCATGCGCGCCCTGAACGGCGATACCTCGCACCGCAACTATCGCCGACTGATCGCAAGCGCCGAAGGCGGACGCCTCGCTTACGAGCGGGTCGAGCTCGCGCCGCGCTTCTGCGACCGTCCCTGGATCGACTCCTTCCCGGAAAGCAGCGTCGGAGCCGCCTATCGCGCCTTCCTCGACCGGACCGGCTATTCGGCCGACGGCCTCGCCGAGATCAGCATCGCCGAGACCGAGATCCCGGCCAATGTCGAGCATCCCTATGCCTGGTTCGGCCGGCGCGAGCGCGACGTCCACGACATCTGGCACGTGCTCACCGGCTACGAGGCGGACGAGCCGCTCGGCGAGGCCTGCCTGGTCGCATTCTCCTACGCCCAGACGGGAGGGCTGGGCTGGGCCTTCATCGGCGCCGGCGCGGCCCTGAAGAGCCTCCGGATCACCGGCAACACCGCATTCATGCGCGCGGTCTGGGAAGGCTGGCGACACGGCAGGCGCGCCGAGTGGCTCCACGGCGAGGATTATCAGGAGCTGATGGCGGAGCCGCTGGAGGACGCGAGGGCTCGGCTCCGAATCGCGGAGCCGGTGCGCTACCGCGAGGCCCGGAAGCGGCTGGCCGAGGCGGGACTGAAGGGGATTTAGCCGCACCGTCATTGCGAGAAGCGAAGCGACGAAGCAATCCAGCGCGCGTACGCGCTGCACTGGATTGCTTCGCTTCGCTCGCAATGACGAAGGTGTGCGCATTGTTCGCGCCGCCGCCCATCCGCTACGGGTGTCCCATGGCCCTCGCCCGTCTCGTCCTCACCGACTTCCGCAACCACCGCGAGGCCCTGCTCGCGCCGGGGCCGGGACTGGTCGTTCTCACCGGTGAGAATGGGGCGGGCAAGACCAACGTCCTGGAGGCGGTGTCCCTGCTGTCGCCCGGGCGAGGGCTTCGCGGCGCGGCCCTGTCGGAGATGGCGAGGAGCGAGGGCGGCGGCGGCTTCGCCGTCTCGGCTCGGCTTGGCGACGTCGAGATCGGCACCGGCACCGACGCCCGCGCGCCCGAGCGGCGGCAGGTGAGGATCAACGGCGCCGCCGCTTCGGCCACCTCGCTCTCCGAATGGCTTTCGGTGCTTTGGCTCACCCCGGCCATGGACCGCCTTTTCCAGGAGGGCGCGGGAGGACGCCGCCGGTTCCTCGACCGGCTGGTGCTTGCCCTGGAGCCCGGCCATGCGATCCACGCGGCCCGCTACGAGGCCGCGATGCGGGCGCGCAACAAGCTCCTGTCGGAGGACGGGCCGAGGGACGAAGCCTGGCTTTCGGCCCTGGAGACCCGGATGGCCGAGCACGGCGCCGCCCTCGCCTCGTCCCGGGCCCGCACGGTCGAAACGCTTTCGGCGAGGCTGGCGAGCGCTCCCGAAGGCTCTTTCGCCCGTGCCGGCCTCGCCCTCGAAGGCGGCGGCGAGGATCTGGCGCTCGAGCTCGCCCGAGGCCGAGCGCGCGATTCCGCCGCCGGCCGCACCCTGGCCGGACCGCATCGCACCGATCTCGCCGTCACCCACCTGGGCAAAAACCAGCCGGCGGGCCAGTGCTCGACCGGAGAGCAGAAAGCGCTCCTGCTCTCGATCGTCCTGGCCCATGCCGACCTCGTCGCCGAGCGCGCCGGACGCCGCCCGATCCTGCTTCTCGACGAGGTTGCAGCCCATCTCGATCCCACGCGGCGGGCTTCGCTGTTCGAGCGGCTGGAGGCGGGTGGAGGACAGGTGTGGATGACCGGTACGGAGGCGGGACTGTTCAGCGAGGTCGGCCCGGCCTCGAGTCGGTTCGAGGTCGACGAGGGGGCCATCCGCCCAACCTAATTCCCCTCCCTGGAAGGGAGGGGTCAGGGGTGGGTAGGCGAGCGAAGCGAGACTTTTACTGACTCGGAGTTTCGGCCGCCTGCGGCGGACCACCCCAAGCCCCTCCCTTCCAGGAAGGGGAGAAGCCGCGTCGTCGCTGCCCCCTTGGCCATTTACCCGCTTCCCAGATACCGGCGCATCGATGCTGCACCTGCGAAAAAAGCCTGCCCGAAACCCGCCAATTTCCTTGGGTTTCGGCCCTTCCGCCGCTATATCTGGCCGATGGCAACACCCCCCAGCGAAAACGCCTACGGCGCCGATTCCATCAAGGTGCTGAAAGGCCTCGACGCGGTCCGCAAGCGGCCCGGAATGTATATCGGCGACACGGACGACGGATCGGGCCTCCACCATATGGTGTTCGAGGTCTCCGACAACGCGATCGACGAGGCCCTTGCCGGTCATTGCGACCTGATCCGGATCGTCCTCAACCCCGACGGATCGGTCTCGGTCGAGGACAATGGCCGCGGGATCCCGACCGGGATCCACGCCGAGGAGGGCGTTTCGGCGGCCGAGGTCATCATGACCCAGCTCCACGCCGGCGGCAAGTTCGAGAACACGTCCGACGACAATGCCTACAAGGTCTCCGGCGGCCTCCACGGGGTCGGGGTCTCCGTCGTCAACGCCCTCTCGGAATGGCTCGATCTCACCATCTGGCGCGACGGCGAGGAGCATTACATGCGCTTCCGCCTCGGCGACGCGGTCGAGCCGCTCAGGAAGGTCGGCCCGGCCGGCGAGAAAAAGGGCACGAGGGTCACCTTCCTGCCCTCGCCCGAGACGTTCAAGATCGTCGAATTCGACTTCGAGAAGCTCGAGCACCGCTTCCGGGAGCTCGCCTTCCTCAACTCCGGAGTGCGGCTGATCCTCACCGACGCCCGGCACGAGGAGGAGAAGTCGGTCGAGCTTTATTACGAGGGCGGGATCTCCGCCTTCGTCCGCTATCTCGACCGGACCAAGGCCGCGCTCATCCCCGATCCGATCTCGGTCACCGGCCAGCGCGACGACGTCGGAATCGAGGTCGCGCTCGAGTGGAACGACAGCTATTACGAGCAGACGCTCTGCTTCACCAACAACATCCCCCAGCGCGACGGCGGAACCCACCTCGCCGCCTTCCGGGCCGCGCTTACCCAGACCCTCAACAATTATGCCGACAAGTCCGGCGCTTTGAAGCGCGAGAAGATCAGCCTCACCGGCGACGATATGCGCGAAGGGCTGACGGCGATCGTCTCGGTGAAGCTTCCCGATCCCAAGTTCGGGTCACAGACCAAGGACAAGCTCGTCAGCTCCGAGGTCCGCCAGCCGCTCCAAAGCCTGATGGCCGACAAGATGGCGGAATGGCTCGAGGAGAATCCGCAGCACGCGAAGACGATCATCCAGAAGATCATCGACGCGGCGGCGGCGCGCGAGGCCGCCCGCAAGGCGCGTGAGGCGAGCCGCAAGAGCGTGATGGGCATTGCCTCCTTGCCCGGCAAGCTCGCCGATTGCCAGGAGCGCGACCCGGCCAAGTGCGAATTGTTCCTGGTCGAGGGCGACAGCGCCGGAGGCTCGGCCAAGCAGGGCCGCAACCGTGAGGTCCAGGCGATCCTTCCGCTGAAGGGCAAGATCCTCAACGTGGAGCGCGCCCGTTTCGACCGGATGCTTTCGTCCAAGGAGGTCGGGACCCTGATCCAGGCGATGGGCACCGGGATCGGCCGCGACGATTTCAACATCGAGAAGCTTCGCTACCACAAGATCGTGATCATGACGGACGCCGACGTCGACGGCGCCCATATCCGCACCTTGCTGCTCACCTTCTTCTACCGGCAGATGCCGGAGATCATCGAGCGCGGCCACCTCTTCATCGCCCAGCCGCCGCTCTACAAGGTCGCCAAGGGCCGCTCCGAAGTCTATCTCAAGGACAATAGCAAGCTCGACGATTATCTCGTCGACGCCGGAATCGGCCTGATGCGGCTCGAGACTTCGGACGGCCCGCGCACCGGCGACGACCTGCGCAACCTCGCCGACCATTCCCGCCGGGTGCGGAGCCTGATGGCCTATGTCCCCCGCCGCTACGATCCGGGCCTGATCGAGGCCCTGGCCCTGAACGGCGCCCTGGACCCGGCCCTTCCGCCGGCCGGGCGCTCGCAAGCGATCGGCCGGGCCGCCGCCTTCCTTCAGGGCAGCGACGAGGATTCGACCTGGACCGGCGAGATCGGCGCCGATGGCGACTATGTCCTTCGCCGCCTGTGGCGCGGAGTCACCGACCATCATGTCGTCGACCACAAGTTCGTCGCCTCCGCCGAGGCGCGCAAGCTCCACGGCCTCACCGCCGAGCAGGCCGAGGCTTATGCCAGCGCCTCGCGCCTCGTCTCGATGAAGACCGCGGCCGCCGCCGCGGAAGAAGACGAGGAGGCCGATCCCGACAGCGACGACCCGCACGTCAAGGTCGAGGGCATCCCGAATTCCGGCCGGGCTCCGGACGCGCGCGGGATCCTCGTCCGCCGCCCGACCGAGCTTCTCGACGCGATCCTCGCCGCCGGCCGCAAGGGCCTGGCCATCCAGCGCTACAAAGGCCTCGGCGAGATGAACGCCGACCAGCTCTGGGAGACCACGCTCGACCCCGACAACCGCTCGCTGCTCCGGGTGGAAGTCGCCCAGGCCGACGTCGCCGACGAGATCTTCACCCGCCTGATGTCGACGTCGTCGAGCCGAGGCGCGAGTTCATCCAGGAGAATGCGCTCAACGTGGCGAATCTGGACGTTTGAAATTCCGCTATCTCGCTCGGTAACGGGACTGCTCCATTAGTATCGCCGGTGCGCGCGAAGAATCGATCCGG
>DASQZF010000015.1:0-36851 GCA_035638835.1 Allosphingosinicella sp. | reverse complement strand
CCGAGATCGAGACCGGCGGTTTCGACCTCGACGATAACGCTCTCACCTACGGCGTCTACGGCGGCGTCGATTTCGACATCGGCACCAACGCGATCGTCGGTGTCGAGGGCAATTTCAACCTCGGCAACGGCCCGATCGATTCCGAGTACGGCATCGCCGGCCGCGTCGGCTTCAAGGCGGGCAACGGCGGCAGCGTGATCTTCGCCCGCGCCGGCTACCAGTGGATCAACATCGACGGTTCGGGCCTCATCGGCGTCGATGAGGACCTGATCGACGACGACGATCTCGACGTCTCCGACACGATCGGCGATTACCTCGTCGGCGTCGGCGCGGACATCGCGGTAGGCAAGAACATGGGCCTCCGCGTCGCGGTCGACACCGTTTCGTTCGACACCCTGCGCCCGAGCGTCGGCCTGCACCTGAAGTTCTAAGCTTCGGCAGCCGAAACTCGAAAAATCGAAGCGGCCGGTCGCCTGACCGGCCGCTTCTTTTTTTGTCCCGGCTCGCACTGCCCTTCATGTCATCCCGGACTTGATCCGGCATCCATGAACACGGAACGCGGAGAACCGGCCACCTCGGTGTTCATGGATTCCCGCCTTTGCGGGAATGACGGCCAGGTTCCGCCCATCCGGCACCCACTACCCTAGCGCCCCGTGCCACCCCCCCCTATAGAACCCCACCGAATCCGAAGAGACATATATGGACATCCGCCTAGGCCTGACCTTCGACGACGTGCTGCTTCAGCCCGGCGAATCGTCGGTGCTTCCGAGTCAGGCCGACACCAGCACCCAGGTCACCCGGGAGATCAGGCTCAACATACCCGTCCTCTCTTCGGCGATGGATACGGTGACCGAGGCGGACATGGCGATCGTCATGGCGCAGCTGGGCGGGATGGGGGTCCTCCACCGCAATCTCACCACGCCCGAGCAGGCCGCGGCGGTGAGGGCGGTGAAGCGCTTCGAGAGCGGGATGGTGGTCAATCCCATCACCATGACTCCCGACCAGAATCTGGCCGACGCGCTCGAGCTGATGCAGAGGCACCGGATCTCGGGAATCCCGGTCACCGAGAAAGGCGGCCGCCTGGTCGGCATCCTCACCAACCGCGACGTCCGGTTCGCCGAGAATCCGCTCCAGCCGGTCAGCGAGCTGATGACCCGCGACAATCTCGCCACCGTCGGCCCCGGAGTGACCCAGGAGGAGGCGAGGCGGCTGCTCCACCAGCGGCGGATCGAGAAGCTGATCGTCGTCGACGAGCGCGGCCGCTGCACCGGCCTGATCACCGTCAAGGACATCGAGAAGGCGGTCACCTATCCCAACGCCACCAAGGATTCGGCCGGGCGCCTTCGGGTGGCGGCTGCCACCACCGTTGGCGACAAGGGCTTCGAGCGCTCGGAGGCGCTGATCGACGCCGAGTGCGACCTCATCGTCATCGACACCGCCCACGGCCATAATCGCGAGGTCGCCGCCGCGGTCGAGCGGATCAAGAAGCTCTCGAACGCCGTTCAGATCGTCGCCGGGAACGTCGCCACCGCTGAGGCCACCCGCGCCCTGATCGGAGCGGGGGCGGACGCGGTCAAGGTCGGGATCGGCCCGGGCTCGATCTGCACCACCCGGGTCGTGGCCGGGGTAGGCGTGCCTCAGCTGACCGCGATCATGGACTCGGCCGAAGCCGCTGCCGCATCCGGGACCCCTGTGATCGCCGACGGGGGCCTTCGGACGAGCGGGGACCTCGCCAAGGCTCTCGCCGCCGGAGCCTCGACCGTGATGGTCGGCTCGCTGCTGGCCGGCACCCAGGAGGCGCCCGGCGAGACCTTCCTCTACCAGGGCCGCTCCTACAAGAGCTACCGGGGCATGGGCTCGGTGGGAGCGATGTCGCGAGGATCGGCCGACCGCTATTTCCAGCACGACATCAAGGACCAGCTGAAGCTCGTCCCCGAGGGGATCGAGGGCCAGGTCCCCTACAAGGGGCCGGCCCGCGACGTGATCCACCAGCTGGTCGGAGGGGTGAAGGCGGCCATGGGCTATACCGGCTCCGCGACCCTCGAGGAGCTTCGGGACCGGGCGAGGTTCATCCGGATCACCAATGCGGGCCTTCGGGAGAGCCATGTCCATGATGTCGTCATCACCCGGGAAGCCCCCAATTATCCGACCTCGGGCTGAACCATGACCCCGGCGGCCCGAGCCCAGGCGGCGATCGATCTGCTCGACGAGGTCATCGCCGCGGCCAAAGGCGGCGGCGCCGCCGCCGACACATTGATCGCGCGCTATTTCAAGACCCGCCGCTATGCCGGCTCGGGCGACCGGAGGGCCGTCCGCGAGCTCGTCTACCGGGCCATCCGCGCCTGGCCCGAGCCGCCGGCGTCGGGGCGAGCCGGGATGCTGGGCCTGGCGTCGCAGGATCCGGACCTGCTCGCCGCCTTCGACGGTTCCTCCCATGGCCCGGCCGAAATCTCTCCGCACGAGAAGGGGCTGACTCCAAGATCCTCGGCGGTGCCCAAATGGCTCGTCCGCCGGTTCGACCCGGTCGTCTCTCCGGCCGATCTCCAGTCGCTTCTCGGCCGGGCGCCGCTGGACCTTCGCTCCAACCGCCTTCGGGGCGAGCGCGAGGAGGTCCTCGCCGCCTTTCCCGGCGCCGTCCCGACGCCTTTGTCCCCGATCGGGCTTCGCCTTCCCGACGCCGTCCCGGTGGAGGAGAGCGAAGCCTGGCGGTCCGGCCTCGTCGAGGTCCAGGACGAGGGGAGCCAGCTCCTCGCTCTCGCCTGCGGCGCAGCGCCCGGCGAGACCGTCCTCGACCTGTGCGCGGGAGCCGGCGGCAAGACCCTCGCTCTGGCCGCGGAAATGCGCAATTCGGGCCGTCTCGTCGCCTCCGACACCGATCGCGGCAGACTTTCCCGGATGGACCTTCGCCTGAGGCGCGCCGGAGTGACGATCGTCGAGCCGAGATTGCTCAACCCGGGCCGCGAGCTGGAAATCCTGGGGGACCTGGTCGACGCCCCCGACCTGGTCCTGGTCGACGCGCCCTGCTCGGGCACCGGCACCTGGCGGCGCAACCCCGAGTTGCGCTGGCGCCTCGATCGGCAGCGTCTCGCCGCTTACGTGAAGCTCCAGGCCTATCTGCTCGATCTGGCGGCGGAGCTCATCCGCCCAGGCGGACGTATCGTCTACGCAGTCTGTTCGCTTCTGGCCGATGAGGGGCGGGGCCAGGCGATGGCCTTCGAAGGCCGTTCAGCCATGGTTCCGGAAGAACTCTCCATTCCGGGCGGACGGGCCGCCGGTTCGGGGCGGATGCTCACCCCGGCGCAGGACGGAACGGACGGCTTTTTCGTCGCGCGGTGGCGGGCCCCATGCTAGGCCGCTTCGTGACAGGATCATGGAGTTACTGATGCGCCTCACCCCCATCGCCCTAACCGTCGCCATCGCTCTTGCGACCATGGCGAGCGCCGGCCAGGGCCAGAAGCCCGACGACCAGATCGATGCGCGCTCCGTGGCTTTCACCCAGCAGGGGCAGGCCCTGGCCGCCCAGGCGCGTTACCAGGAAGCGACCGACCTGCTCGAATCCGCTCTGGTGATCGACCCGCGCAACCGCCAGGCCTATATCGGCCTCGCCAAGGCGGCCCAGGGGCTGAAGCTTCCCGGCAAGGCGATCAAATTCTATTTCGAGGCCCTCAAGCTCGAGCCCAACGACGTCGCGGCGCTCGCCGGGCAGGGCGAGGCCCTGGTCCAGCGCGGAGCGGTCGAGCGGGCCAAGAAGAATCTCGAGAAGATCAAGACGCTCTGCGCCAATCCCTGTCCGCAGGCGACCCAGCTCGCCGCGGTCATCGCCAAGGGCCCGCCGCCGGAGGTCATGACCGCCCAGAGGCCCGAGGTCGTAGCGCCGAAGCCGTAAACATCCTCCCCTCCCTGAAAGGGAGGGGCTGGGGGTGGGTGCGAGCGTAGCGAGCCCTCAGCTTCGGAGTTTCGACGGCCTTCGGCCGACCCACCCCTGGCCCCTCCCTTTCAGGGAGGGGAAGCCGAGTGCTGGCCCATCGCCCTCGCCACGCTGACGAACTCCTCCACCGTCAGCGTCTCAGCCCGCCGTTCCGAATCTATCCCGACTTCCGCCAGCGCCTCGAGCGCCCCCTCGAGCCCCTTCAGGCTCTGCCTGAGCATCTTGCGCCTCTGCCCGAACGCCGCGCCGGTCAGCTTTTCCAAGGTTGCCGCCCGCACGCCCTCCGGCGCCGGCTTCGGAACGAGGTGGACCACCGCCGACATCACCTTGGGCGGCGGCACGAAGGCCGAGCGGTGGACCTTCATCGCGATCCGGGGCTCGCTGCGCCACTGGGCGAGCACCGCCAGCCGGCCATAGGCTCCGGTGCCGGGGCGTGCGACGATTCGCTCCGCGACTTCGAGCTGGAACATCAAGGTCAGCGACCGCCACCAGGGCGGCCAGGCTTCGCCGCCCAGCCAGCGGACCAGAAGGGCGGTGCCGACATTGTAAGGGAGGTTGGCGGCGACATGGGCGCCTTCGCCGGCTTCGATCCGCTCGTCGATCGCCAAAGCGTCGCCTTCGATGACCCGAAGCCGCCCCGGGGCCGCGTCGCCGACCTCGGCCAGAGCGGGAAGGCAGCGGCGGTCGCGCTCGACCGCCACCACCTGGGCGCCCGCCCTGAGCAGCGCCCGGGTCAGGCCGCCGGGCCCGGGCCCGACCTCGTAGACGCGCTGCCCTTCGAGGTCGCCGGGCACTCGCGCGATCCGGTCGAGCAGTTGCTCGTCGAGCAGGAAATTCTGGCCGAGCGACTTGGCGGCCCTCAGCCCGTGCCGCGCGATCACCTCGCGCAGCGGCGGCAGCGCGGTCACGCGCTCGCCAGCCGCGCCGCGCAGTCGGCGGCCATCCTCATCGCTGCGAGCATCGCGGTCGGCTCGGCCTTGCTCTGTCCGGCGATATCGAAAGCGGTGCCGTGATCGGGCGAGGTGCGGACGATCGGGAGACCGAGCGTGATGTTGACCCCTTCGTCGAAATGAAGGGTCTTGAGCGGCACCAGGGCCTGATCGTGATAGAGGCAGAGCGCGGCATCGTAGGTCGTCCGCATCCGGGCGTGGAACATGGTGTCGGGCGCATGCGGCCCGGTCACCTCGGCGCCTTCCTCGCGAAGCCGCTCGATCGCCGGGGCGACGGTCTCGATCTCCTCGCGGCCGAGCGCCCCGCCCTCGCCGGCATGGGGGTTCAGGCCGGCGACCGCGAGGCGCGGGCGTTCGATCCCGAACAATCTTCGAAGCGCCCGGATCGTGGTCCGGCCGCGCTGGACGATGAGCTCCGTCGTCAACAGCCCCGGAACATCGCGGAGCGCGACATGGGTGGTGACCGGGACGGTTCGAAGGGTCGGGCCCGCGAGCATCATCGCGACCATGTCCGCCGCGATCCCGCAGCGTTCGGCGACGAACTCCGTCTGGCCGGGATGGCTGAATCCGACGGCATAGAGCTGCGCCTTGGAGACCGGGCCGGTGACCAGCGCCGAGCTCGCGCCCGAGCGGGTCAGCCCGACCGCAAGCTCGAGAGCGTCGAGGGAGTTGCGGGCGCCTTCCAGGGTCGGCTGGCCGGGGCGGGTCTCGCCGGCGGCGTCGATCCGGATGATCGGAAGAGCCTGTTCGAAGCAGGACGCTGCTTCGTCGGGCCCGGCGACGACCTGGAGCGGGCCGCCCCAGACCGCGCGAAGGGCTTCAGGCGCTCCAACGGCGAAGAAGGGCGGAAGCGAATCGCCGACCCGCCTCTCCCACGCCTTGGCCGTGATCTCGGGTCCGATCCCCGCAGGATCCCCGAGCGCGACGGCCAGGGGGGCGATCACTCCGGCGCCCAATCAGCGATAGTCGACCACCGCGTCGCGCCGCAGGTCGCGGAGGAAGCGACGGGCGCGCTGGTTGACCCGATTCTCGGCGATCTCGTTATAGACCCGCTCGAAGCTGACATTGCCCACCGGATCCGGATCGTCGCGGCCGCACAGGACGAGGACGCTGACCCGATCGTCGGAGGAACCGAAAGCGGGCGAGGCCTGGCCGAGGCCGAGCGAGAGCAAGGTCTGCTGAAGCGCCGGCGGAAGCTCGCGGACCTTCACCTGGTCGTTGGTGACGACTTCGGCGCCGATCGGCACGGCCGCGGCTTCCGCCCCGCCGCAGCCGCCCATCGTCTGGACGGCGCGAAGAAGGCCCTGGACCTTTTCCTCGACGACGGGCCTCGGGCTGCCCGGGGCGAACTTGACCGTCATCTGCTTGAGGCTGAGCACGGCGTCGCGCGGATCGGCGGTGAGCACCTGCCTCGTATCGGCGACCTGGATGACCGAGAATCCCCCGGGGATCGCGATCGGATCGCTGACGCTCCCGACCGGAATCGACTGGACCGTTCCGGCGAGCGCCTCGGGCAACTGGGCGGAACGCACCCAGCCCAGGTCGCCGCCGACCGCGGCGGTCGAAGCTTCGGAGAATTGCCGGGCATAAGCGAGGAACGAGGCCCCGCCGCGCAGCTGCTGGACGATCCTGGCGGCGTTGGCCCGGGTTTCCGTCGCCGTCTCGGGGGTCGCCGAGAGGAAGATTTCGGAGACCTTGAACTCCTGGGTGCCCTTGGCGGCGTTGAGCCGATCGATCACCGCCGTCACTTCGTCTTCGCTGATGTTGACGAACGGCTCGATCTTGCGGCTCTGCAGCCGAGACCAGGCCATCTCGCCGTGGATCTGCCTCTTGATGGTCTCGGGAGACGCCCCGTTCGAGCGCAGGAACTGCGCCATCTGGTCGGGATTCATCTTGAACTGGCCCTGGGCGTAGCGGGCGAAATACTGGTCGACCTCGGTCCTGGTGATCTTGATGTCGGACTGCTCGGCCGCCTGGATCTGGAGCACCTCGTCGACGAGGTTGCGCAACACCTGCTGGCGAAGGCGCGGAAGCTCCTCGGCCGGGATCGGTCCTCCGGCCGCCATGCTGATGATCGCGATCCGGTGATCGACCTCGGTGCGGGTGATGACGGTGCCGTTGACGATCGCCGTCGCCTTGCGGAGATTGGGATCTTCCTCGGTGATGAACTGGGGGTTGGCCGGGATGTTGAGGCTCGCCGACGGCGACGCCGGGATGGGGTCGCGAACCGACTGGGCCACGGCCGCCGCCGCGGTCAGTGAGCCGGCCAGCATGAGCGCCGCCCCGTGATAGATGCCGAGCTTCATCATTCCTCCAATTAAAGCAGGCCGCTAGGGTTGCCTGAAAGTTGCTGAACCCCAGCTTGACCGAACATCTTTAGCGCCCGGGATTCTTCAACGCCACCCGGAACTGATCCCTGGGGAAGCTTCAGCCAGCTAGCGCCCGAGATTCTTGAGCGCGATCCGGAACTGGAAGGTGTTGCCCCGGTCGATGTCGCCGACCCGATCGTAATCGCGGCGCCAGGTGACTCCGATCTCGAGGCAATCGTCGTCGTAGCTGATTCCGATCCGGTGCCGGACCGGCTCGTAGCCGTCCGCGAAGGACAGCGGGCTTTCCTTGGCGTCGGTGAGGTCGATGACGGTCGAGCCGAAGATCGACCAGTAGCGCTTGAAGCGGACCCGGCCGCCCAGCCTGATCTCCTCGCGGTCGCGCAGGTCCTCGATCGAGGGGTCGATGTTGCGGTCGAGGCGGAGATAGCCGATCGTCGCATAGGTCTGGCGGCCGCCGACCACGGCGTCGATCTCGTTGCGCCTGAGCGCCAGGCTTTCCTTGTCGATCCGGAAGCGGTGGACGAGGTTGAGCTTGCGCCCGACCTTGACGTTGGTCCGGCCGACATAATCGGAGAAGCGCCCGGACAGGCCGGTTCCGGGCGGCAGGATGCTGGGCTTGTCGTCGAGGCGGTAGCTCTGGCCGATCGTCGTCCTGACCGCGATTCCGGGCAGATCGAGGCCCCAATCCACCCCGTAGGTCACCCGCGGTCCGTTCTCCCAGCGATCGTAGCCCGGGAAGCGGTTGAGCGCGAAGAGGTTGGAATCCTCGAGGTCCACGGCCCGGGCATCCTCGTTCGGGACCTCCAGATTGTCGGTGGCCCCCGAGGCGATGAGCTGGAGGCGCGGGGTCAGCCGCTGGGTGCCGCCCATGAACGGCCCGACCAGCGGCCAGCGGAACTCGGCGGCCAGGGCTCCGATCGCCCGGGCGCGCCAGCCTTCCTCGCCCCGATAAATGATCGTGTCGGTGAGCAGATTGTCGCTGCTGTGATAGAGGTCGCCTCGGGCATAGGCGGTGAAAAGCATCTCCTGGCCCCAGGGCGTGAGGCTTCGCCGCTCCCAGCGGCCACCGGCGAAGGCGCGCTGGGTGTCCTGGCCGCCGGTCCTCAGGATCGCGAGGCTGTTCGCCTGCACCTCCACCTTTCCGCCCCACAGCTTGCCCGGAAGGCGCCAGCGCGCGTCGATCGCGGGAAGGGCGATCGGCTGCTGTCCGGCGACGTCGGTGGTCCGGAGCCCCTGGAAGGCCCAGCCGGCGATCGAGACGTAGCTGTCGGACGTGATCCGCTCCGCCTCGATCACCGAGCGAAGCCGGGTGTCGCGCGAAATGTCGTAGCGCCGAAGGAAGGTGCGGTCCGTGACGTAGCGGCCCGACGCGGTGACGCTCCAGATCGGGCTCAGCTGGAAGCGGCCATTGCCCTCGATATAGGCGCGGATCCCTTCGTCCCGGACCGTAGTTACCGGAGCGGTGATCGGTATCCGCGAGCCGTAGGTCAGGTAGGCGCCGACCTGGAAGGCGCCGAGCCCGGTCAGATGGCGGTAGCGGCCCTCGAGCATGGGCGCCACTTCGGTATAGACATGGGGGGTGATGGTGGCGTCGCGGTTCGGCGCCAGCTTCATGTAATAGGGTACGGCCAGCTCGAAGCCGTTGCTCGAGCTCAGCCTTATGTCGGGAACCAGCACCCCGCTTCCGCCCCCCTCGCTTCCGTCGGGGTGCGAGAGGAAGGGGAGGGCCGCGATTCGGGCACCGAGCAGGTTGAGCGAGGCGCCTTCGTAGCGGATCCGGCCCTTGATCGGATCGTGGACGACCCTCACCGCGTTGATCTGCCAGGTGGGGTTCTTCGGGCAGCCCTTGGCGTTCACCACCGCGCAGGGCGAATAGGCCGCCCGGTAGAGGGTCGTGAAGCCGTCCTTGCGCTCGGCCTTGTCGGCGGCGAGGCGACCGCCGTCGGCGAGGACCAGCAGCATGTTCTGGACGATCCCGTCGCGAAGCGCGTCGGTCAGGACGACGTTGTCTGCATAGACGACGTCGCCGCCCGGGTTGACGACCCGGACATTGCCCTCGGCCCGGACTTCGTCGGTGGAGCGGTTCCAGGTCACCCGCTCGGCCCGAAGCCGGTTGCCTTCGCTGTTCATCCGGACGTCGCCGCTCGCGGTCACGACCTGCGCCTCGCCGTCGTAGCTGAGCTCGTCCGAGCTGAACGCCACCTCGCGCGAGCCCTCGGCCGGCGCGGCCGGGCCGTCGTCGACGACCGGACCGGTCTCCTGCCCACGCGCCGCGCCCGGAACGGCGACCAGCAGCGGCAGCGCGGTCAGGCAGATGAGATTGAGCTTCTTCACTTTCCCCGCCGCAGGAGCACGCGCTTGCCCTCGCGCCTATCGCATCGGAAGGGCGGGGCCGCAATGCCGCACGGGCAGGGCGTGCGACGGTCCAGCCGCAGCCGTCACCCTGAACTCGTTTCCGGGTCCAGGTCTCCACCCGCGAGGCGGCTCGACGCTGGATGCTGAAACAAGTTCAGCATGGCGACTGTTGGGCTCACGAACGGCGGCGCTCGCCCCCCTTTGCAGAGGCGGGGCGAGCGCCTAGAGCCGGACGTCAAAGCCAGGAGCAAAGCAACGCCCATGAAAATCAGCTTCGCCAGTGAGCGCCCCGCCGGCGCCTACGCGCTCGCCCTTCCGGTGTGGAGCGAGGACATGGTCGCCGACCGCCTCGGCGGCCTCGATCCGGCCGTCCGCTCCGTCGCCGCCCGCGCCGCCGAGGCCCAGCGCTTCGAGCGCGAGGCCGCCTCGATCGCCGAGACCTTCGTCGCGAACGGCGAAGGCGCCCGGCGCCTCCTTTTGGTCGGGCTGGGCGACCGGCGCCAGGATGAAAGCGTGTTCGAGAAAGTCGGCGGAGCGCTGACGGCGCGGCTCCTGACTTCGGGCGAGACCCGCCTGGTCGTCGATCTCACCGGCCTCGGCCTCGGCGGCGACGCCGCCGCTCGGATCGGCCTCGGCGCTTCGGCCCGCAGCTGGCGCTTCGACCGATATCGAACCAAGCTTTCCAAGAAGCAGAAGCCGACCCTGGAGGAAGTGATCATCGTCGGCGGCGGCGATCCCGGCTCCGCCTGGAGCGACCGGGCCGCGCTTCTCGACGGCCTCGACTTCACCCGCGAGCTGGTCACCGAGCCGGCCAACATCCTCTACCCGGAAAGCTTTGTCGAACGCTGCCGCGAGCGGCTCGAGCCGCTCGGGGTAGAGTTCGAGGTGCTCGACGAGAAGCAGATGGCGGAGCTCGGCATGGGCGCGCTGCTCGGCGTCGCCCAAGGCTCGGTCCGGCCGCCGCGGCTGCTTGCGATGCGCTGGAACGGGGCGGACAGCCCCCACGCCCGGCCGATCGTCCTGATCGGCAAGGGCATCACCTTCGATACGGGCGGGATCTCAATCAAGCCCGCGCTCGGGATGGAGGCGATGAAGTGGGACATGGGCGGCGCCGGCGCGGTCGCCGGGGCCATGGCCGCCCTGGCGGGCCGCAAGGCGAAGGCGAACATCGTGGTGGTCTGCGCCCTCGCGGAGAATATGCCCGACGGCAACGCACAGCGCCCCGGGGACGTCGTCACGAGCATGTCGGGCCAGACCATCGAGGTGATCAACACCGACGCGGAAGGGCGCCTCGTCCTGGGCGACGCGATGACATGGGCGCAGCGCCAGTACAAGCCGGAGGTGATCGTCGACCTCGCCACCCTCACCGGAGCGATGATCATCTCGCTCGGCCACGAATATGCCGGGCTCTTCTCCAACGACGACGGCCTCGCCGGCCAGCTCATGGCCGCCGGCTCCGCGAGCGGCGACAAATTGTGGCGGATGCCGCTCGGCGACCCCTACGACAAGCTGATCGACTCCCCGATCGCCGACATGAAGAATGTCGGCCCAAGGGAAGGCGGCTCGATCACCGCCGCGGTCTTCCTTCAGCGCTTCGTCGAGGCCGGGGTCAAATGGGCGCATCTCGACATCGCCGGAATGGCCTGGGCCGACAAGCCGAGCCACCTCTACGACAAGGGCGCGACGGGCTACGGGGTGGCGCTGCTCGACCGCTTCGTCGCTGCGAATTTCGAGGGGTGATCGTCGACTTCTACCACCTCACCGCCTCGCCGCTCGAACGGGTGCTTCCGAGCATCGCCGAGAAGGTGCTGGCGGGGGGTGGGAGGCTGCTGGTCGTGGCCGAGCCGGACCTTCTCGCCCGGCTGGACGAGCAATTGTGGAGCTATTCGAAGGACAGCTTCCTTCCCCACGGCCGCCAGCGTCCGGAAAGCCAGCCGGTGCTGCTCTCCGAGGCGCCCGAGGCGGCGAACGGCGCGACCAATGTCGCGCTCGCCGACGGCCGCTGGCGCGAGGCGGCGCTCGGCTTCGAGAGGATTTTCTACTTCTTCGACGACGACGCCCGCGACGGAGCCCGCGACGCCTGGCGGGCCCTGAAGGGGCGGCCCGAGGTCGAGGCGCGCTACTGGAAGCAGGACGAGCGCGGGAAGTGGGTGCAGGGGCCGTGAACCCGTCATCCCGGCGAAAGCCGGGACCCCAGGACGACTAGTCTCGGCGGGTCTCCCCGAGGTCCGGGCTTTCGCCGGGATGACGCCATAGTTGCCCTTTCCCGGCGCGCGCCCTAGAGAGCCCGCCAAATCCCACCCATAAACGGAGCATAGAACCGGCCATGGCGACCGAACGCACTTTCTCGATCATCAAGCCCGACGCCTGCCGCCGCAACCTCACCGGCGCGATCACCGCGAAGCTGGAGGAAGCGGGCCTTCGGGTCATCGCCTCCCGGCGCATCCTCATGACCCGCGAGCAGGCGGAGGGCTTTTACGGAGTTCATCGCGAGCGGCCCTTCTTCAACGACCTCGTCGGCTTCATGACTTCGGGCCCGGTCGTCGTCCAGGTGCTGGAAGGGGACAATGCCGTCGCCCGCAACCGCGAAGTGATGGGCGCCACCAACCCGGCCAATGCCGACGAAGGCACGATCCGCAAGCTCTTCGCCGAATCGATCGAGGCGAACAGCGTCCACGGCTCCGACAGCGCCGAGAATGCGGCGATCGAGATCGACTTCTTCTTCAAGCCCGAAGAGGTCGTGGGCTAGTCGACGAAATCCTCCCCTGCTTTTGCGGGACCTTTGCATAACCCCTGCGAAGCGCTCGGAATCGAAGCCCCTCCCCTTCAGGGGAGGGGTTGGGGTGGGGAATGTGGGCGAGAATGTTCGCTGACGCCGGTGAAATGAGCAGACAGCCCCCACCCCAACCCCTCCCCTGAAGGGGAGGGGCTAAGGCCAGGCGACTTATGCAAAGGTCCGGCTTTTGCAGGGGAGGGGGGTGTAGGCGGGTCGGCATGCCGGGGGCATGCCGAGAGCCGGAACCGGCTGCGCAGCAGCCGTCGGCCGAAGGCTGGTGGAGGGGCCTTCCTGACTCTGAAGAACCCCTCCACCGCGCTTCGCGCGGTCCCCCTCCCCGAGAAATCTCGGGGAGGAATTTAGAAGGCTACCCCGCCCTCTTCGCCCAAAGCGCGTCGAGCTGCGCCTGCGCCCTGGCCGGGGTCGTCCGCCCGATCAGTGACAAGCCCCTGAGCTCCACTTCGCTGCCTTCGAAAAGCCCGCCGCCGCTCTCCTTGTAGCCGACGTCGTAGAGGGCGGTGTCCGTGAAGCTTCGCCTGTCGGCGACGAAGCGGGTGGTGATGGCCACCGGCATCCGAGCATCGCCGCGGACCTTGTCGTCCTTGCCGCGCGCCTTCCTGGTCGCGCGCTTCACCCAATCGGCTTCGATCCTCGGCTCGGTCGTGTCGAACGCTCCGAGACCGAAGGCGGAGGGAAACAGGAGGGTCTGGCCCTGGATGGCCTGGTCCGGATCGTGGGCCGTCAGTGCGAGGCGCTTGCCGCCGCCGCCGGCCTTCAGGAGAAGGATTCGCGACACGTTCGCCTGCTTCGCCTTCTCGGCGCTCCGCTCCCTTTCGGCCGTGCTTCGCTCGGACCAGCTGTTCCAGAGCGCAAGCCCCGAGATCAGGACTCCGATCACCGCGAGCATCTCACCCAGAGTGATCCAGCGCCGCCGGATCGCCGCGGCTTCCTTGCGCTCCGCCGGGGTCCGGCTGTCGTCGCTCATGGCCTCCCGCCTCCCAGGATGATTTCGCGGCGAGCCAGCAGTCGGGCCGCGAAGGAATCGAGCGTCTCCGGGTAGAGCCGGTGCTCCTCCTTCAGAACCCGCTCCCCCAGCTGCTCCGCAGTCTCGCGCTCCCGCACCCGAACCTTGGCCTGGGCCAGGACCGGGCCTCCGTCGAGCTCATCCGTGACCAGGTGGACCGAGCAGCCCACCCAGATCTCGCCGGCCTCGAGCGCCCGCCGGTGGGTGTCGAGGCCCTTATAGGCGGGCAGGAGGGAAGGGTGGATGTTGAGGATTCGGCCCTCCCATTTCGCGATGAACGCGCTCGAGAGGAGCCGCATATAGCCCGCGAGCGCGACCATATCGACGTTCGCCTCGCGAAGCGCCAGGTCGAGCAGATGGTCGAACTCTTCGCGCTCCATGCCCTTGTGGCTGGCCGACCAGATCGGGATCCCGAGCCGCCTCGCGACGACAAGCCCTCGGGCCTCCGGAACGTTGGAAGCGACCAAAGCGAGGTCGTAGCTTCGCGCCTCGCGCCGCTTATATTCGCTCAGCGCCACCATGTTGGTGCCGCGTCCCGAGACGAGCACCCCCACTCGCACCCGTTCAGCCATGATGGGTCGCGGTCCAGTCCCCGCGCGCGCTCCAGCTTCCCGCCTGGCCGGCGACGGTGCAGCCCTTCGGCCCATCCTCTATCCGGCCGATGACGGAGACTCTTTCTCCCTCCTCTTCAAGCGATTGCGAGACGCTGCTCGCATCGTCTTGAGAGACGATGAGGGCCATTCCTACCCCGCAGTTGAAGGTCCTGGCCATCTCCTCCGGCTCGATATTCCCCTGGCCCTGGAGGAAGGCCATCAGCCTCGGCTGAGGCCAGGCGCCGGCGTCGATCCGGGCGTGCAGGCCTTGCGGAAGGACCCGCGGAACGTTTTCGAGCAGCCCGCCGCCGGTGATATGGGCCATCGCCCGGACCTTGCCGGCCCGGACCAGCGGCAGGAGGGGCTTCACGTAGATCCGGGTCGGCGCCAGCAGCGCCTCGATCAGCAATGTCTCGGGATCGAACAAGGCCGGCCGATCCAGCTTCCAGCCGCGATCGGAGGCGAGCCGGCGCACGAGCGAGAAGCCGTTCGAATGGACTCCCGATGAGGCGAGGCCGAGGATGACGTCCCCGGCGGCGACCTTCGACCCGGTCAGGGCCTCGTCCCGCTCGACCGCTCCGACGCAGAAGCCGGCGAGGTCGTAATCCCCTTCGGCATACATGCCCGGCATCTCCGCCGTCTCGCCGCCGATCAGGGCGCAGCCGGCTTGGCGGCACCCCTCGGCGATCGAGGCGACCACCCGTTCGGCGACCGCGCCGTCCAGCTTCCCGGTGGCGAAATAATCGAGGAAGAACAGGGGCTCGGCGCCCTGGACGATGAGATCGTTGGCGCACATCGCGACGAGATCGATCCCGACGCCGTCGTGCCGGCCTGAATCGATGGCGAGCTTGAGCTTGGTCCCGACACCGTCATTGGCCGCGACCAGCAGCGGATCGCGATAGCCCGCGGCCTTGAGGTCGAAAAAGCCGCCGAAGCCGCCGAGCGAGGCGTCGGCCCCGGGTCGAGCGGTCGATTTTGCGAGCGGGGCGATGGCCCTGACGAGCGCGTTGCCCGCGGCGATCGAGACGCCGGCTTTCGCGTAGGTATAGCTGTCGCCGTCGCCCATCGCCGCCGACTAAAGCCTGTGGGGGCGATATTGAAGCCCTTTGTTCCGGGGCCGGGGGCGGGGCGACTTGAGTTCCCCTCCCTGGAAGGGAGGGGCCAGGGGTGGGTAGGCGAGCGCAGCGAGACTTTTACCGAGTCGGGGTTTCGGCCGCCTCCGGCGGACCCACCCCCAACCCCTCCCTTCCAGGGAGGGGAGCATTGCCCTTGCCGAGATGCGAGTTCACGCTTGGATTTCCACGCCCAACTCGCCAAAAGGCGGGCGTGAAGCTGACCTTTCGACTGTCCCTCCTGTTCGTCGCGCTCCTGGCCTCCCTCGTGGCGGGCCGGGCCGTGTGGGCCCAATTGGAAGGCGCCGACCGCGGAGTCCCGCCGATCGACAGCGCCAGCACCTTCGAGATCACCGGGGTCGAGGTCGACACCAGCGCGGACACCGCCGACAAGGCGCGCGAGGAGGGCTGGCGCCAAGCCCAGCAAAAGGGCTGGAAGGCGCTCTGGGCAAAGACCAACGGCCGCCCCATCGAGCAGGCGCCCGGACTGACCGATTCCGCCCTCAACGGAATGGTCGCCGGGATCGTCGTCGAGCAGGAGCAGATCGGGCCGAAACGCTATATCGCGACCCTGGGGGTCCTGTTCGACCGCGCCCGAACCGGCCAGCTGCTCGGGGTCAGCGGCTCGGTCCGCCGCTCGGCGCCGGTGCTGGTCGTCCCGGTGATGCTGACCGGCTCGTCCTTCCAGACCTTCGAATCGCGCAACGAATGGCAGCGCGCCTGGGCCCGCTACCGCACCGGCAACAGCCCGGTCGACTATGTCCGGCCGACCGGATCGGGGATCGATCCGCTGCTCCTCAACGCCACCCAGACCCGCCGGCCCGGACGAGCCTGGTGGCGGATGCTCCTCGATCAATATGGAGCCGCCGACGTCATCACTCCGGAAGTCCAGCTCAAGCGGCTCTACCCCGGCGGTCCCGCGATCGGGACGTTCACCGCCCGGCACGGGCCCGACAACAGGGTCCTCGGCCAGTTCACCCTGCGCGCCGAAACCAGCGCCGCCATCCCGCGCCTGCTCGACGAAGGCGTGCGCGGTCTCGACCAGCTCTACAGCCGCGCCCTCGCGGCCGGGCAGCTGGTGCCCGACCCCTCGCTGATCGTCCCCGAACCGCCGCTGGTCGAGGAGATCGAGGAGGAAACGGAGACCCGGATCCAGGAGACGACGACGACGGCCCGGCCCTTGCCCCCACCGGGCACGACCCCCGTGGGCTCGGTGACCGTCGTTCGGATCGAAGTCGACACTCCGGACCAGGCCGCGATCGGCCGGGCGGAGCTCGCCGTCAGCCGGGTTCCGGGAGTGACCTCCGCGTTCACGACCAATCCCGCGGTCGGCGGCACCTCGGCGATGCGGGTGAGCTTCATGGGCGATCCCGCCGCGCTGGCCGCGGCTCTGCAGTCGCAGGGCTGGCAGGTCTCCGGATCGGGAAGCAGCCTGCGCCTGTCGCGGGGCGGCGACTGAAGTGCCACAGATCGCGCTGCCGCTCGACTGGCCGGTAGCCGACCGCGATGAGGATTTCCTCATCTCCGAATCCAACCGGGGCGCCTTCGAGCATCTGAAGCGCTGGTCGCTTTGGCCGGTCATGGCCACCCTCGTCACCGGCCCCCGCAAGTCCGGACGAAGCCTGATGGGGCGCCTTTTCGTCCGAAAGACCGGCGGGCGCCTGTTCGACAATGCCGAGGATCATGACGAGGAGGCACTCTTCCACGCCTGGAACGAGGCCCAGCTTTCCCGCCGCCCGCTGCTGATCGTCTCCGACTCGCCTCCGCCCGCCTGGCAGGTGGCCCTGCCGGACCTGCGCTCCCGGCTGGCGGCGACTCCCCATGTCGAGATCCAGGGTCCCGACGATCGGCTGATCGGCGATCTCATCGTCAAGTTGCTCGGCGACCGCGGGATCGCCGTCCCGCCCGAGGTCCCGGCTTTCATCGTGCCACGGATCGAACGTTCCCATCTGTCCGTTCTGCAGGTCGTCGCCGCGCTCGACCGCGCCGCTTTGTCGCATCATCGTCGCATAACGGTGGCCATGGTGAAGCGCGCGCTCTCCGAAGACGGCATGATCAGAAGGGCGAGAAGCCAACCGGAATGAACGAAATCGCCACATCGATCTCGCCCGAGCCTGCGCTGACGGCCCGGGAGCGCTACTTCAATCGCGAGTTGAGCTGGCTCGCCTTCAATCGGCGGGTCCTGGAGGAGGCGTGCAACCCCGCCCATCCGCTGCTCGAGCGGCTCCGCTTCCTCTCGATCTCGGGAAGCAATCTCGACGAGTTCTTCATGGTCCGGGTCGCCGGCCTCAAGGCGCACCGGCTCCTCGGAGTCGAGGAGGCGTCGGTGGACGGACTCACCCCGGCCCAGCAGCTCGCGGCGGTCGCCGCCGAAGCCGACGAGCTGACCCAGAGCCAGCAGCAGGTCTGGTCCGACCTCCGCCGGGCGCTGGCGGAGGCCGGAGTCGCGGTGATCGGAAGCGGCGCCATCGATTCCGAATCGGGGGAATGGCTCGAGCGCCATTTCCGCGAGCAGATCTTCCCGGTCCTGACTCCCCAGGCCATCGATCCGGCCCATCCCTTCCCGTTCATCCCCAATCGCGGTTTCTCGCTGATCTTCGACCTCCGGCACCTGCGGTCCGGCGAGCCGATCCGCGAGCTGGTGATGGTCCCGTCGACCTTGCCCCGGTTCATCCGCCTCCCGGGGCCGGAGGCGCGCTACATCGCGATCGAGACTCTCATCCGGCGCAACATCGCCGCCATGTTCCCCGATCACGAGCTGGTCGGCGGCGGCGCCTTCCGGATCCTTCGCGACAGCGACATCGAGGTCGAGGAGGAAGCGGAGGACCTCGTCCGCTACTTCCGGAGCGCCATCAAGCGCCGCCGCCGGGGCCGGGTGATCCGGCTGAAGCTGGCCGCCGAAATGCCGGACGCGCTTGTAGCGATGGTGCGCGAGGGCGTCGGGGCGGCAGAGGCGATCGTCACGGAATCGACCGGCTTCCTGGGCATCGCCGATCTCGACGCGCTGTACGACGAGGATCGGCCCGATTTGAAGTTCGCGCCTTTCGCGGCGCGCTTCCCCGAACGGGTCCGCGAGCATGGCGGCGACTGCTTCGCCGCGATCCAGAGCAAGGACATCGTCGTCCACCATCCCTATGAGAGCTTCGAGGTGGTGGTCGAGTTCCTGAAGCAGGCGGCCGCCGATCCCGACGTCATCGCGATCAAGCAGACCCTCTATCGCGCGGGCAAGCAGTCGGCCGTCATCCGGGCGCTGATCGACGCCGCCGAGGCCGGCAAGTCGGTGACCGCCGTGGTGGAGCTCAAGGCCCGGTTCGACGAGGAGCAGAACCTGCTCTGGGCTTCCGCCCTGGAGCGGGCCGGAGTGCAGGTGGTCTACGGCTTCATCGAGTGGAAGACCCACGCCAAGGTCTCGATGGTCGTTCGCCGGGAGGAGCGGGGCTATCGGACCTATTGCCACCTCGGCACCGGCAATTATCATCCGGTGACGGCGCGAATCTACACCGATCTCAGCTTCTTCACCGCCGATCCGCGGGTCGGCCGCGACGTCGCCCAGCTGTTCAACTACATCACGGGCTATGTCGAACCGCGGGACCTCGAGCTGCTCTCGACCTCTCCGCACCAGATGCGCGACGAGCTTCTCGCCTTGATCGAGGCGGAGATCGAGCATGTCCGGGCCGGGCGTCCCGGAATGGTCTGGGCCAAGATGAACGCCCTGGTCGACCCGCCGATCATCGACAAGCTCTACGAAGCCAGCCAGGCCGGGGTTGAGGTCGAGCTCATCGTCCGGGGAGTCTGCTGCCTTCGGCCGGGCGTGCCGGGCCTGTCGGAGAACATCCGGGTCAAGTCGATCGTCGGCCGGTTCCTGGAGCACAGCCGGATCTGGTGCTTCGGCAATGGCGACGAGCTGCCCAACCGGAAGGCCAAGGTCTATATCAGCTCGGCCGACTGGATGCCGCGCAACTTCGACCGCCGGGTCGAATATATGATCCCGCTCCAGAACGTCACGGTCCACGCCCAAGTGCTCGACCAGGTCATGGTCGCGAGCCTGATCGACAACGAGCAGAGCTGGCGCCTTCATTCCGACGGAAGCTACGAGCGGCTCAAGCCGGAGGACGAACGCTCGTTCAACCTCCACCATTATTTCATGACCAACCCGTCCTTGTCCGGCCGGGGCGCGGCTCTCAAGGACAGCGCCTCGGTGCCCAAGCTGCGGCTGCGGCCCGGACCGTGAGGGCGGCCGGTTCGCTCCATGCCGAGCCGATGGCGATCGTCGACATCGGTTCCAACTCGGTGCGCCTGGTCGTCTATTCCGGGGCGCCGCGCGCGCCCTCCATCATCTTCAACGAGAAGGTCCTCGCCGGCCTGGGTCAGGGGCTGGGGGAGACGGGCATTCTCGGCGAGGCGCCCATGACGAGGGCGCTCGCCGCCTTGCGGCGCTTCCGGCTGCTCGTCGGCCAGATGAAGGTCCGCGACGTTCGGGTCCTCGCCACGGCGGCCGTTCGAGACGCGAGCAACGGCGGTTCCTTCCTGAAGGAAGTTCGGGCGCTCGGCTTCAAGCCGCAGGTGATCTCCGGCGAGAAGGAAGGGCAGCTTGCGGGGGAGGGGGTCCTTTCCGGCTTTCCCGATGCCGAAGGCCTGGTCGGCGACCTGGGCGGCGGAAGCCTCGAGCTGGCCCATGTCGGCGGCGGAGCCGTTCACTCGAGCATCTCCCTTCCTTTCGGAGTCCTTCGGCTAGGGGAGGCGGATGCGGCTAGCGAGAAGAAGCTGAGGCGAAGCCTCGCCTCGGCGCTTCGCGATTCCGGGCTCGGCGAGCATGGCCGGGACCGGCCCTTCTACCTGGTCGGCGGCTCCTGGCGCGCTCTGGCCCGGCTCGACATCATCTCGCGCGACTATCCGCTGCCCATCACCCATCATTACCGGATGCCGCCGGAGCGGCCGGCCGAGCTTCGCAAGCTGATCGCGTCGCTCAGCCGGAGCGACCCCAAGAGCATGCCGATGCTGACCGCGTCGCGGATCCCGACCCTTCCGAACGCGAAGCTCATCCTTTCCGCCTTGGTCGACGCCTTGCAGCCGAGCGAGCTCATCGTCTCGAGCTTCGGGATCCGCGAGGGCCTGCTCTACCACGAGCTGCCGGCCCGGGAGCGGGTCAAGGATCCCCTGATCGAGGCGGCGCGCGACGCCGGACGGGGGCTCAGCCGCTTCGGCGAGCATGGCGATCTTCTCGACCGCTGGATCTCGCCCCTCTTCTCCGACTCGCCGGGCAATGCGCGGCTCCGGCTTGCCGCCTGCCTGCTCGCCGACGTCGCCTGGCAGGCGCATCCGGATTTCAGGGCCGAGCGCGGGGTCGAGATGGCGCTTCACGGCAATTGGGTGGGGATCGACGTCTGCGGACGGGTGATGGTGGCGCAGGCGCTCTTCTCCAATTTCGGCGGCGGCCGCGACTTTCCGGACCCCCGGATCGCGGAGCTGTGCAGCGCCGCCGAGCTCGGCTGCGCGTCCCGCTGGGGCCTCGCCATGCGGCTCGGCCAGCGCCTCAGCGGGGGCCTCGCGTCGAGCCTTGAGCGAAGCCGTCTGGAGCGGGACGGGGAGGTGATCCGTCTGGTTCTGCCCAAGGGGGAGGAAGCGCTCTACGGAGAGACCGTCGACCGCCGCCTGAGGAAGCTCGCCTCGGCTCTGGGCTGCAGGGCGGAAATGGTGGCGAAGTGATTTTCCTCCCCATGCGCAGCATGGGGAGGGGGACCACCCGAAGGGTGGTGGAGCGGTAAAAGGCGAAGGTGGCGGAGGATCGCGCGCGAACCGCCAGCTGCAGCGCCAGTTACCCTTCCACCAGGCTTCGCCTGGTCCCCCTCCCCATCGCTTCGCGCATGGGGAGGATAGTCAGCCGCAGTCGACCTTGACGACCTTGCCCGCGGGGTCGGTGCGCAGGTTCAACCGGTCTTCGCGATAGTCCATCGTTACCATCGTTCCCGGCGCGATCCAGCGCAGAGCCTTGGCGCCGCTGAGCCGAAGCGCCTCGTTGCCGACCTTCGCGCTCTTCGCTTGGCCGATCAGCTTCTGCGCCCCGGCGGCGTCGCATTTGCCGACGCCGCCGGCCTCGGCCGCCGGGGCAGTCGCACAGCCCGCCGTCAGGAGCGCCGCCAGGGCCAGCGCCCTCATCCGCCGTCAGCCGTCAGGGTCATGACCAGCTTGCCGCCGCGCACCGCGAAGGCGAGCCGTCCTTCGACGAGGTCGAGGGCGTCCCGGCCGAACTGGTCGAAGCGCCACCCCTCCAGGATCGCGAGCCCCTCGCGACGTCCGGCGGCGAGAAGCTCGAGCTCCTCGGTCCGGGCGATCAGGCGAGCCGCGACATTGCTCTCCCGCGAGCGTATCTTGAGCAGGAGCTTCAGGAGGTCCGCGACCAATGCGCCTTCCTTGCCCAGTCCGGGGCCGCGATCCTCGCGCGCCGGAACCTCGTCGGCGGGCATCGGCACCGCATTGGCGAGGGCCGACATCAGCCGGGCGCCGATCTCGTTGCCGGCCCAGGCGGCGGAGAGCCCGCGAACCCGGGCCAAAGCGTCCTGGCTCGCCGGCGGGTGGGCGGCGACGTCGGCGATGGTCTCGTCCTTCATGATCCGGCCGCGCGGCAGGTTCTTGCCCCGGGCCTCCTGCTCGCGCCACCCCGCAAGCGCCTTCAGCCGGCCGAGCACCTCGGGCTTGCGGCTGGAGATCCGGATCCGCTTCCAGGCCAGCGCCGGATCGTTCTCGTAATTGGACGGGGCGGCGAGCTTCTCCATCTCCTCGTCGAGCCAGGCGCCGCGCCCGGTGCGGCGGAGCCGCTCCAGCATCTTGGGGAACAGGGTCGCGAGATGGGTGACGTCTCCGATCGCATAATCGATCTGGCGCCGGTCCAGCGGGCGGCGGGCCCAGTCGGTGAAGCGCGCGCCCTTGTCGAGGGTCTTGCCGACCAGGCTCTCGACCAGGTTCGAATAGCCGACCTGCTCGCCGAGCCCGAGCGCCATCGCCGCGATCTGGGTGTCGAACAGGGGATGCGGGGTCTTGCCCGTGATATTGTAGATGATCTCGATGTCCTGGCTTCCGGCGTGGAAGACCTTGAGCACGTCCTCATTGTCGGTCAGCAGGTCCAGCAGGGGCTTCATGTCGAGCCCTTCGGCCTTCGGGTCGATCGCCGCGGCCTCGTCGACATCGCCGATCTGGATGAGGCACAGATCGGGCCAATAGGTGTTCTCGCGCATGAATTCGGTGTCGACGGCGACGAAGGGTTGCTTCGCCAAACGCTCGCACAAGGATCTCAGCGACTCGGAATCGGTAATCAGCGGGTGAATCTGCATTGGAAGGGCTCATAGCGACGGCCTCTCGGCTTGACAAAGCAAGGCTGCGTGGCGAAGCGCCCCCATCCTCAAATCTGTGGAAAAAACCCGGAAAGCGCCCGACATGCACGCCTATCGCACACATCATTGCGGCGAGCTCCGCGCCTCCCATGTGGGGGAGCGGGTGAAGCTTTCAGGCTGGATCCACCGCAAGCGCGACCATGGCGGAGTCCTGTTCGTAGACCTGAGGGATCATTACGGCCTGACCCAGATCGTCGCCAAGGCGAACAGCGAGCCCTTGCGGGCGCTCGAGCATCTTCGTGCCGAATCGGTGGTGACGATCGTCGGCGAGGTCGTCTCACGCGTGGCGGACGCCTCCAACCCCAACCTTCCGACCGGAGAGATCGAGGTCTCGGCCGAGGAAGTGACGGTTCAGTCCGCGGCCGAAGAACTTCCGCTCCCGGTCGCCGGCGAGGCGGAATATCCGGAGGAGATCCGCCTCCGCTACCGCTTCCTCGACCTTCGCCGCGAGCGCCTCCACCGCAACATCGTACTTCGGAGCCAGGTCATCTCCTCGATCCGGCGCCGGATGGTCGAGGCCGGCTTCACCGAGTTCCAGACCCCGATCCTCACCGCCTCCAGCCCCGAGGGCGCCCGCGACTATCTCGTCCCGAGCCGGGTCCATCCGGGCAAATTCTACGCGCTCCCGCAGGCGCCGCAGATGTTCAAGCAGCTGATCATGGTCGCCGGCTTCGACCGCTATTTCCAGATCGCCCCCTGCTTCCGCGACGAGGACGGGCGGGCCGACCGTTCGCCCGGCGAATTCTACCAGCTCGATTTCGAGATGAGCTACGTCACCCAAGAGGACGTCTTCCAGGCGCTCGAGCCGATCCTCGCCGGAGTCTTCGAAGAGTTCGCCGACGGCAAGAAGGTCACCCCCGCCGGCGAGTTCCCGAGGATCCCCTACAGGGAGGCGATGCTGAAATACGGCTCCGACAAGCCGGACCTTCGCAATCCGATCCTGATCTCGGACGTCTCGAGCCACTTCCAAGGCTCGGGTCTCGGCCTCTTCGCCCGGATCGTCGAGGGCGGCGGCGCCGTCCGGGCCATCCCGGCCCCGGGTACGGCCGACAAGAGCCGCAAATTCTTCGACGACATGAACGACTGGGCGCGCTCCGAAGGCCATGCCGGCCTGGGCTACGTCACCCAGAAAGGCGGCGAGCTGGGTGGGCCGATCGCCAAGAATCATGGCGACGAGGGCATGCGCAAGCTGATCGCCGAGCTCGGCCTCGGGCCGGACGACGGGATATTCTTCGCCGCCGGCAAGGAAGGCCAGGCGGCGAAGCTTGCAGGCCTTGCCCGCACCCGGGTCGCCGAGCAGCTCGGGCTGATCGGCGAGGACGAGTTCCGCTTCTGCTGGATCGTCGACTTTCCGATGTTCGAATATGACGAGGAAGCGAAGAAGGTCGACTTCAGCCACAATCCCTTCTCGATGCCGCAGGGCGAGCTCGAAGCGCTCGAGTCGAAGGACCCGCTCGACATCCTCGCCTTCCAGTACGACATCGTCTGCAACGGCGTCGAGCTGTCGTCGGGCGCGATCCGCAACCACCGGCCCGACATCATGTACAAGGCGTTCGAGATCGCCGGCTATTCGAAGGAAGACGTCGACCGCGATTTCTCGGGCATGATCAACGCCTTCAAGTTCGGAGCGCCGCCCCACGGCGGATCCGCGCCGGGCATCGACCGGATCGTCATGCTGCTCGCGGGCGAGCCCAATATCCGCGAGGTCGTCCTTTTCCCGATGAACCAGCGGGCAGAGGATCTGATGATGGGCGCTCCGGGCGTGGTCTCGGCCAAGCAGCTCAGGGAGCTCAACATCCGACTGGTCGAGCCGGCCGGCGCCGCGAAGAAGGATCCGGCGCAGGCGGTGGCGCCGGATTGAGGACGGGAAGGGGGCGCCGCCCTCTTGCTTCCGTTCGGGCTGAGCTTGTCGAAGCCCTCTCTTTTCTTCTACCCCGAAGTCGAAGGAAGCCCTTCGACAGGCTCAGGGCGAACGGTGAAGCGGTGACCATAGACCTCTCCAACTACGAATCCGGCGCCCGGTACCGCGGCAATTATAACGAGGACCTGGAGGCGCTTCAGGAGCGGCTCTCCCAAATCCTCGTTGCCCATATCGTCCACCGGCGCCGAAGCCTGATCGTCTTCGAGGGCTGGGACGCGGCCGGCAAGGGCGGGGCGATCCAGCGGCTGACCGCGGAGTGGGACCCGCGCGCCTTCCAGGTCTGGCCGATCAAGGCCCCCACGCAGGAAGAGAAAGTCCGCCACTTCCTCTGGCGCTTCTGGAACAAGCTTCCCGGCGCCGGCGAGATCGGGGTCTTCGACCGGAGCTGGTACGGCCGGGTCCTGGTCGAACGGGTCGAGGGCTTTGCCTCCGAGGCCGAGTGGCGGCGCGCTTATGACGAGATCAACGAGTTCGAGGCTCAGCAGAGCTATGACGGGACGACGATCGTCAAATTGTTCTTCCACATCACCCAGGAGACCCAGGACGAGCGGCTGAAGGCCCGGCTCGACCATCCCTGGAAGCGCTGGAAGGTGACCGCGGAGGATTTCCGCAACCGGGCCCGGCGGGACGATTATCTCGCTGCGGCGGGCGACATGTTCGAACGCACGAACACGCGCTGGGCCCCATGGACCGTGATCGACGGCAACAGCAAGAAAGCCGCCCGGATCGCGGCCCTGATCGCCGTGGCTGAGGCGCTGGAGGCGGCCTCCCCGGCGAAGCCGCCCGAGGCGGATCCGGAGGTGGAGAAGCTGGCTCGGGAGGCGTTCGGGGAATAGCGTCGCCGTCATTGCGAGCCCTTCGACGCCGCCTGCGGCGGCGCTCAGGATAAACTGCCGCTGCGCGGCAGCGAAGCAATCCAGTGCGGCCTCGGAGGCTCACTGGATTGCTTCGTCGCTTCGCTCCTCGCAATGACGCGCCTAACGCGACTCCGGATACTCGATCCCAACGATCTCCAGCTCCCGCTCCCCGCCGGGCAGGGTGACCTTCCGCAAATCCCCGACGGCGGCTCCGCGGATGGCCCGGCCGATCGGCGAGGTCCAGGCGATCCGGCCGTTCGCGGCGTCGGTCTCGTCCTCGCCGACCAAGGTAACCGTCCGCCTCCTGCCGTCCTCGTCGGCAAGCTCGACGGTGGCCCCGAAATAGACCTTGCCCCGCTCGGGCTGGGCCGAGGCGTTGATCACCTTGGCGTCCTTCATCCGCCGCGACAGCCAGCCGAGCCGCCGGTCGATCTCGCGAAGCCGCTTTCGGCCGTAGATATAGTCGCCATTCTCGGAGCGGTCGCCATTGCCTGCGGCCCAGGAGATGGTCTCCACCAGCCTGGGCCGCTCGACGCCGAACAGGGACTCATATTCCTCGCGCAGCCGTCGGTAGCCGGCAGGGGTGATGTAATTGGGGCTGTTCATCCTCCCCATGCATAGCATGGGGAGGATGACCACACGAAGTGTGGTGGAGGGGTAGATGGCGAGGCCTGCGCGATTACCCCTCCACCATGCTTCGCATGGTCCCCCTCCCCATCTGCGATGGGGAGGATCACTCAGCCAGGCCCGCTCTTGCCCAGATAATAAGACAGCCGGTTTGCCCGACCGCCGCCGCGCTGGGCCCGGATGGCGTCGTAGACCACCGCATTTTCGAGAACGCGCTGAACGTAGTTGCGGGTCTCGGAATAAGGGATGGCCTCGATCCAGGCGACGATGTCCGTCCCGCCGCGCGGGTCGCCGTTGGCGCGCACCCATTTGTTCACGTTGCCGGCGCCGGCATTGTAGCTCGCCACCGCCATCGGCGCATGACCGCCCCATTGGTTCAGGAGCCGCTCGAAATAGCTGGCGCCGAGCATGACGTTATAGGCCGGGTCCGAGGTCAGCCGGCCGAAATCGTAGGGCATTCCGAGCTTGCCGGCCTGCTCGCGAGCGGTGCCCGGCATCAGCTGCATGAGGCCGCGGGCTCCGGCATGGCTGACCGCGGCCCGGTCGAACGAGCTTTCCTGCCGTGTGATTCCGTGCGCCAGCCCCCAATGGGTCGAATAAGCCCCCGGCAGAGTCACTTCCGGGAACCCGGCCGGATCGTAGAAGCTCTGGCCCTTGTTTCGGGCTTCCCGCGCGACCCAGACGCCCAGGTCCTGGCGGCCGATCGTCCGGCCGAACTGGGCGGCGAGGACCCGGTCGCTCTCCGTTTCCGCCTGCTCGGCGATGGCTCGGACGAACAGGGACTGGTCGCTCCACCGGCCCATGTCGCCGAGCGCCCTGGTCGCCCGGACCAGCGGCCGGGCCTCGAAGGCCGATCGCTGCGCCTGGCTCGGTATCGTCGAAGAGGGGGAAGGGGGCGTGATCCGCCGTCCCAGCCGTTCCAGAGCGAGCTGCCCGTAAAACTGGTCCGAACTGGCCGCGGCCTGCTCCAGCCAGGAATTGGACTGTGCCTGCTGGCCGGCGCTGGAGGCCGAGCGGGCCGCCCAATAGAAGCCCTTGGTCCGGGTCTGCGAGGATTTCGCGGCGCGGCCGTAGCGGTCGAACATCCGGGCCGCGTCGGCGTGACGGCCGAGCTTCTGGGCCGCCGTGCCGGCCAGCCAGGCGAGGTTCGTATATTCGTCGCGCTCGCCATAGGACCGGGTGCTGACGTCCGTGCCCGCCGGATAGGCGCCGTCGACCTGCGAGGCGATCTGATAGGCCGTCGACCATTGGGCGTCGTTGGCGGCGCCCTTGGCGAGCGTCATCATCGCCTCGAACCACTTCTCGGCATTGGCGGGAGGCCTCGACAGGCGGTGCGGCTGGGCCATGAGCTGGCGGGCGGCGAGGCTCTGGCCGCCGGCGCGAAGCCAGTTGGCGCGGTCCATCAGCAGGCCGGGATCGCCCTCGACATTGCCCAGCGCCGAGAGCCGGCCCGAGGCGTCGCCGGCTCGGGTCTGAAGCGCGATCCGGGTGGAATAGAGGGCCTGGCGCTGCGCCGAGGCCAGAGGAAGCTGCCTCGTCGCGCTCTGGATGTCGCCATTGCCGAGCAGCGCCTCGAGGCGCGAATCATGGTCGGCGGTGGTGAAGCGGCCGCCGAACTGGCTCAGGATCCGGGCCTCGTCGGTCGCGGGGAGCACTCCGCCGGTCCAGGCCCTGCGCGCCGCTTCGAGCGCCTCGTCGCCCCGGCCCGAGGCCTGAAGCGCGAAAGCGTGACGAGCGTGGCCCGCCGGGGTCAGGGGCGGGAAGGCGTTGAAGAAACCGATCACCTCGAAGGCGGCGCCTCCGTCGGAATTCGCCTTCTCGGCCGTCCGGCGCATGGCCGTCTCGCCCGGCCAGCCGCGATGGCTCATCAGGAATGAGGCGTAGGAAGAGAAAGGCAGGCTGTCGGTCTGCCTCAGGCTGTTCCAGCGGGCGAGATCGGACGCGACCGACGACGACATTGGCGAATAAGCGGGCTGGGGCCGAGGCTCGGGCCGAAGCGGCACGGGCGCCGCGACGCTCTGCATCGCGGCCGGAAGGATATTATCGACCTGCGCGCGCTTCACCCCCGTCGCGACAGCTGCGACGGACATTGCGGAGACGCCCAAGAGGCTCAAAGCCAACACTTTTTTCTGCATGCTGGACAGAATGCCAACCCCCTCCTTATCAGGCCCTGAACGGACCGGCCCCTAATGTCGGGCCTGTTGCCCTACGTGAAGGAGTCTAGTGATGTTCCGCGGGTCGATCCCGGCTCTGGTGACGATTTTCCGGGACGAAGCGTTGGACGGACGCGCTTTTCTGGACTTCGTGCGCTGGCAGGTGAGCGAAGGAAGCCATGCGCTGGTCCCGTGCGGGACGACCGGCGAATCGGCCACCCTCACGCCCGCGGAGCACCGGCGGGTGATCGAGCTCGCCGTCGAAGGCTCGGCGGGGCGGGTGAAGGTGATCGCCGGCTGTGGCTCGAACGACACCGCCCATGCCATCGCCCTGACCCGCTCGGCAAGGGCGGCGGGGGCGGACGCCGCGCTCCACGTACCGCCTTATTACAACCGTCCCAACCAGGAGGGGATCTACGCCCACCTCGCGGCCGTTGCGGAGGCGGTGGATATCCCGATCATCCTCTACAACGTGCCGGCCCGGACGATCACGGACATCTCGGTCGAGACGATGGCGCGGCTCGCCGGGATCGCCAACGTGATCGGGGTCAAGGACGCGACCGGCAACCTCGCCCGGGTCTCCGCCCAGCGCGCGGCCTGCGGCGAGGATTTCGTCCAGCTCTCCGGCAATGACGACATGGCGCTGGGCTTCTCGGCGATGGGCGGGACGGGGTGCATCTCGGTCACGGCGAACGTCGCTCCGAAGCTTTGCGCGGAATTCCAGAATGCTTGTCTTTCAGGGGATTGGAAGGGGGCCTTGAGCCTCCAGGACAGGCTCTACCCGCTCCATGCGGCCCTGTTCACCGACGCTTCCCCGGGCCCGGTCAAATATGCGCTCTCGCGAGTCCGCGAAGGGACGTCGGCCGGGCTCCGCCTGCCGATGACCCCCCCTTCGGAAGCGAGCCGCAAGGCGGTGGATGCCGCGCTGGCGCATGCGGGGCTGTTGTGAGGCTCTGCACCGACACCGTTCGGCCTGAGCCTGTCGAAGGCCTTTCCTGCCCTTATTTCGGGAGGGGGGAAGGGAAGGGCTTCGACAAGCTCGGCCCGAACGGGTGTCGGGCTGACGGAAACGATTTCGCTTTCATCGGCGCCGCCCCTATCTGCTGATCATGGTCCGTCCCCGTCCCGCCACGTTCGACAAACAGAAGGTCGTCGCCGAGAACCGGCGCGCGCGTTTCGATTATGCGGTCGAATCGACCTACGAGGCCGGGATCGCCCTGACCGGGACCGAAGTGAAGTCGCTTCGCTTCGGCGAAGGCTCGATCGCGGAAAGCTATGCCGAGGTGAAGGAGGATGAGGCCTGGCTGATCAACGCCAACATCCCCGAGTTCAGCCACGGCAACCGCCACAATCACGAGCCCAAGCGGCCCCGCAAGCTGCTCCTCCACGAGCGGGAAATCGCCAAGCTCCACGGCGCCGTCGCCCGCCAGGGAATGACCCTCGTGCCGCTCTCCATCTACTTCAACAGCCGCGGCCGGGCGAAGGTCGAGCTTGCGCTCGCGCGCGGCCGGAAGGCGCCCGACAAGCGCGAATATCAGAAGGAGAAGGACTGGAAGCGGGAGCAGGGCCGGCTGTTGCGCGACCGTGGCTGACCGGGCCGCGCGATTCGCCCGATGGGCGCGCAGGAACATGCCCAAGCGCGAGGAGCTTGCCGAGAGCCGCTGGATCAAGCCGTTCGGGAGGCGGGTGCTCCACAGCGAATTCTGGCGCTTCACCCGCCGTTCGGTGCCTCGCGGGGTCGCCGTCGGGCTGATCGTCGGGATCTTCATCATGATCCCGGGCCTGCAGATCATCGGATCGGCTTTGCTGTGCATCCCGTGCCGCGGGAACATCCCGGTCGCGGCCCTGATGACCTTCTTGTCGAACCCGTTGACGACGCCCTTCTTCCTCACCGCCTCCTATTTCGTCGGGAGCTCGCTCGGGCTTGGCGGCCACAGCGCAATCCCCGGGCGCGAGGCGACGATCCGGGAATGGTTCTCCTGGCTCTTCTCCGACGCCGCGATCGCCATGGTCAGCGGCCTGTTCATCATCGCGGTTCTCAGCGCCATCGTCGGCTATTTCGCCTCCATCCTGATGTGGCGCTGGTGGACCGCCCGCAAGTGGAAGCGCAGGACGAGCGGCGTCGAGACCTAGAGCTGGATCGCCGGACTGCTTCCCTCCCTGGAAGGGAGGGACCGAGGGTGGGTCCGCCGAAGGCGGCCGAAACACCGAGTCAGCAAAAAGTCTCGCTGCGCTCGCCTACCCACCCCCGGCCCCTCCCTTCCAGGGAGGGGAGATTGGAAAATTGCCCGCTCGCCGCTCCGACCTCAACGTCACGCCCGGCCAGAAGCTCTGTCTGCCGCCGGAAAAGCGGGTTCGCATGCCGTAGCGGCTTGCCGAGCTTGACCTGGGGGAGAGAAAGAAAGGAAGGGTCGGCCCATATGTCGACCGTCCTTCACTCCTCCCCGGCAGCCCGGCCCCGTCTCGGCCTGGGGATGCTCGCGGTGTTCGTGGCCGCTGCCGCCTCGGCGGCCCTGCTGCTCTGGGCTTTGGACAATCCGGTTTTCGCGGCCGCCTTCTTCGCCGGAGTGCTCGCCTTCGGCCTGCCGCTTTTGTTCGTCGGCCGGGGCGCCGCCGCGGCGCCCGAAGCGGTCGAGCGCGGGACCGATTACGCGCTGGTCCGCGCCGGCCTCGAGACCTCGCCCGACGCCGTCGCGGTCACGGACTCCGGCGGTGCGCTGCTCGCGGCCAATTCGCGCTACGAGAGCTGGTTCGGAGTCCGCCCGCCGCTCGAGCTTCCGTTCGGCGAGGCCCTCCGCTCCGCCCTCGCCTCGGCGGCCCGCGACGGGAAGGCCCAGGCCGCGGAGCTGGAATTGGGCGAGCTTCGGTTCGTGGCCGAGGTCCGGGCCGCGGGGCAGGGCGACGGCGCACTGCTCTGGCGATTCGTCCGCACGGGCGAAAAGGACGCCGCGGCCGAGGCTCGGTCGCTGCTCGGCGGGGAGATAGGGAGCCGCCTCGCCCGGACCGGACTGATGGCGGCGCTCACCGCCGCCGACGGCCGGATACTGGAGGCCAATTCCGCCTTCCACGCCCGCGCCGGAGGCGAGGCCGAGGTCGCGCCCGGAACTCCTCTCGTCGACCTGCTGGTGATGAGCGAGCAGCATCAGTTCCACTTCGCCCGCGAAGGCAAATCCGGCGGCGCGCTTCGGATCCTCCAGGTGCCGCTGGTCGAGGAGGAAGGCGGGCCGAGCCTGTTCCTCCTGCTCGACGAGCTGGGCGGGGTCGGCGCCGATGCCGCCCACAACATCAATGCCCTGCTCGAGATCCTTCCGCTCGGCCTCGCTCTGGCCGACCGAGACGGGCGCTTCGTCTACCTGAACGGCGCCTTCCGCCGGGCCGCCGGACTGTCGCGGGCGGCGATGCCGACCTGGCCGAGCGACCTCGTCGTCGACGAGGACAAGGCGGCGGTCGCGGACTCGATCCGCCGATTCGCCCGAGGCGCCTCCCTCTCCGGCGACGTCGCCGTCCGGCTCAAGGCCAATACCGAGGAGCCGGTCGCGCTGACCATCGCCGGCGCCCGAGGGCTCGGCGAGGCCGCCGTCCTGCTCTCGCTCAAGGACAATAGCGAGGAGGATCGGCTGAAGCGCCAGGTCGCCCAGGCGACCAAGATGCAGGCGGTCGGCCAGTTGGCTGGCGGTGTCGCCCACGATTTCAACAACATCCTGACCGCCATCATCGGCCATTGCGACCTCATGCTGATGCGCCACGCGCCCGGCGACAGCGATTATGACGACATCCAGCAGATCCGCTCCAACTCGAATCGCGCCGCGAGCCTGACCCGCCAGCTGCTCGCATTCTCCCGCCAGCAGACGCTTCGGCCCCAGGTCCTCCAGCTTCCCGACGTCATCGCGGAGGTTTCGACGCTCCTGAAAAGGCTGCTCGGCGAGCGGGTGAAGCTTCAGGTCAAGCACGATCGCGGCCTCGGCGCCGTCCGGGCCGATCCGGGGCAGTTGGAGCAGGTCATCGTCAATCTGGCGGTGAACGCGCGCGACGCAATGACCACCCTGGACGACGCCAGCGTCGGCCTGCTCACCCTTCACACCTACGCCGTCACATCCGAGGACGTCCGACGGATGGGAAGCGAGATCCTTCCGATCGCCGATTATACCGCGCTTCGGGTCTCGGACACCGGAACCGGGATCCCGCCGCATCTCCTCCCCAAGATCTTCGAGCCTTTCTTCACCACCAAGGAAGTGGGGAAGGGGACCGGCCTCGGCCTTTCCACCGTCTACGGAATCGTCAAGCAATCCGGCGGCTTCATCTTCGCCGAAAGCGAGCCCGGGAAGGGGACGAGCTTCGTCATCTACCTTCCGGTCCACCGCGCCGAGGCGGTGGCGAAACCGGGCCGCAAGGCGCGGGAGCCCGCCGGCGAGCTTTGGGGGACCGGCACGATCCTCCTCGTCGAGGACGAGGCGACGGTGCGCGCCGTCGCCGAACGGGCGCTCACCCGGCACGGCTACACCGTATTGCTCGCCGAGAATGGCGAGGCGGCGATCGAGATACTCGACCGCGAGAAAAGGGTGGACCTGATGATCTCGGACGTCGTCATGCCGACCATGGACGGCCCGACCACCGCCCGCGAGGCCCGGATCCGGCAACCCGATCTGCCGATCCTCTTCATCTCCGGCTACGCCGAGGAGCAGCTTCGCCAGTCGATCGACCTGGAACGGGTCGCCTTCCTGGCCAAGCCCTTTTCGGTCCAGAAGCTCGCCGAGGCCACCCGGGACGCGCTGGTCATGAAGTAGGGGCGGAGGGAAGCGCCGTCATTGCGAGGAGCGCAGCGACGCGGCAATCCAGTGGCAGCGCCTGCGACCGGCGCCTTGCTGGATTGCTTCGCTCCGCTCGCAATGACGGGGGTTCAAAAAACTTGTTTCGCAAACGATAGTTACGCCTTAAGCGAACGCCGGTGATAGCGCGCTCCATCCTTATTGTCGAAGACGAACCCCTCATCGCGATGATGCTCGAGGATTTCCTCGATTCCCTGGGCCATATCGTGGCCGGGACCTGCGACACCGTCGCCGACGCGCTCGTCCGGGTCGGCGAGGGCGGGTTCGACGTCGCAATCATCGATGTCAATTTGAACGGCGAGCAGGTCTGGCCCGTGGCCGACCGCCTCGCCGCCCAGGGCGTTCCCTACGTGCTCGCCACCGGCGGCCATATCGAGCCTCCCCCGGCTGCCCATGCGAACGTCCCGGTCCTCTCCAAGCCGTTCACCCTCGACGCGATCGAGCCGGCCCTGGCGGAGGCCTGCGGCGACTAGGAGAAGCGTCATGTGGAAGCTCCTCCTCATACCCGTCTTCCTCTACGTCTCGCTTCTCCTCCTCGTCTTCGCCTTCCAGGCCAGGCTTCTCTTCCCGGCCGGATCGGTCGGCGGTGCGGGACCGCTTCCCCCGGGCGCGGAGCGGCTCGTCCTCGACACCGGCGACGGCGACCGCCTTCACGGAATCCATATCGCGCCAAGGGCATCGCCCTCCGATACTCTGATCCTCGGCTTCGGCGGCAACGGCTGGAACGCCGAGACGGCTGCACTCTACCTGCACGGCCTGTTCCCGGAGGCCGACGTGGTCGCCTTCCATTACCGGGGCTATCGACCTTCGGGCGGAGCGCCGTCGGCCCGGGCCCTGATCGACGACGCGCCGCTGGTCCACGATTTCGCGGTGGACCGCGTCCGCCCGGCCCGGACCGTTGCGGTCGGCCTCAGCATCGGCAGCGGAGTCGCCGCGAGCCTGGCCCCGCGCCGGCGGCTGGACGGCATCATCCTGGTCACTCCGTTCGATTCGCTTGCCAAGGTCGCGGCGGGCCAGTTCCCGTGGCTTCCGGTGCGCCTGCTGTTCCGGCACGAGATGAAGAGCGCCGAGTGGCTCGAGGCCTCTCCGGTGCCGGCCGCGATCGTCGCCGCGCAGCGGGACACGCTGATCACCGCGGCGCGCACGGAGGGCCTGCGCCGCTCGGTCGGCCGACTGGTCTATGACAGGACCGTTCCAGGCGCCGGCCATAACGACATCTACGATCGCCCGGAATTCCGGGCCGCGATGCGCGAAGCCCTGGCTCGGATGGGAGACCACTGACGTCATTGCAAGGAGCGAAGCGACGAAGCAATCCAGCCGGACTCCGAAGCCGCACTGGATTGCTTCGCTTCACTCGCAATGACGGACTTCACCCCATCGTCAGCGCGTCGATCGCCCCCTGGAGTATGTAGGCCGCGGCCATCTTGTCGACCAGCTCCGCGCGGCGGGCCCGGCTCGCGTCTGCGTCGAGCAGGGTTCGGGTCACCGCCGCGGTCGACCAGCGCTCGTCCCAGAGCAGGATCGGAAGCCCGAGCGGCTCGAGGTTGCGGGCGAAGGCCCGGACCGATTGGGTGCGCGGCGAATCGCTGCCGTCGAGGTTGAGCGGGAGGCCGACGACCAGGCCGGTGACCCGCTGGGCCTCGGCCAGGGCCCGGAGCTTCTCCAGATCCTTTCCGAACTTGCCGCGCTGTAGGAGCTCGGCAGGGGTGGCGATCGTCCAGTCGGCGTCGCAAAGCGCGAGGCCGATCGTCTTGGTGCCGACGTCGAGGCCGAGCAGCCGGCCGCCTTCCGGAAGGACGTCGCGATATTCGGCGGCGGAGACGGTGATCATCGCCCGGCTCCCCTCCCTGAAAGGGAGGGGTTGGGGGTGGGTAGGCGAGCGCAGCGAGACTTTGCGGAGTCGGAGTTTCGGCCGCCTTCGGCGGACCCACCCCCGGCCCCTCCCTTCCAGGGAGGGGATGAGCCGTAGCCCCTCATTACCGCTCCCCGAACGCCGCGACCCGGGCCGCCGCGTCGGTGCGCAGGTTCGACCAGAAGAGGGCGTAATCGTAGACGTGGTAATTGTTGCCGGGGAGGACGTAGGGGCCGAGTTCGGGCGCGTCCTCGCCGATCAGGAGGAAGCCGCGAACGTCGCAGCGGGCGGGGACTCCCGGCGCCTTGATCTCCCCCTGGGTGAGGGCCTCGTTGGGAACGAGCGTTCCCAGATTGGCCGTCGCCGGGGCCTCGCCGCCTTGGGCCCCGGTCAGCGGATTGGTGCACAGCATCGGCGATCCGGCCCGCGATATCCCGAAGGGGCTTGCGGAAGTGTCGTAGACGTCGGTCACCTGCTTGGGATCCGCCGGCTCGGCGAAGCTCTGCCAGCTGACCACGCAGCGCGCCTGCTCCCGCCTCTCGCAGGCCGGCAGCCCGAGCGAGGGGAGGTCGGCCGGGATCGAGATTGGCCAGCCGATCACATAAGCGGCGACGATCCTCTTCGCCTCGGGCTTGCCGGCTATCCGCTCGGCGAGCAGGCGCATCAGATGGAGGCTTCCCTGGCTGTGGGCGGCGAGGATGATCGGGCGATCCTTCGGAGCCTGTTCGAGGAACTGCTCGAACGCCGCGGCGACGTCGCGATAGGCGAAGTCGAGCGCCTTTTGCGCTTCCGCCTTGGTGGTGAGGAAGGCTCCGAAGGTCGCCTGCCTGTATTTGGGCGCCCAGATGTCGGCGACCCCGTTGAACACGCTGGCCTGGCTCTGGACGAAGAGCTTCGCCCGCCACTGCGATTCCGGGTCGGCGAGCGGGGCGTTCCAACGCGAGGTCTGAAGATAGGAAGTGGGGTGGATGAAGAAGGCGGACGCCACCGGAATGCCCTCACGCTTCAGTCCCGTAGGCATCCACAAAGCGGGGCTGTCGGCAAGGTCCGGCCGGGCGATCCAAAGCTTCTTGTCGGCATAGGCATTGGGCGCCGGCGCAGGCCCGCCCTCGAAGGCGGCCGACGGGACCATCGCGAAGCGCATCAGCTCGGCGCCGAACAGGCGGTAGAGGAGGGCCGCGGCCATGACGAGCATGGTCAGCCCGGCCACCACCCACAGGAACCGCCGCGCCAGCATCAAATCCTCCCCGCCTGCATCGCGGCTGCACAAGCGGATGGTAGATTCGATTGCAAGCTCTAGAAGCGAAGTCGGGGAGAGAATGAAATGACCGAGGCGGAACGGATCGACCATGAGGCCTGGCCGCTGCGCGCGGCGATCCTGCTCGCCCTCGGGGCGGCTCTCGGGCTGATCGTTCATCTCCTCACCCGCGGGCCGATAGCCTGGCAATGGACCGAGAATCCGTTCAGGCTGGGCGCCGCGGCGGCGATCGCCGCGGGCGGGATCGTCTTCGGCTTCTCGCTCGAGCGGCCCCGCTGGATCTGGTCGCTCATGTTCGCGGTGGCGGCGGGGCTCGTGGTCGGCTTCGTCACTTATTGGAACGGCCAGCCCGAAAGCTGGGGAGCCGGCGAAAGCTGGCAGCTCGTCTCGGCGCTGCTCGCCCTCGTCATCGCCGTCCCGCTCTTCCAGGCCTCGCGCGACGCGGGCCGGTGGAACCTCGATTATCCCGCCGTCCACGCCCATATCCTGACCAACATCGTCCTCTGGTTCGTCGCCTGGGGCTTCGTCCTCGTCACCGTCCTGCTCGTGCTTCTGCTCTCGGAGCTGTTCCAGCTGATCGGGATCGACCTGCTGAAAGACCTGTTCGACGAACCCTGGGCGCCCTGGCTCCTGGTCGGCGGCGCTCTGGGAGCGGCGATCGGGCTGCTCAGGGACCGCGACCGGATCGTCGGCACCCTTCAGCGCGTGGCGACGGCAATCCTCTCCTTCCTCGCCCCGATCCTCGCCGCCGGCCTCGTCCTCTTCGTGCTCGCTCTCCCCTTCACCGGCCTCGAGCCGCTGTGGGAGCAGACCCGGGCGACCACGCCCATACTCCTCGTCTGCATCCTCGGCGCCGTCGTCCTGATCAACGCCGTGATCGGGAGCGGGTCCGCGGACGACG
>DASQZF010000014.1:0-13125 GCA_035638835.1 Allosphingosinicella sp. | reverse complement strand
CCGCGAAGAGGGCGATGGTCGCTGCGGCGAGTAGCCGGTTCCACTTCCAGACCCGGACGATCAGGACGGCGAGCATGGCGGTGGTGATGATCATCGTGCCGCTCACGGCGATCCCGTAGGCCGACGCCAGGTTGGTCGATTGGCGAAAGCCCAATACGAGCAGGACCACCATCACCAGCAAAGCCCAGTTGACGGCTGGAATGTAGATCTGGCCAGCCGCACTGGCGCTGGTGTGGCGGGTCTTGAGCCGGGGCAGGAAGCCGAGCTGCACGGCCTGGTGGGTCACGGAGAAGGCGCCTGAGATCACGGCTTGGCTCGCAATGATCGTCGCCGCCGTCGCGAGCAGCACCAGCGGCAGGCGCGCCCAGTCCGGAGCCATCAGGTAGAAGGGGTTTCGGACGGCCGCCGGATCGCCGAGCAATAGTGCGCCCTGCCCCATATAGTTGAGCATCAGGCACGGGTAGACGAGGACCAGCCAGGAGATGCCGATCGCCCTGCGGCCGAAATGGCCCATGTCCGCGTAAAGCGTCTCGGCGCCGGTGACGGCGAGGAACACCGATCCCATCGCGAGAAAGGCGGTGAGCGGATCGTAGAAGAAGAAGGCGGCGGCCCAATGCGGGCTTACAATGGCGAGGATCTCGGGCTGCTCGAGAATGTTCGCGACACCCAAGGTGGCCAGAGCGGCGAAATACAGGAGCACGATCGGCCCGAATACGGCTCCAACCCGCGCCGTTCCCCGGGATTGGATCAGGAAAAGGCCGATCAGGACCACCACGCAGATCGGGATGACCAGGGGCTCGAGGCCCGGCTGGACGAGGGTCAGGCCTTCGACAGCCGAGAGGACCGATATGGCGGGAGTGATCATCGCGTCGCCGTAGAAGAGCGCAGTTGCGAGGACGCCCAGCATGACGAGGCCGGCCGTCCATCGCCTCTCGCCTAGATTGCGCGAGATGAGCGCGAGAAGGGCGAAGGAGCCGCCCTCCCCCTTGTTGTCGCCGCGCATCGCGACGAACACATATTTGGCGGTGACCACCAGCATCAACGACCAGAAGATCAGGCTGAGCACCCCGAAGATGTGCAGCCGGTCGACGGCGAGCGGGTGCGGCCCGATGAAGCTCTCCTTCATCGCGTAGAGGGGCGACGTGCCGATGTCGCCATAGACGACTCCGATCGCGCCCAGCATCAGGGTGGGCAGCTTATGCTGGGAAGCTTCGGGGGCGGTGGGCGCCCCGGCGGCGGGTCGAGCGATCGTGGTCATTCGCGAAAGGTGGGGCGGAGCGGCATAAAGATTCCATGTGGATTGCCGGGAAGGCGAGGGCGACGCCCCATTCCAGCCGTCGCGCGCCTCGACGCAGCGCGGCGCGCGGCGCATTGAGAGCCATGGTCGACCAGCCTTCCCCGGAGTCCCGAGCTTCCACCAGGGCGGCGGCCAGGGGCTATCCCGAGGCCGCCCTCATGGTGGCGCTTTCCACCCTCGTCGGCCTCGCGCTCGCCCCACGCTGGGGCAATTCCGCCGTTGACCTGCTCTACCTTCCCGCCGTCCTCGCCACCGCTATCCTCGGCGGGTTACGCCCCGGACTGTTCAGCGCCCTCGCCTCGGCGCTTGCCTACAATTACTTCTTCACCCACCCTCAGGGTTCGCTTCGGATCGCCGGAGCGGCCGACATCGTCACCGTCGTCGTCCTGTTCCTGGTCGCCGTCGTCGCCAGCCAGCTCGCTGCGTCGGTCCGCAAACAGGCCAGGATCGCCTCGGGCCACGCATCCCGGAACGCGACTATCGCCGGCCTTGCCCGCCAGCTGCTTTCATGTCGAAGCGAGGAGGAAATCGGCGCCGTCGCGACCACCGAGCTCGCCGCCCTTTTTCATTGCAACGCACTTCTCGCGCAGCACGCCTTGGCCCCCAAGGTGATCGCCTCGGCACCCGCTCCCGTCACGCTGACACCGAACGACCTGGCGGCGGCCACGCTCACGCTCGATACGGGAGAGGCTTCCGGACGGGCCGCGGCCCGCGCCAACACCTCCGAGTGGCAGTTTCACCCGGTCCGGGCGCAAGCCACCGTGATCGCCGCGGTCGGCTTGGGTCGGGACGACGGCGCGCCGCCCCTCCATTCAGCGCAATTGCCCCTCTTGCAAAACCTCATCGACCAGGTCGCGCTGGCATTGGAGCGGGCCCGGGCCGAAGGCGAAGCGCGCGAGTTCGCCGCAACCCGGGCGCGCGACCGCATCCGCTCCGCCTTGCTTGCGACCATCGCTCAGGATCTGATGCCGGGCGCCAATGGAATACTGGACTCGGTCGACGCTCTGCGTCGAAGCGGTTCCAGCGACAAGGAGATCGTCTCGGCAATGGGGTCGCAGGCAGCGAAGTTTCAGCGCTATATTTCCAATCTCGCCAGCCTGGGGCTCGAAGACGGGCCCCAGCCGGTGGAGTCCGGGGGGGTCTCGATCGACCTCTTCCACCGCGCCGTGTGGAGGGACGGCGTGGAGGTGCACCTGCCGCCAAAGGAATTTGCGCTGCTCGCCGAGCTTGCCAAGCATCCCGGCCGGGTCCTGCCCCACGCCCACTTGCTGCGCACCGTCTGGGGTCCGGCACATGAGGGGCAGATGGACTATCTTCGGGTCGCGATCAGGGGGCTTCGACAGAAGCTCGAGCGCGATCCGTCTCGACCCCGCCTGATCGTCAACCACCCGGCGATAGGCTACAGGCTGGTACCGGAATAGTGCCGACCCAACCTTTCACTGTCAGAACGGCGCTGACAGAGTCATGCCACCAAGCGCGCCCGCCAGTCCAATTATGTTGCACTGCAACAAAGCGCTCCCCATATCGTTCTCATGCCGAGCGCCCTCCCTTCCGGGGGACGCCCCGGGGAGAGTTAGCTTATGCCTGCCATCAGACCGCGAGTCCGCCTTCGCCCAAGCCGCAAGGGGCTGAGCGCCTTCGCCGCTCCGTCCGCCACCCGCGATCGGCTCGTCGACCTCGACTGGGCCGGCGAGAATCCCGGCGACCTCAACGCCCGCTGCTACGTGCCGGCCGGGATCGAGGGGCCGGCGCCGTTGGTGGTCGTCCTCCACGGCTGCACCCAGGACGCGGCGGTCTACGACCATGGCTCGGGCTGGTCGACGCTCGCCGACCGCCACGGCTTCATCCTGCTCTTCCCGGAGCAGAAGCGGGCCAATAACCCGATGCTCTGCTTCAACTGGTTCTCGGGCGCCGACACGAAGCGGGGAATGGGCGAGGCGGCTTCGATCCGATCGATGATCGAGGCGATGAAGAAGGCCCATGAGGTGGATCCGGACCGGATCTTCGTCACCGGTCTCAGCGCCGGCGGCGCCATGGCCTCGGTGATGCTGGCCACCTATCCCGAGACTTTCGCGGCCGGAGCGATCATCGCCGGAGTGGCTTACGGCTGCGCGGCCGACGTGACGGAGGCCTTCGACTGCATGGGCGGCCGCGCCCGAAGCGATGCCGCCATGCTCGGAGCGAGCGTTCGCCGGGCGTCGGCGCACAAGGGGCCGTGGCCGAAGGTCCAGGTCTGGCAGGGCAGCGCCGACCGGACGGTCGTCGCGAGCAACGCGGATGCGATCGCGCTCCAATGGACTCACCTTCATGGTATAGGTCCGGAGCCCGACCTGAGCGACCGGGTGGAGGGCTATCCGCGCCAGTCCTGGCGGGATTCGAAGGGCGAGACGCTGGTCGAGCAATATACGATCACCGGGATGGCCCATGGAATCCCGCTCGACGGAAGCGGCGAGGATTCCCTGGGGGAGGCGGGCGCGCACATGCTGGACGTCGGCCTGAGCTCGACGGCCAGGATCGCGGCTTTCTTCGGGATCGCTCCGGCCGAGGCGGCGGAAGCGGAAAGCCATGGCGACTCTCCGAAGTCGCTCCCGGCCCCGCGACGCCGCGACCCGGCCGGCGGCGCCAGGCCGAGGCCTCAGGCGGCAGCCAGCGGAGTCCAGGAAGTGATCGAGGACGCGCTCCGCAAGGCCGGCCTGATGCGATAAACCGTCAATTTTACACCAGGCGGTCGGCGAGCAGGCGCTGGAGCGGCTGAAGGTCGGTGCCGGGATTGGCGCGCAGGTGGAGCGGCTGGGGCTCGTCGCCGAGCCAGATCCGGATCGTCGAGCGGCTCTCCGTCGCCTCCCCCTCCTGGATCGAGAAATGCCGGACCGTCCGGTAGGGCCAGGAGCTGGTCTCGATCCGAGCCTCGAGCAGATGCTCGCGCTGGACGAGGATTATCCGACGATCGCTGAACAGGATGACTCCGGTCGGAGCGACGAAGGCGGCATGGACCGTCTCCCCCGCGACGAGATGGGGGGTAAGCCTGGCCGCGTCGGCGGCGGGCGATTGGTCGACGTCGAGGATCCGCATCCCCAAGCTGTATCGACTTTCATTGGCCCCGCCAAACCCTCTCCCGCGAGAAGCGCGAGAGGGTTGCGGCTCCGGTATGGCTGGATGCCCTCACAGGTTAGCGCCCGCCTTCGGTGGCGGAGGGTGGAGCGGCGGACGCGATTGCAGGCACTTCGCGAGCCCACCAGCGCTGACGGACCAAGTCGGCCGCGGGTGAATCCGGGTCGATATCGTGGACGATCCGAGTGTTTCCGGCCTGGGTGAACGCGAAGGCGCCGGAAATGCCGGCGGTGGAGTCGCCGATGAACAGATAGAGCCGGCCGGGCTCGAGCCGGGTCGCCTCGATGGCCGTTTCGGCGCCCTCGGGCGCCCGGCCGTAGAAGAGCGGGAACAGCTTCCCGCATTCGCCCCTGCCGGGGCCGCTGAACCTCCAGACCGGACGAAGGCTGTCGTCGACCACGGTGCCTGCGTCCCAGCAGCCCACCTCGTCCGAGTCTCCCGGATCGGCGGCGATGAAGGCCAGGGCGTCGCCGTAGAAGACGGCGCGGGCGGCGATCTCGGGCGGCTGGCACGAGGCCAGCAGGGGCGCCAGGAGCAGAGGGGCCAAGCGGAGGCGCATTGCTCCGCTCGCTATAAGGAGGCCTGTCGGCGACGCCAGAGTCAGGAGAGCGGCCCGCCCGGTCATCGCTCGGCGGGGGGCTCGAACACCTGCCGAAACATCGGCGCGAGCATTCGGGCTCCGTGATCGGTGAGGTGATGGTCGTCGCGATAGAGCGGTCGATGGCCGACCGATCCCTGGCAGGCCCCGCCCCGGCAGAGATAGGGAACCGGATCGAGAAGCCGGACCCCGCAGCTCCGCTCCGCTTCGCGAAGCACCGCGACGATGGAGCGGTTGCGCGCCTCATGGGCCGGATAGGGCATGGAGACGTCCGCCGCCTTCGAACCGGCGATCAGCCGGCGCTGCAGCTCGCGGGTCACCCAAAAGGGGAATTGCGGAGTGGGAAGCACGACATAGGTCGGGCCTCCCGCCGCCAGAGCGCAGGAGGAGCGAAGGAGCGCTGCATGGAACGAAGCGGCCGAGGGTGCGCCGCCGTCTCCGGGAAAGCGGAATTTCGGCCGGGCGGCATTGCCCGCCCAGCTCGCGGTCAGGATCAGCGGGGTTCGGCGCGGCGCGGCGAGCGGCTCGAGGAATCGGGCGTTGAAGGCTCCGCACCGACTTCGCGGTAGCACCGGACGCAGGCCCAGGACCGGCGGGCAGCCGGCCAGCGCGTTGAACTCGACCGCGCCGCCCACGCCGGCGGGAAGCGCCTCGACGAGCCCGAGAAGCTGGGCGTCGGCGTGGCTGTCGCCGAGGAGGATCGCGAGGACCGGCGCCCCGGCCGGCCCGATCCGGCAGGGCTTGGGCGACACTTCCCCGGCCGCGTAGCAGGGCCCGGCGCCGGGGACCGGACGGGGGATCGAATCCCGAACCGTCGCCTGGACCTGCTCCGAGAAACGCTGCGGAAGGCCCTGCGCCTTCCAGATTTCGAGGCTCGCCAGGGTAAGCGCCAGCGGGGGGAGGCCCAAGGTGGCAGCCAGGCGCCATGGGCCTGCCGAGCCGGCGGTGCCGCCGCGAGGCTCGGACCCCCGCCGCCGGACGGCGCTCTCGACGAAGCGATAGGAAAGATGGCCGAGCAGGAAGGTGACCGCGATTCCGGCGGCGATCCAGGGCCAGTCGCCGGAATGGCCGGAGCGCCGGAGTGCGACCACGACCGGCCAGTGCCACAGGTAGATGGAATAGGAGTTGAGGCCGATCCATGCCGCGATCCCATTGCCGGTCAGGCGCGATCCGGTCCGGGCGGCGAGGATCACGAGCATCGTCCCGGCGACCGGAGCCAGCGCTCGTCCGTCGGGCCAGCCGTCCGGCGCGATCAGGATCATGGAGGCGGCGATCAGGCCGAGACCCGCGACCTGTGCGATCCGGACGCCGCGGCCGGTGAGCGGCGGGACCAGGTAGACGAGCGCGCCCGCGAGCAGCTCCCAGGCGCGCGGCGGAAGCAGATAGAAGCCGGCGGCCGGGGCAAGCCGGGCGAGGACGAGCATCAGCCCGAACGACAGCAGGGCCGCCGCCGTCAGGAGGAGAAGAAGCCGCCGCCGCGCCGGGAAGACTCTCACGATCAGCGGCAGGAGCAAGGGGTAGAGCAGGTAGAATTGCCACTCGAGCGACAGGGTCCAGCTGTGGAGCAGCCACTTCTGGTCCAGCCCCGGCTCGAAATAGCCGGTCTCCCGCCAGTGCTGGACGTTGGAGAGGAACAGGAGGCTGCTTCCCGCCTGCCTGGCCAGAAGCCGATATTCGTCGGGGAGCAGAAAAACGGCGCCGGCCGCTAGAAGCAGTGCGACGAGGACGGCGAGGGCCGGGACTATCCGGCGGGCCCGGTCCAGGTAGAAACCGGCGACCGAGAAGCTGCCCCGCTCGAGCCCGCCGAGGATGATCGCCGTCATCAGATAGCCCGAGATGACGAAGAAGATGTCGACTCCGACGAAGCCGCCGCGCAGCGGCGCCACCTCGAAATGAAAGCCGAGCACCGCCAGGACCGCGATCGCCCGAAGCCCATTTATGTCGGGACGGAAGTCGAGCCTGGAATCCGCCGCCGTCGCGGTCATTCGAAGATCCGTCTCAGATGATCGTCGGCTTCCACCCTCAGCGACGGCCCCTGCCAGGGGAGCAGTCGAAGAATCGCCAAAGCCGCGACCTGGAGCGCGGCTATCATGACGGCGAAGATCAAGGCGACGGCGATCAGCATCGCAATCCCCTCCTCGTCCCCGACGGACGAGCCGGCGAGCTGCAACGCCAGCATCGCCTCGAAGACGACCAGCGCCGTGAACGGGACGAGCGCGAGCAGGAGCTTGACCTGCGATCCGAACGACAGCTGCCTGAGGCGGATGATGGCTCTTCTCCCTTGGTCCCGGCGTTCCGGGGGATCTCCGCTCTCACTCCCGTCCAGGCGACGATGGCACAAGTCCCGGGACGCGGCCATAAGCGGTCTCGCTGCCGGCCTTGCCGATGCGCCCTTTACTCCGGCGGCGCCCGGGTCTAGGGGCCCGCTCCCGCGCAACGACGCCCGCCGAACGAGGAGGCCGAGATGAGACAAATAGATCGCGACGACCTCCCTTGCTTTCGAGGTCACTTCCAAGCGTCGTAAGGGCTATCCGTCCGAGACGAGGGTGAAGCGCGGCCTTCGCTTCGTCCGAGGCGGCGAGAAGGAGCTGGTCGAGAAGCTCGGCCGCAACGACCCCTGCCCGTGCGATTCCGGAAAGAGCTTTCAAGCGCTGCTGCCTCGCCACGGGCCGGTTTCGACGGGGCCGGACGCCAGGATTATTGGCGCGACTGAGCTTCGCCGGGGCTGGATCGCGGTCGTCTTGGGCTGCACCGTCATTGCGAGGAGCGAAGCGACGCGGCAATCCAGCGGGCCTTTCGAGGCCGAGTGGATTGCTTCGCTTCGCTCGCAATGACGGAGCTGCCGGCGCGCAAGGTGGCGACCCGGCGGCCGGGAACGATCCTCTACCGCGATCCGTGGCAGATCGTCGCCAAGCCCGAAGCGGCGACTCCGACGGTCTGGCATTGAGGCGGGGGATCCGGGCCGGACGAGAAGAGGGGGCGCGAAAGCCGCGCCCCCTCCTCGATCCCGTAGAGTCTCGAGCCTTAGCGGCAGCGGACGCTTCCGCGCTGGATCTCGCGGCCGAGGGCGGCCCCGGCGCCGGCGCCGATCAGGGTCCCCAGGATGCTCGAGCGGCCGTTGTCGATCGCGTTGCCGAGCAACCCGCCGACGGCTCCGCCGATGATCAGGCCGGTGGTTCCGTCGCTGCGGCGGCAATAATAGCGTCCGTCCGAACCGCGATAGATGCGCGAGTTGCGGCTCAGCCGGGTCTCGCCGTAATAGCGGCCGTCGCGATAATAGCGATCAGCGTAATAGGCGCTGTTGCCGGGCTCGTAGCGATTATAGTCGTAGCGATTGTAGGTGCGCCAGTCGCGGTTCTGGGCCCGGCGAAGCTCGCGCTCGCACTCGCGCATCTCGCGGCGATATTCCCGGCGATTGTCGGCGTTGCGAAGCTCGCGGCGGCATTCGCGGCGCTCCTGGCGGGTTTCGGAGCCCTGGCGGTAGCCCTGGGCGGAAGCCGGCGCGGCGAAGGCGACCGGCATGGCGCAGGCCGCGGTCGCGGCCGCAAGAACGAGGTTACGCATCACACTCTCCTAAAGGCGCCCCGGACGGCGGGGCTCGAGCGGTCAACGGGCGGAACCGGCGCGGGTTTCATGAATGAGTCGTTGGCTGAGGTTCAGCCGCCCGTGGAAGGCCCCTAGGCGCCGCCGGTCGTCCTGGTCCCCCGCCGCAGCCTCATGATCGACCAGACGCCCCAGAAGGTCGCGGGCAGAACGACCGGAAGGAGGAGTAACGTCAGGCCGAACCCGGCGAAGATCGAGAGCAGGACGAGCAGCGGAAATGCCAGGACCGCGGCGAGCGCCCGGGCGAGCCGCCTTTGCTCCGGCGCGCCGAGCGCCGCGTCCCAGCGCTGCGTTCGGCCGTTCTCCTCCCATTCCCAGGCCAGGATCGCACGGCCCTCTTCGTCCCAGCGCTTGACGACGAGGCCCAGAAGTAGCCGGGCGTAGCGGTCGATCGGGCCAAGCGGGCTGGAGACTATCCCCTGAACCTGCCGCGGCGGAGTCACCGAGGAAGCGGGAGCGCCGGTGGCGGTGTCGATCACCGTCAGCCGCCCGTCCTTCTCCTCGACCCTGTACCGGCCCTTGGGCGCGTCCATCGCCGATCCTCCCCGGATGGAAACGTAACCGACAGGCGGAGCGAACGGAAGACCGGCAGGCAAGATCGGGCTTCCGCCGGCTCCGGCCCGGTTTCGCCCTGTTCCCGCGGCAATTCGCGCGGAGCGTGCGGAGCGTGCGGATGGGTTTCGAACAGGCCGGCAGCCCCGGCGAGGGTGTCGATCGGTTCGCGGGGCGCGGCTGGCGCCGCCTTATCTTCGCCCGAATGTCGGGCGAGTGTCTCCGACCGATCGGTTCGGCCCCGGGGCGGAGGGTGGAATGAGACTGGCCTTGCTTCTTGCACTCCAGTCCGCGCCGCCGGCGCCGGCGGGGCCGCTGCCGATCGACTTCGATCTCGCCAGGGTGAAACCCGCCAATCCCTGCGAGACCGGGGGCGGGAGCTCCGGGATCGTCGTGTGCGGCCGCCGCCCGAACGGCGATTACGACATGGAGAAGTGGGAGCGCGTGTTCGCCACGAAGCCCCTCGTCGCCGAGAAATCGATCGGCCCCAACGCCACCGCCGCCGTCTATGTGGAAAGCGTGACGATGCCGGGCGGCCAGGTCAGCAAGCGGGCGATGGTGGGGATCAAGGTGAAGTTTTGAGCAATGCTCCACGTGGAACATTTGGTGAACATATTGTTTTTCGACGCAAACCTGGAAGGACGGTGACGCAAAAGCGGGCAAGGCGATGGCCCGCCACTCTCGGTAGTTCAACCAAGCCTTTGTTTTCAATATTAAATCAGGTCACGCGCAATTCAGCTTCGAATTGCTCACAATCGCCGGGAATCGCCGGGAATCGCCCGGAATCGCCACAAAGAGCGTCATTTCGCCACATTGGTCTCCTGCCGATTTTGTAGCGTTGGGAGCGCGGGACGGGCGAACGCCCCCGGTCAACCTGCAGGGCGCGCTTGCGGCCGCGACGCGAGCGAACGGCGTCGGTGTACCTTGGTGCCTCCTCTCAAAAAATGCCCGCGCGCCGTCTGGCGGACGAAGCTCGATGCTTGGGTTGGGCCTGGCTTCGGAATTGCACTCGGCCGGGCGTTCCCGCCTTCAATTCGGGCATGTCGTCACCCGGTTTCAAAGGGAAGGCACGAAGGCGCGAAGGCGCGAAGGCACAACGCAGGATGGAAGAATTGCCGCTTCGCAGCGGGGTCGCGAAACTCGCCTTGAGGCGGACTTTACGGTGAGCTCGAGCCCCAGGGCCTTGAGGGCCCCGATCACGGAGGCGATGTCGCTTTGTGCCGTCAGCGCCACGTCCGCGAGGCCCTTGGCCCGGACCAAGTCATTCAGGACCGAGGCGATCAGGCCCGGATCGCCGTCCGCGAACACCGCCTCGAGATAGCGAGGATTGCTGCCGGGCTCTCGAGAAATTCGGCAGGGTCCCAGGGCGTCGTTTCAATTCCCATTTTCGGGCTCCCGCGAGATCGCGCTCTGCGAGATCCGCCGGGCGTCGGCGGCGATGAGCGCCAGGCAGTCCTCAGAGCCGCAATCCTCCCAGGCCTGCTCCGCGACGGCGAGGTCGAGCTTCAGGACCAAAGCCGGCAGGTCCGCAGCGGGGAGGCGGAGCAGCCGCCGGACGGCGGCGAGGCGAAGCTTGTCGAGCCGCCCGAACCTTTCCTCCAGCGCGTCGGCGGCAAGCTCCCGCCGCTCCGCCGACAGAAGCCTCTCCTCCGCCTCAAAAGCCGCCACCCGAGCCTCTGCCCGCCGCAGGGCGGCAAGTGCGCGCTCCCAGCTCCGGCCGGACGAGCTCCGATCCGGGCCCGAGCCAGCCGTAATCGGGACGGCCGCCCCACGACCGCCCCCGGCGACGGCGCAAGCGCCGACACCCGCGCCTAGCAACGCCCGGCGCGACAGGTTATGCCTCCCGGCAGCCATGCCTGAGGGTCTCCTTCTTTTTGTCACTCTAGGTGAAAGTTCTGGGTGTTGTCAAGAGGATTGGCGCTCTGAGTGACAAAATCATAGCTGCTCAGGCTCGGATGGCGCGTGCCGCTCTGGAGTGGTCGCTAGACGAAACTGCTGCAGCCTCAGGCGTCAGCCGCCGAACCGTGTTGCGCCTCGAACAAGGGGGATCACTCCAAGCAAGAAACGCGGCTGCTATCCGACAAGCCTTTGAGGCGGCGGGTCTGCGCTTTCTTGACGCGGGAGGTGATGCGGGCGGTGTAGTCCCTCCTAAACTGGACGTGTCCGCATTGGATGGATTACCTCCCTCTAATGGGTGATAATGCTGTGCCTACACCGGAAGTTCAACTCATCTCGGCGCGGGATGCGAGCCTGCCCGACATCATCAGCTCGGACTTTCGAGATCGATTCGAGGTCCAGAGCTATCGCAACGCTTCAAGGATATTAGCCAGTGCCGCTCCGGAAGAGTTTGGCGAATTGATCGAGGCGTTGAACTCCTTCTCGATCGCCACCGCCGAAATGGTCGCCGGCGGCGGCAACAAGTCTCAAATCGCGAAGAACATGGACGTGCTGCTTAACCCGCGTGGCTGGTACGAGACGCGCATCCGCGGCGATATGCTGTTCCAGACGTTTACTGTAGAGCCAAATCCGCTCCATGGGACGAAAAAGAAGGAGAAGCAGACGCTCCTGGTCCCGCGCGCTTACCGCATCCAGAACGTGATAGACGGTCACAAGATCGACTTCGTAAAAAACCGCGTTGCGTTCGACATGGAGTGGAACAGCAAGGATCAGACGTTCGACCGCGACCTTTACGCGATGCGCACCTTCTATGAAGCGGGTATCATCGACGCTGGTGTCCTCCTTACGCGGGATACATCGCTCGGTCCGCTCTTCGCGGAAATTGGGCGACGGGTGGAGATCAAGGACTTCAAGAGTAAATACGGCGCGAGCACGACCTGGATGGGCAAGCTAAAGTACCGCCTCGATGCTGGCCGCGCGGGCGGCTGCCCGATCCTCGCGATAGGGATTAAGCCACCAGTCGTCACGGACTTTGAAGCCTGGAAGGACCAACACGCCGTTATCAAAAAGGGCGTAGCGGCCGATGAACTAGTGGAGGGCGACAGCAGCGAAGCGGCCGACGAGGAATAGCTATTCCGCCGCAACGGCGCTGTTATAGCCGTATGTCTCCCAAGTGGGCTTATAGTCGTCGTCCGCCTGGTTGCCCCAAACTGTCCAGCCGCGTCGCTTGCCTCGGCTGAACATCTCCAGGCGGGGTCCCCAGCTGCAGTCCTCGATGATCTTGTACTGCTCGTCCGGTTTGCGGCTATGCTCGCGCTTGCGGCTCTGGATCATGTTGACCTGGCTGCGGCCTGGCGCGAGCGTCCGAGCATTCTTGCCGCGCACTCCAAAAAGGAGAAGCTCGGTCACGTTCCGGAAGTAGAAGCCCACTCCGCGGCCGTCCGAACCACCGTCTTTGCGGATTTTGTGCCAGACGAGATTGGATATATAGCGATACCCCCAAGCCTCCATCACCTTCATGCCTTCGGGCAGCAAGGCGTTCGGGACCCAGAGGTAAAGGTGCGAAGGCTCGGCGGCGATGTCCGCGACCGGCAATTCGCAGATCTCGTCAAGCATCATTGTACCGTAGCGCGCGAGCCTCTTATGCTCCGGCGCCACCTTCCCTGTGCGGTTCTGGAACTGCCAGGGCGGATCGGCAAGGATCGTCCCAAAGCGCTTCCCTCGGGCACTGGCGAGAAGATCAATCGCCGCGTCCGAAAGGGGCTTTTCCGGTGAGAACATACAGAGATCTTTAGCGATCCGACAAGTCGGATTCAAGGCGAGATTTCGGATATGCGAAATTAGTAGTGGGTAACTTTAGCAATCGTTCACGCGTCGTCGCGGAGGCGCTTGGGGCACATCCGGCAGCGTCGGGGTGCCAGACACTCTAGGTCATACACTCATAAATATGTAGCCAAGAGCGGCTGATGGTGATTCAAGCTCCTTGAAGGGAGCTGAGGATGATCCAGCGTCGCTATGAGCTTAGTGATTTCGAGTGGTCGATCATCGAGCCGCTGCTTCCGGACAA
>DASQZF010000013.1:0-14689 GCA_035638835.1 Allosphingosinicella sp. | reverse complement strand
CCCCAATTGCACCCGCCAGCTGGTCGACGCCTATGAGAAGGTCGGAGGCAATGTCGTCGCGATGCTCGAGGTGCCGCCCGAGGAGACCCACAAATATGGAGTGATCACCCCGGGGGCGACCGAGGGCAGGCTCACCGAGATCCTCGGGCTCGTCGAGAAGCCGGCGCCGGGGACGGCGCCGTCCAACCTGATGCTCCCCGGCCGCTACATCCTCCAGCCCGAGATCATGGACGCGCTCGGCAAGGTGGGCCGGGGCGCCGGCGGCGAAATCCAGCTGACCGACGCGATGGCGGCGATGATCGGCAGGCAGACCTTCCACGGCCTCACCTTCGACGGCGAGCGGCACGATTGCGGCCACATGCTCGGCTTCGTCATCGCCAATGTCGCTCTGGCTCTGAAGCGGGACGACGTCGCTCCGGCGCTTCGAGACTATCTGGCCGGCCTCTAGATGAGCTGCGCGGCCATCCTCGTCGGCGACGGGCCCTCCCGAGCGATCACCTCGAAGGAGGCATCGATCTATTCCGGCCCGGGCTTCATCTGGGTCCATATCGACGCCGGCACCGACGAGGAGCTGCTCCTGCTTCGAGGCAACGGCATTCCCGACGTCGCCGCCAACGCGCTGGTCGCGACCGAGACCCGCCCGCGCTGCGACCGGATCGAGGAAGGGGCGATCGTCAACCTGCGCGGTCCGGCCGCCGAGGAATCCGACAATACGGATCGGCTGGTCTCGATCCGGATGTGGATCAGCCGAGGCAAGGTCAACAGCGTCACCCGTCGCCCCCTCGCCGCGACCGAGATCGTGACTGCGCAGATGGAGGCCGGGCGGATCCTCGACCCGGGCGACCTCGTGGCCGCCTTCGCCCGGGCCATCTCCAAGCAGCTCGATCCCGAGGTCGCTCAGCTCGGCGACACTCTCGACGATTATGAGAGCGAGCTCGACGAGAGCCGAGCCCTCTACCGGCTTCGAAGCTCGATCGCCAAGATCCGTTCCGATTCGATCGCCTATCGCCGCTTCGTCGCGCCCAACCGCGACGCGCTCGTCACTCTCGCCGAGCTCGACTTCAGCTGGCTGGCCGAGGAGGACCGGCTCCACATCCGCGAGGCGGCGGACCGCTTCGCCCGGATGACGGAGGAGCTGGAGGCGGTTCGGGAACGGGCGGCGCTCCTCCACGAGCAGCTCACCGACCTTCGAAGCGAGCAGATGGATTCGCGCTCGCTGGTCATCTCGATGGTCGCCTTCATCTTCCTTCCGCTGACCTTTATCTCGGGCCTCCTCGGGATGAACGTAGAGGGCATTCCCTATGCCGAAGAACCCTGGGCCTTCTGGGGAGTCGTCGTCCTGTGCTTCCTGATCGGGCTGCTGGTGCTCGGCTGGTTCATGTGGAGGCACTGGCTTAGGCGGTAGCTTCCCCTCCCTGAAAGGGAGGGGTTAGGGGTGGGTAGGCGAGCGAAGCGAGACTTCCCCCGCGCTGGAGTATCGGCCGCCTTCGGCGGACCCACCCCCGGCCCCTCCCTTGCAGGGAGGGGAGTCAATTGGCGAACCGCTCGCGGAGCGCCATCATCGCGAGCGCCGCCCTGGCCGCCTCGCCGCCTTTGTCCTTCTCTTGCCGCCGGGCCCTCACAAGCGCCTGGGCCTCGTTCTCGACAGTCAATATGCCGTTGCCGATCGCCAGGCCGTCCAGCGTCAGGGCCATGATCCCGCGGGCGCTTTCGCCGGCGACGATCTCGAAATGGTAGGTTTCGCCACGGATCACCACGCCCAAAGCGACGAAGCCGTCGTAGCGCTCCGTCTCGGCCGCCAGGGCGATCGCCGCCGGAACCTCGAGCGCCCCCGGCACGGTCGCCGTCTCGTGCTCGTGCCCCGCCGCCTCGATCGCGGCCCGGGCGCCCTCCAGCAACAGGTCGTTCAAATGGTCGTAAAAGCGCGCTTCGACGATCAGAATCCTTGCCACAATCTATTCCTCCAGCGGGATCGGCCGTTCGCCGACGATGGCGAGGCCGTAGCCGCCGAGCGCGACCGGTGTGTGATGGGTGTTGGTCAAGAGCACCATGTCGTGAACTCCGAGCGCGGACAGGATCTGGGCGCCGCCGCCATAGTCCCTGAGCTCGTCCGGCCCCCTCGCCGCCTTGCCCGAGCGCAGGTTGAGCGCCGCCGACAAGGCGTCCGGCATCGCCCGGTTGAGGACGACGATGACTCCGCTTCCCTCCTCGCCGATGATCCTCATCGCCCCCCGAAGCATCCCGCCCCGCCCGCCTTCCTCGCCGAAGGCGTCGGAGAATAGGCTGAGCTGGTGCATCCGGACCAAGGTTGGCTTCGAAGGATCGATTTCACCCTTGACCAGGGCGACCTGCTCGGTGCCGAGCGCCTTGTTGAGGAAGCTCCTGGCGGTCCAGGCACCGCCCCAGCGGCTCTCGAAGCTCGCTTCGCCGGTCTGCTCGACGAGGTGGTCCACCTTGAGCCGGTAGGCGATGAGGTCCCGGATCGTCCCGATCCTGAGGCCGTGAAGCTGGGCGAAGGCGACGAGATCGTCCATCCGCGCCATCGTCCCGTCCTCGCGCATGATCTCGCAGATCACTCCGGAAGCGTTCAGCCCGGCGAGCCGGGCGACGTCCACCGCCGCCTCGGTGTGGCCGGCGCGGATGAGGACTCCGCCGTCCCGGGCGACGAGCGGGAAGATGTGGCCCGGGGTCACGATGTCGTCCCGACCCTTGGAAGCGTCGATCGCCACCGACACCGTCCGAGCCCTGTCGCCGGCGGAAATCCCGGTCGTCACCCCTTCCCTCGCCTCGATCGAGGTGGTGAAGGCGGTTTCGTGCCGGGTGCCGTTGTTGCGGCTCATCAGCTCCAGGCCGAGCTGCTCGACCCTCTGCCGGGTCAGGGCCAGGCAGATGAGGCCCCGCCCGTGCTTGGCCATGAAGTTGATCGCGTCCGGGGTCGCCATCTGGGCGGGGATGACGAGGTCGCCCTCATTCTCCCGGTCCTCGTCGTCGACGAGGATGAACATCCGCCCGTTGCGCGCCTCGTCGATCAGCTCTTCGGGCGAGGAGAGGAAACCGCGCTCCATCTTCAGCGTCTAAGCTCCAGCATTCGCCCGATATAGCGGGCCAGGATGTCGATCTCGATATTGACCTTCCGGCCCGGAGCTGTCCCCGTGAAGCTGGTCTGCTCGGCCGTATGGGGAATGATGTTGATTGCGAAGCGGACTCCGTCCGACACCGGCTCGACCTCGTTGACGGTCAGCGACACTCCGTCGAGCGTGATCGAGCCCTTGGGCGCGATATAGGCTTCCAGCTCCGCCGGGGCGATCACGGTCAGCCTCACCGAGCCCCCGGCCTCGGCTGCGGCTTCGACCTCGCCGACCGCATCGACATGGCCGGTGACGATATGGCCCCCGAGCTCGTCGCCGAGTCTAAGCGAGCGCTCGAGGTTGAGCCTGGCGCCTTCCTGCCAAAGGCCGGGAGCGCTACGGCTCAGCGTTTCGAGCGACACGTCCACGGCGAACCAGTCCTCGCCCTTGTCGACGACGGTCAGGCAGACGCCGGAGCAGGCGATCGAGGCGCCGAGGTCGACGCCCGCCATGTCGTAGCCGCAGGCGATCCGAAGGCGCAGGTCGCCCCGCTCCTCCGCCGCGACGACCCGGCCGACATCGGTGATGATTCCGGTGAACATGCGACGGCCCATAACTGCTCACATCGAGCCTGTCGAACGGCCTTCCCCTCCCTGAAAGGGAGGGGTTAGGGGTGGGTAGGCGAGCGTAGCGAGACTTCTTTGCTGACTCGGAGTTTCGGCCGCCTTCGGCGGACCCACCCCCGGCCCCTCCCCTTCAGGGAGGGGAGCTAACGTTCGCGCTCGTAGACCTCGAGCCGGTCGATGCCAAGCATCCGGCTGCCGGCGAGGTTCCAGCGCCGGTGCGCGTCGGCGAGGTCGGTGAGGCCGATATAGCCGACCGACGACTTGCCGTCGCCGATCAGGATCGGAGCCCGGTAGATCAGCATGCGGTCCACGAGATCGGCGGCGAGGAAGGCGGACGCCGTGGCCGAGCCGCCCTCGACAAGCAGGTCGTTGACTCCGTCGAGGCCGAACACCTCTTCGGGCGCGCCCAGCCGGGTCCAGCCCTCGACCGCTTCCCCGCGGGTCAGCAGCGCCCGGCGCGGCGAGCGCTCCTCGAGGCCGGGAAGCCGTACGTCGAGCTTCGGCCGGTCGCGTTCGTAGGTTCCACGGCCGACCAGGATCATGTCCGAGCGCGCCCGCTCGAGATGGACGTGGGCCCGGGCGTCCTCCCCGGTGATCCAGCGGCTCTCGCCCGATGGTAAGGCGATCTTGCCGTCGAGCGACATGGCGAGCTTCAAGGTGATGAAGGGCCGTCCCAGCCGAACTCTTGCAAGGAAGCCCGCCATCGACCGGGCCGCCGCGTCCGCGCCCGGCCCGGTCTCGACTTCAATCCCGGCGGACCGGAGCCGCTCGAAGCCGGCGCCCGCCATGCGCGGATCGGGATCCTGGAGGGCTGCGACGACCCGCGAGATCCCCGCCTCGGCCAGCAGGTCGGCGCAGGCGGGGCCTCGCTCGCTTCGGTGGCAGCAGGGCTCGAGGGTCACAAAGGCGGTGGCGCCCCGGGCGGCCTCGCCGGCCTCGGCGAGAGCCATCGCCTCGGCATGGGGCCGGCCTCCGGGCTGGGTCCAGCCGCCGCCGACGACGGCGTCGCCCCCGACGATCACGCAGCCGACATTGGGATTGGGCGCCGAATTTCCCCGGCCGCGCTCCCCGAGCGCGACCGCGGCGGCGATCCAGCGCTCGTCCGGGGTCAAAGGCCGAGCCGCTCCAGCTGCTCGTCGTGGCGCTTGAACATCTCCTGGCGTTCCTTGATCGCCTTGTCGCGCGCCGCCTGGTCGATCTTCTGCTGAGCCTTGATCTCCTCGTCGCTGCGAGTGGCGGGCCAGCTCTCGACGTAGATGAGCTGCGGCCCGGGCAGGATGTTGGTCCGGCCGTCGAGCACGAACAGGAAGATGATCGCGATCGGCATGACGACGGCCAGTCCGGCGGCGACCCAATGGTAGGGACGGCGCTCCGAGGCGAAGGTGCGAAGGTCGGCCCAGAGCGCGCGGGGAGAGGCGGGACGGGGGAGCGGCATGGCGCCAAGATAGGCGCTTCGCCACGCCCCCGCCAGCCCCGGCCAATCGCCCGGAGTCAGTCGGCGGGCAGCACCCAGCGGATCGCGTTGGTCACGGTGTCGCTGGTCGGCTTCCCGTCGGTCCCCGTCGCCGGCGCGAACTTCGCCCGCTGCCTCATCAGCTTGCAGGTCGTCGAGTCGAGCGCAGAGGAGCCGCTCGAGCCGGTGACGGTGCAGTCCTGGACCCGCCCGTCGGCGCCGACGACGAGCTTGAAGCGCGTCGTGCCCTGCTCCTCGTTGCGGACCGCTGCCGAAGGATAGTCCTCGTCCGAGACGTAGGAAGCGAGATTGGCCCTGGCCCGGGCGGGCTTGATCTCGCGGACCGGAGCCGGCGGCGGATCGGCCCTCGGGGTCGGGTCGGCGGTCGGAACGGGTTCGGCCCGGGTGGCCACGACGGTGGGGGTGGGCGGAAGCGGATCCGTCCGGACGACAATGGGCTGCGGCGGCATCTCCACGATCGGCGGCACATGCGTGACGACGCTCGGCGGAGGCGGAACCTCGGACTTTACGGGCTCGGGCGGCAAAGGCGGGGGCGGCGGATCGTCCTTGATGAAATCGACGATCGTGGGCGGTATCTTGCCGTCCGTGAACACCTCCGTCTTCGCCAGGGCCAGCGCGGTGAGCGCGGCGCCGTGCATCAGCACGACGACGGCAAGCGCGGTGGGGCTGGTCTTCTTCTGCTGGTAGAAAGCTCCTTCCATCATGGCCTCTCTCCTGCTTCGGTCGCCGTGCGACTCATGAGACATTATCTCATAACATCATGTAACAATGTCACACAAGCGGGAAAGTTCCGACGCGTTCCTCCGTCGTCCCGGCGAAAGCCGGGACGACGGGGAGACCCGCCGAGACGTTTGTGCTGAGGTCCCGGCTTTCGCCGGGATGACGGGGGCGGCTCAGAGCGCCGCGCGCAGCCTCGCCATCGCCTTTTCGCGGCCGATCAGCGGGAGCATCGCCGCCATCTCCGGGCCGCTTTCCCGCCCGGTCAGAGCGAGCCGCAACGGGCGGAACAGCGCCTTGCCGGTCCGACCCGTGCCCTCCTTCAGACGCGAAACGAGCTGCGGCCAGGGGGCCTGGCTCCAGTCGATCGACTCCACCGCCTCCGCCGCGGCTTCGATCAGCGGCCGATCCTCGTCGGCCCCCTCGGCCTCGACATGGCCGTGAAGGATGTCCCACCAGTCGGCGGCTTCCGCCACCGACTTGAGGTTGGGCCGGATCGCGGCCCAGTCCTCCGCGCCCATGCCTTCCGGAAGCCGCCCTGCGATCGCCTCGAACGGCAGGAGGTGGACGATCCGGGCGTTGAGCTGGACGAGTTCGTCGAGATCGAACCGCGCCGGGGCCCTGCCGAAGGTGGCGAAGTCGAAGGTCTCGATCAGCGTCGAAGGCTCCGCCGCCGGCTCGACGGGCAGGCTGGTGCCGAGGCGGGCGAGCTTGGCGACCAGCGCCATCGGCTCGATCCCCTGCTGTCGAAGCGAATCCGCCCCGAGGGAGCCGAGCCGCTTCGACAGCTTCCCCTCGGAGCCGACCAGCAAGGCCTCATGGGCGAAAGCCGGCGGGGTCGCGCCCAGCGCCTCGAACATCTGGAGCTGCAGCGCCGTGTTGGCGACATGATCCTCGCCGCGCAGGACGTGGGTCACATCCATGTCGATGTCGTCGACGCTGCTCGGAAGCATGTAGAGCCAGCTTCCGTCCTCCCGGCGGACCACCGGATCGGAGAGCAGGGCCGGGTCGAAATGCTGGCCTCCGCGGATGAGATCGTCCCATGAGATCGGCGAACCGTGATCGAGCCGGAAGCGCCAGTGCGGCTTCCGGCCCTCCGCCTCGAGCCGAGCGCGCTCCTCTTCGGAAAGCCAGAGCGCGGCCCGGTCGTAGACCGGCGGCTTGCCCCGCGAGAGCTGAACCTTGCGCTTGAGGTCAAGCTCCTGAGCGGTCTCATAGGCCGGATAGACCCGGCCCGACTCGCGCAGCCGCTCGAACGCGCCCTCGTAGTGCCCGAAGCGCTGCGACTGGCGATGCTCCTCGTCCCAGGCGAGGCCGAGCCAGTCGAGATCCTCGCGGATGCCCTCGGCATTGGCCTCGCTCGACCGCGCCTTGTCGGTGTCGTCGAACCGGAGGATGAAGCGGCCTCGATTCTTCCTCGCCCACAGCCAATTGTGGACGGCGGTGCGGATGTTGCCGACATGGAGCCGCCCGGACGGAGCGGGGGCGAAACGGGTGACGACGTGCATAAGCGGCCCTGTAGGGACTTTGCCTCCCCATCGCCAGATGGGGAGGGGGACCCTGCGAAGCATGGTGGAGGGGTGACCTGGCTCGGACCTGTTCCAGATCACCCCTCCACCACCTTCGGTGGTCCGCATCCCCACGCGGCGCATGGGGAGGCAAGATGCCTTGCCATCCCGTCTCATCCCCCTATGAAGCCCCCACGCCCCCCTTCCTCGGAGACTCTTCCCATGAAGCTGATGGCCGGCAATTCGAACCTGCCGCTGGTGAAGAGCATCGCCGCCTATCTCGAGCTGCCCGTCACGGAAGCGAGCGTCCGCCGCTTCGCCGACGAGGAAGTGTTCGTCGAGATCCACGAGAATGTCCGCGGCGAGGACGTGTTCGTCGTCCAGTCGACCTCCTATCCGGCCAACGACAATCTGATGGAGCTCCTGATCTGCATCGATGCGCTGAGGCGCGCCTCGGCCAAGCGGATCACCGCCGTGCTTCCCTATTTCGGCTATGCGCGCCAGGACCGGAAGCCGGGCCCGCGAACCCCCATTTCCGCGAAGCTGGTCGCCAATCTGATCACCGTCGCAGGCGCCAACCGGGTCCTTTCGGTCGATCTCCATGCCGGCCAGATCCAGGGCTTCTTCGATATCCCGACCGACAATCTCTACGGCGCTCCGGTCATGTCGGAAGACATCAAGGCCCGCTTCAACGGCCGCTCGATCACCGTCGTCTCGCCGGACGTCGGCGGGGTCGTCCGGGCCCGGGCGCTCGCCAAGCGCCTCAACAACGCCCCGCTCGCCATCGTCGACAAGCGCCGCGAGAAGCCGGGCGAATCGGAGGTGATGAACATCATCGGCGACGTCGGCGGGCGCTTCTGCATCCTGGTCGACGACATCGTCGATTCGGCGGGCACCCTGTGCAACGCCGCCGGGGCGCTCCACCAGGCGGGGGCCGAGGACGTCGTCGCCTATTGCACCCACGGGGTGCTTTCAGGCGCGGCGGTCAGCCGGGTCGAGAATAGCGAGCTTCTGGAGCTGGTCATCACCGATTCGATCCAGCTCAGCCAGGAGGCCACCGCAAGCCCGCGGATCCGAGCTTTGCCCATCGCGCCGCTGCTGGCCGAGGCGATCAAGCGGATCGCCGACGAGACCAGCGTGTCGAGCCTGTTCGACTGATGCCGCGGGTCCTCGTCACCGGAGCCGGGCGAGGCATAGGCCTCGAATTCGTCCGCCAATATGCCGCCGACGGCTGGGAGGTGATCGCCACCGTCCGAGACCCCGCGAAAGCGGAAGAGCTCGAGGCCCTCGGAGTGCGCGTCGAAACCCTGGACATGAGCGACTTCGGGGCGCTCGCGGCCTTCGCGGCGCGCCTCGGCGGCGAGCCGCTCGACCTGTTCGTCGCCAATGCCGGGATCTCGAAGGCCGTATCGATCCGAAGCGCCGAGGATTCGAACGCCTGGCAGGAGGTCCATGCGGTCAACGCGGTCGCTCCGACCCTGCTCGCCGAGACCCTGCTTCCGCTGGTCGAAGCGGCCGGCGGCCGGATGGCGGCGATCAGCAGCCGGATGGGAAGCATCGACGACAGCTCGGGAGGCTATGTCGCCTATCGGTCCTCCAAGGCGGCCCTGAACGCCGCCTGGCGGGCGCTGGCGCTTGGATGGCGCCAACGGCCGGTGACCCTGCTTCTGCTCCACCCGGGCTGGGTGCAGACCGACATGGGCGGCTCCCAGGCGCCTCTGCAGGCGGATGAGAGCGTCTCCGGAATGCGCCGGGTGATCGCCGGCCTCGCTCGAAGCGAATCGGGCGCCTTCCTCGACTATCGGGGCGATCCCATTCCCTGGTGACAGCCGGCGCCTGGGGAGTTGCCAATCGGCCCACCCCCCTCTATACGCGCGCCTTCTTTCCAGCTTTGGAAGAAACGAACGGGCCGGCTGTAAGGGCTGCCGTGGCCGTTCTCAAACGTCGCGCCGCTGGGCGCACAAGGAGACGAAAATGCCCAAACTGAAGACCAAGAGCGGCGTCAAGAAGCGCTTCAAGCTCACCGCCACCGGCAAGTTGAAGCACGGAGTCGCCGGCAAGCGCCACCGGCTGATCAGCCATAACGCCAAGTACATCCGCCAGAACCGCGGCACCGAAGTTCTCGCCAAGGCCGACACGGCCCGGGTGAAGCTCTGGGCGCCCTACGGCCTGAACTAGGAGGTATTTGAGACATGGCACGCGTCAAAAGGGGCGTGACGACCAAAGCTCGTCACAAAAGGGTTCTTGAGCAGGCGAAGGGCTATTACGGCCGCCGCAAGAACACGATCCGGATCGCCAAGCAGGCCGTCGAGAAGGCCGGCCAATACGCCTATCGCGACCGCAAGGTTAAGAAGCGTTCGTTCCGGGCCCTCTGGATCCAGCGGATCAACGCCGCCGTCCGTCAGGAAGGCCTGACCTACGGCCAATTCATGCACGGCCTGAAGCTCGCCGGAGTCGATCTCGACCGCAAGGTCCTGGCCGACATCGCGATGCACGAGGGCGAGGCCTTCAAGGGCATCATCGCCCAGGCCCGCGGCGCTCTGCCGCAGGAGGCTCAGGCGACCGCCTGAGCCCGACGGCTGTGAGATAAGAAAAGGCGCGGCGGGGAAACCTGCCGCGCCTTTTTCGTGATTAATCCTGCCGAAGGAAAAAGCGGCTACTCCCGCCGATCGGGAGGTCTCATGTTCGGCCGCTTATTGAGAAATATCGGAAATATCGTCCTGGTGCTGCTGCTTGCGGCGCTCCCTGGATCGCTGCTCGTGGGGCTGCTCACGCCGCGAACCTACGTCGGATTTTTCCTGGGGATGCTCTACCTGCTGCCCTTCGCGGCCGCCGCATTGATGTTGGCGTCGCCCTTCCTGATCCTCTTGCGGTTGCTGGGCCATCGATCCTGGTGGAGCCGGGTTGGACTGGCTGCCTGCGCTGGAGCGTTCTGCGGTCTGGTCCTGGGCTACATGCCGGATTCGGATACCCCGCGCGACGCGATAACGGCCTTCAATCCGCGAGCGGCGGCCCTGGGCGCCGGGTTTGGGGCCGTGTTCGGACTTTGGGCAGGCGCATGGTGGTGCCTCTTCTTTCGGGATCGGCCTCCGAGGAGACCCGACTCCGAAAGGTCGAACCTGCCTGTCGGTACACCCGCCGCTCGGGCCTAGTGCAATCTCTCCGCCGCGATCGAATATCGCACCGTCGCGCAGCCGCTCTTCTCGGGACAGCAGCTGAGACGGGTCCACTCCGTCTTCGCCCGGCGCTCGTCGTCATACGGGCCGGCCATCGTCTCCGTGCCCGGGATCAGCGCCCGGAAGTCCGCGCCTTCATATTCTCCGCCGATCACCCAGAATCTCTTCGTCATGACAGACTCTCCTTATTCCGCTGCGACGGCGGTGATGAACTGGTCGGCCTCGGTCGATTCGGCCAAAGCGGTGGTCGAGGCCTCGCCGCCCGAGACGGTCTGTGCGATGAGGTCGAAATAGCCGGTGCCGACCTCGCGCTGGTGGCGGGTGGCGGTGTAGCCGGCGGCCTCGGAAGCGAACTCGGCCTGCTGCAGCTCCGAATAAGCGGCCATTCCCCGATCGCGATAGCCGCTGGCGAGCTCGAACATCCCATGGTTCAGGCTGTGGAAGCCGGCCAGGGTGACGAATTGGAACTTGTAGCCCATCGCACCGAGCTCCTTCTGGAACTTCGCGATCGTCGCCTTGTCGAGCCTGGCCTCCCAGTTGAAGCTGGGCGAGCAATTATAGGCCATCATCTTGCCCGGATATTCCCGCTGTATGGCTTCGGCGAAGCGCCTGGCGTCGTCGAGATTGGGGTTGCTCGTCTCCCACCACAGCAGGTCGGCATAAGGCGCGAAGGCGAGGCCGCGCTTGATGCAATGGTCGACCCCGGTGCCGTCCTTCAGCCGGAAGAAGCCCTCGGGCGTGCGTTCGCCCGTCAGCCATTCGCGGTCGGCCAAGTCGACGTCCGAGGTGATCAGCTTCGCGCTCTCGGCGTCGGTCCGGGCGACGACCAGGGTGGGCACCCCGCAGACGTCGGCGGCGAGCCGGGCGGAGACGAGGTTGCGGATATGGGCCAAAGTCGGGATCAGGACCTTGCCGCCGAGATGGCCGCACTTCTTCTCGGAGGCGAGCTGATCCTCGAAATGGACCGCGGCGGCTCCGGCCTCGATATAGGCCTTCATGATTTCGAAGCAGTTGAGCGGCCCCCCGAAGCCCGCCTCGGCGTCGGCGACGATGGGCACGAACCAGTCGCGGGCGGCGCCGCCCTCGGCATGCTCGATCTGGTCGGCGCGCTGGAGGGTACGGTTGATCCGGCGGCAGAGCTCCGGCCCGGCATTGGCCGGATAGAGCGACTGGTCGGGATACATGGCGCCGGCGGTGTTGGAGTCGGCGGCGACCTGCCAGCCGGAGAGGTAGATGGCCTTGAGGCCGGCGCGCACCATCTGCATGGCCTGGTTGCCGGTCACGGCGCCGAGGGCATTCACATAATCCTCGGTCTGGAGAAGCTCCCAGAGACGGTTGGCGCCTCGGCGGGCGAGGCTGTGCTCGATCGGGACGGAGCCTCGAAGCTTGCCGACCTCATCCGGCGAATAAGGCCGGTGGATCGCGTCGAAACGTCCGGCGGTAGCGGGAACCAGGCTGCTGAAGTCGGTCATGGGAAGGCCTCGAAGTGGACGAACTCGACACATGAAACCGCAAGCCGGGGCCGGGGGCTCGTCGAAAAGGGTCGCAAAGTCACGCTTTGACTTGCGACTTCAGTCATAGTATGACAAATATTATAAATGCCGCCGCCCGAACGGAAGCTCTATCTCGGTGGTCGAGTCAGGCGGCTTCGGCGGGAGCTGGGATTGAACCAGAGCGCCATGGCGGGGGAGATCGGGGTCTCGCCCTCCTACCTCAACCATCTCGAGCGCAACCAGCGGCCGGTGACCGCCCAGGTCCTTCTGAAGCTGGCCGAAGTCTATGACGTGGACCTTCGCGCTTTCGCCGCCGAGGGGCCGGACGGGACCGGGATCGACCAACTGGCCGAGATCTTCGCCGACCCGATGTTCGCCGATATCGGGATCCCGCGCTATGAGCTGCTCGAGGTGGCGGACAATGCCCCGTCCGTCGCCGACGCAATCTCCAGGCTCTACGCGGCCCTGGTCGAGCGGCGGCAGCATTCGGCCGGCGCCGTCCCGGACGAGACCTCGCTGGTGACGCCCGAAGCCTGGGTGCGCGATCATATCCAGGCCCAGCGCAATCATTTCCACTATATCGAGGAAGCGGCGGAGACCCTGGCGGGAGCGCTGGGCGATCCGACCGGGATCTTCGACGCGCTTCGCCGGCGGTTGAAGGAGGGGTTCGGGATCGAGACAAGGGTGGTTCCTCCCGAGCTGATCGAGCCGACCAGTCAGGCCTACGACTTCCACCGCAAGCGGCTGATGCTCTCGGCCATGCTGAGGCCGGAGAGCCGTACCTTCGGCACCGCCTACCAGCTGAGCCTGGTCGAATTCGGCCCGATGCTGAACCGGATGGTGGAGACTGCCGGAGCGCCCGACGCGCCGACCCGGCGGCTTCTGCACATGAGCCTCGCCAACTACGCCGCCGGCGCGATCATGATGCCTTACGGGGCCTTCCTCGCCGCCGCCGAGAAGCGGCGCTACGACGTCGACCGGCTCTGCGCCGATTTCGGGGCGAGCGTGGAGCAGGTCTCCCACCGGCTGACCACTCTCGCCCGGACCGGAGCCCGGGGCGTGCCCTTCTTCATGCTGAGGGTCGACGCGGCGGGCAACGTCTCGAAGCGCTTCGCCGGGGAGAGCTTCCCCTTCTCGCGCTTCGGCGGCACCTGCCCGCGCTGGAACCTCCACGCCGCCTTCCAGACCCCGGGGCGGGTCGCCACCCAGATCGTCGAGACTCCGGACGGGGCGCGCTTCTTCACCATCGCCCGGACCGTCGATCGGGCCGTCCGGCTCAATCCGCGCGAAAGCTCGCAGCTCGCAATCGGCCTCGGCTGCGACGTCAAGTTCGCGCCCCGGATCCTTTATTCCGACGGTGAGGACCTGGCCAAGCCCTACGTCACCCCGATCGGCCCCGCCTGCTCGATCTGCCCCCGACTGCGCTGCCCCCAGCGCGCCGCCGCCCCGGCCGGCCGCACCCTGGCCCTCAACGAAACCCAGAAGACGATCTCGCCTTATCCGTTCGTGGGGTGAGGTGCGGGCGCGGTGCCGCGGCTTGGGCTGTATTGCTGGACAACCCGCCGCGGCTCCAACATGATTGCCGCTCGAGCGCCCCTTGGGGAGCCGCCAAGCCCGAGGGTCATCTGACGTCATGAAGCTGCTCGCCATAGCCGCCCTCTTCGCCCTGCAGCCGCAACCCGCCGCAGCGCAGGCCGCCCCGGCCGAGGCCGTTTCAGCCGCGCCCGCCGAGGCTCTGATCGACCGATTCATCGCGGTCCTTCCCGACCGGGAGGAAATCGACAAAGCGGGGGGCGAGATCGACCCCATCGAGCTGGCCAGGCTGGCCACCCTCAATCCGGGCAAGGAGGCGCAGGTTCGGAAGGTCCTTCAGGCCAACCTCGCCTGCACCGGCCCGGCGGCCTCCTCGGCAAGCCTTCGGATGCTCCGGACGGTCGCGCGCAATCTCGGCGACGACCGGCTTCGCAAGCTGATCGGCTTCTACGAGGGGCCGGACTATGCCGCCTTTGGAGCGCTCGCCCGGCGGATGGCGGGCAAGGCGATCCCGAGCGCCGCCGACGGCGCCGCGATGGCGAAGCTGATGGGGGCCTATCCGCTCCAGGCCTTTCAGGAGCAGATGGGCCGGGCCGAAGAGATCATGACGGCCGATGCGCCGTTCATGGAGGCGGCCTGGAACTGCGCCGCCGAGCAGGAGAAGGCGCTCGAAGCGGCGGGGCTGAAGTCGAACTAGTTATTCGCCCGTCATTGCGAGGAGCGAAGCGACGAAGCAATCCAGTGGGCCTCCGAGGCTGCACCGGATTGCTTCGCTGCCGCGCAGCGGCAGTATCCTAAGCGCCGCCGCAGGCGGCGTCGAAGGGCTCGCAATGACGCATTGAGCCATTCAGATCGTCAGGCCCCTCAGCAGCAGCGGCAGCTCGCCGCTCTCGCCCCGCGCCTCGGCCATGAACCGGCTCTTGAGCGGCCCCGCGCGCTGGACGAGGCCCATTCCGAAGCGGCGGATCGCCGAGGCGGTGCGGCCGGGGACCGAATAGATCCGGGTGAGGCCGTCGGTGGCGGCGGCGACGGTGAGGGTGTCGAGGCTCCGCCAGCGCTCGTAGCGGGAGAGGAGCTGGGCGTCGCCGGGATCG
>DASQZF010000012.1:0-7756 GCA_035638835.1 Allosphingosinicella sp. | reverse complement strand
CTCACGATCGAGGGACGCGATTCGGCCGGGGCGGCTCGAAGCTGGTTCGTCAGGATCTGGAATTATGCCGAGGGGAGTCCCGAGGACGCCCAGGTCGAGCTCGATTTCGGGGCGCTGGCCGGCGGATGGGCGAGGGAGGATGCGGTCTGGGCGGGCGATGTCGACCGGATGTTCGTATCGATGGTCGCGCCCGGCTATTCGAAGGCGGATGCGCCTCTGCCCGCTCCGGCCGAAGGCTGGGCGGAGCTGAGCGGGATCGCGTGCGACGGGGCCGGATCGGTGCTCCTGGCGGGGGACGTCCTGGTCCCGGAGCACCGGCTCCGGATGGCGACGGGCTATGACGATCTCTATCACCTGACCCCGGCGCGGGTCCTGAGGAACCTGCTCCAGCTCGGCTATCGAGGCACGATCAACCATTATGTCGGGATGAGCCATTATTTCCGGCTCGAGGCTAATGGCGGCGGCTATTATGCGAGCCTCGCGGGAGGGGTGCTGAACGCGCCATGCGCGGCCTGGCATTCGGACTTCGCGGAGCGGGCCAAGGCGCTGGGGTTCGAGCTGATCTGGTCGCTTTCCTACGAATTGCTCGACCAGCATGTTTGGGGAGACTGGAAGCAGAGGGCGCAGGACGGATCGCCGGCTCTGACCGGCTGGTCGCCGCCCTCGACCCTGCTCTCGCCCGCGAACGACGGGGCGATGGGCTATTTGCGGCTGGTCGCCCAGGCCTTTGCCGGGATCGCGGCCGGAGCGGGGCTTCGGGTTCGCTTCCAGGTCGGCGAGCCCTGGTGGTGGGTGATGCCGGACGGGCGGATCTGCCTTTACGATGCCGAGGCGGTGGAGCGGATCGCTCCGGTCGCGATCGGCGACGTCCGCGGGCCTTTGAGCACGGCGCAGCAGGCCACGCTGGACTCGGCCGGAGCGGTGCTTGCGGATTCGACCGAGGCGCTGGTGTCGGCGGTACGCGCCGTGGCCGCCGACGCCGAGGCGTTGCTGCTGGCCTATCTGCCGACGGTGCTGGACGGTCCCCATCTCAAGCTCGCCAACCTGCCGAACGACTGGGCGAGCCCGGCCTTCGATATCCTCCAATTGGAGGATTACGACTGGGTGACCCGAGGCGATCGGGGCTCGAGCGCTCGCGGGATCGCGGCGGCACAGGCCCAGCTCGGCTATCCGCCGGATCGGCAGCATTATTTCGCGGGCTTCGTGCTTGCGGCGCAGGACAAGGCGCAGTGGCGCGACATCGCGGCGGCGGTCGAGGCGGCGCGGCGGCGCGGCCCGAGCGAGGTGTTCGTATGGGCCTTGCCGCAGGTGCTGCGCGACGGCTTCACCTGGTTCGAGACGGGAGACGACGACGTGGAAGCTTATGAAGATGTGCGTTTTCCGGTTGCGCTCGGCCGGGAGGCGAGCGTCGAACCCTGCTTCTCGACCGCGGTGGTGACCGGCGCCGGCGGGGCCGAGCAGAGGAACAGCGACTGGGCCGACGCCCGGCTCCGGTTCGACGCCGGGCCGGGGGTTCGGGGGGAGGGGGACCTGCACGCCTTGATCGCCTTCTTCCGGGCCCGGCGGGGCGCGGCGCAGGCCTTCCGGTTCGAGGATCCTTTCGACAACAGCTCGAACGGGATGACCGGAGCGCCGGGCGCTTTCGACCAGGCGCTTGGGATCGGGGACGGGATCCGGACCGAGTTCGCGCTGGTCAAACATTATGGCGGGCAGCGGCGGCGGATCACCCGGCCGGTGGCGGGATCGGTGCGGGTGTCGGTGTCGGGGATCGAGCGGGTGGGAGGCTGGACCCTGGGTCCGCTCGGGACCCTGACCTTCGAGCAGGCGCCGGCCGCGGGAGCGCCGGTCGAGGCGGGATTCCGGTTCGACGTTCCGGTGCGCTTCGCGGAGGATCGGCTGAGCGTGAGCCGGGCGACTTTCGAGGCGGGGGAGATCCCGTCCGTGCCGCTGATCGAGGTCCGGGAGGGATAGGGCGATCGGCGAGCCTCTAATTCCTCCCCGAGATTTCTCGGGGAGGGGGACCATGCGAAGCATGGTGGAGGGGGTCTTCGGGGTCTTCGGAAAAGAACCCCTCCACCACCCTTCGGGTGGTCCCCCTCCCCCGGAATCCGGGGGAGGAATTCAATAAGGAGCACCGATATGCCTGCCTTCCTCGAGCGGGAGCTGACCACGCTTGCCTTTTGCTGGCGGCTGGAGCGGCGGGACGGGATCTGCCTGGGCTTCACGAGCCACGACCGGGATCTGCCGGTCGGCGGGCTCGTCTATCGCTCGGCCCCCGGGATGCTTCCTTCCGCGGTTTCGGTTTCGGACGATTTCGACGCCTCGACCCTCGACGTGCGCGGGGCGCTGACCAGCGATTCGATCCGCGAGGCGGATCTCGCGGCCGGGCGCTGGGACCGGGCTTCGGTGTCGCTGTTCCTGGTCGACTGGGAGGATCCGGACGGCGAGCGGCTGCCGCTCGTCCGGGGCGAGCTCGGCGACGTGACGGTGAAAGCGAACGGCTTCGAAGCCGAATTGCGGGGCGCCGCGGCCTTGCTCGAGCGTGCGGTGGCCGAGCAGACCTCGCCCGAGTGCAGGGCCGAGCTCGGCGACCGGCGCTGCCGGGTCGACATGGCCGGACGGATCCACGCGACTCGGGTGACGGGAGTTCCGGCGGAGGACCGGGTGATTGTCGCCGAGGCCCCGGGCGAGCCCGGGGCCTACGGTTTCGGCCGGCTGCGCTGGATCGGCGGAGCCAATAGCGGGCTCGAGAGCGCGATCGTCGCCTCGGAAGGGCTTCAGCTTCGGCTTCAGGAGGCGCCGCCCTTCGCGATCGCCGAGGGCGACCTCGTCGAGATCCGGGAGGGCTGCGACAAGAGCTTCGCAACCTGCGGAACGCGCTTCGCCAATGCCGAGAATTTCCGGGGCGAGCCGCATCTGCCCGGGATGGACCTGCTGACTCGTTATCCGGGAGCATGAGAGATGAAAGGCATTGATATAGCGGCGCGGGCATACGCCGTCGTCGGAACGCGATTCCGGCCCCAGGGCCGAACCGCGCAGGAGGGGGTCGATTGCGTCGGAGTCGCGGCTTTCGCCTGCGATATCCCGAGCGAACGGGTGCCCCGCGACTACGCCCTTCGCGGCCAGGCGCTGGGAGACATCGAGCGCCAGCTGAGCGACCTCGGCTGCCGGCGAGTCGAGGGCCATGTGCTGAAGCTCGGCGACATCGCGATCTGCCGGCCGGGCCCCGCGCAACATCATATGGTCATCATCACGCCCTTCGGCTTCGTCCATGCCGACGCCGCCCTTCGGCGGGTCGTGCAGAGGCCTTTCCCCATTCCCTGGACGCTGGAGAGCGCCTGGCGCTTCGCCGAGGAGGAATCCTGATGGCCACCCTGGTGCTCACCGCGGCCGGAACCGCGATCGGAGGGCCGATCGGAGGGGCGATCGGCGCATTGGTCGGCCAGCAGATAGACGGGCGGCTGTTCGCGCCCAAGCCGCGGCAGGGGCCCAGGCTCGGCGAGCTCGCGGTGCAGACGTCGAGCTACGGAAGCCAGATCCCGAAGCTGTTCGGGACGATGCGGGTCGCCGGGACCGTGATCTGGGCGACCGACCTTCAGGAGGAAAGGTCGAAGAGCGGAGGCGGCAAGGGCCGGCCCAAGACGGTCGATTACAGCTATTCGGCCAATTTCGCGGTGGCGCTTTCCGGCCGCCCGATCCTGGCGGTCCGGCGAATCTGGGCGGACGGCAAGCTGCTGCGGGGAGCGGCCGGGGACTTCAAGACGGCGACCGGCTACCGGCTCCACCTCGGCGGCGAAGACCAGCCGGTGGACCCGCTGATCGCCGCGGCCGAAGGGCCCAGCCGGACGCCAGCCTATCGAGGCCTCGCCTATGCAGTCTTCGAGGGATTCCAGCTGGCCGATTACGGCAACCGGATCCCCTCGCTCACCTTCGAGGTCGAGGCGGATTCGGGGACATCGAGCCCCGCCGCGGTGGCGGCCGAGCTTGGCGGGCTGGCCTCGACCGGGACGTCGGTGGCGCTCGCCGGCTATGCGGCGAGCGGCGACAGCGTGCGGACCGCGATCGCCGCGCTCGCCGAGCTCGAGCCTCTGTCGCTGACCGACGACGGCGAGGGGCTGGTGGTGGCCGGCGCCGCGGGGCCTCCCGTCACGCTCGCGCAAGGCGAGCTGGGCGCCACCGCGGCGGGGGCCGGGGGACGGAGCGAATGGCTCCGGCGAAGCGGCGATTCGGTGCCGGCGGAGTCGACCCTGGCTTATTACGATCCGGCGCTCGACTATCAGACCGGGCTCCAGCGGGCGAGCCGGCCCGGGCCGGCCCTGACCAGCGACCGGCGGTCGGTCGCCGCTTCGCTCGACGCGGCGACGGCGAAGGCGCTCGCGGCGGGCCGGCTCGAGCGGCTTTGGGCGGGCCGGCGCTCGGCCAAGCTTCACCTCGGATGGGCCCGCCTCGGGCTAGGCGCCGGCCGCCATGTCCGGGTCGCCGGACGGCCCGGGCAATGGAAGATCGAGCGCTGGACCCTCGACCGGATGGTCCTGACGCTGGAGCTGACGGGGGTTCCGGGCTCGGCGCCGGCGGGGGCGGGGCCGGCGAGCCCGGGCCGCCCGGTCGACCAGCCGGACCTCCTTCACGGCCCGACCTCGCTTCTCGTGCTCGACCTCCCGGCCCTCGGCGAGGAGGTTCCGGGCCGGCCGCGCCTTCTGGTCGCCGCCGCCGGAGCGGAGCCGGGTTGGCGCCGGGCCGAGCTGATCGCGAGCTTCGACGGCGGAACGAGCTGGGCCTCGGCCGGAGCGACCGCTCCGCCGGCAATCCTCGGCGCGGCGCTCGAAGTCCCTTCGGCCGCGGGGTCGGCGATGATCGACCAGAGCGGCCGGATCGAGGTCGAGCTTCTGAACGAGGCGATGTGGCTCGAGAGCCGGAGCGATTCGGCGCTCGCCGACGGGGCCAACCTCGCCTTGCTCGGGCAGGAGCTGATCCAGTTCGGCCTGGCCGAGCCCCTCGGCGACCGACGCTTCGGGCTCTCGCGCCTGCTGCGCGGGCGACGCGGGACGGAGTGGGCCGCCGGCCTGCATGCGCCCGGCGAGCCCTTCGTCCTGATCGAGGCGGAGAGCCTCGCGCCGGTCGAGGTTCCGCTCGGCTCGCTGGGAGGCGAGGTCCGGCTTCTCGCCCAGGGGCTGGGCGACGCGGATGGAGTGCTTGCGGTCCGAACGGCGACCGGTGAGGCGATGCGGCCGCCGGCGCCGGTGCATCTGCGCGCGGAGCGGCTGGCCAATGGCGACCTGGCGCTGACCTGGGTCAGGCGCAGCCGGTCCGGCTGGGTCTGGCTGAGCGGCAGCGACACCCCGCTCGGCGAAGAGTCGGAAGCCTATCGGCTGACCCTCGCCGGCGAAGGCTTCGCGAGGAACGCGACGGTCGCGGCCCCGGCCTATCTCTACACGGCCGCCGAGCAGGCGGCGGACGGCCTTGCCGGACCGCTGACCGTGGAGGTGATCCAGCTCGGAACCTCCGCTCCGTCGCGGCCCGCTTTCCTGGTCACAGCTTGAGGAGACCCCATCATGGCCGACACCACCGAGCGCTTCGCACTGCCCTTCATCCTTCCGGGCCAAGCGCAGAAGGAGCTCTTCCACAATGAAGCCCTGGCCCGCATCGACATCGCCCTGAACCCGGCGGTCGAGGGCCTGCCCGCCACCGAGCCTCCGTCCGTTCCGGTCCAGGGCGAGTGCTGGATCGTCGCCCCCGGCGCGACCGGCGACTGGAGCGGGCGCGACGGCATGCTCGCCATGCGGACGGCGGCCGGCTGGCGCTTTCTCGCACCGCAGCCCGGGACCAGCGCGTGGAACAAGGCGGCGGGGGTGCCCCTGCAGTGGGACGGGTATCAGTGGCGGGATGGGGAGCTCGCCAGTGCCGGTCTTCTCGTCAACGGCGTCAGAGTCGTCGGAGGGCGCCAGCCCGGGGTCGCAAGTCCTTCAGGCGGAACGATAATCGACGCGGAAGCGAGGCTCGCCATCAACGCCCTGACTGCGGCATTAATGTCACACGGGCTGATCGAGTGACCAAATCGCTTGCGGCCGTGAAACCAAGGGAGCAGAGGGTCGTTTGCCGGCCGTCTGACGAGTGGCTTCAAGGATTCGCTAACCGAGTCGTTGAGGCATTTCGGCAACATATGTGGGGATAAGCGTGCTTGCGCGGAAACTCCGCTTACCGTATTGAGTTCATGGTCGTTCCCGTAGGAACGCAAGAAGAAAGGGGAAAGTTTATGCGGAAGCTCGCCATCGCTATGGCGCTTTCATCCACCCTGCTCGCCACTCCAGCCTTTGCACGCGACGGCGCGATGTATATTGGCGGCGAATTCGGGGCGATGATCGTCGAAGATATGAATATCGACGTTGGAGCGACGAACAACGCCATCGTGGTCAACCATGATTATGGTTATGACGGCGGCGTTTTCGTGGGTTACGACTTCGGTGCCTTCCGGCTCGAAGCCGAGGCCGCCTACAAGAAGGCCGACCTCGAGGATTACGACACCACGATCAGGCTTCCGCTGGAAGGCCCGCTCTTCCCGGCCAGCCGTAACGCCAGTGGCAGCTCCAGCGCCATGAGCTTCATGATCAACGGTATGCTCGACTTCGGCGACGACGACGGAATTTCCGGCTTCGTCGGCGGCGGTATCGGTATGGCTCGCGTCAAGGCGAACAACTACCGCAACTTCGCCAACGCGACTCCCTTCCTCGACGGCTCGGATACGAAGCTGGCGTGGCAGGTCTTCGCCGGCGTCCGCCAGGCGGTCAGCGACAATATCGACGTGACGGTGAAGTATCGCTTCTTCAACGCCTCGAAGGTCGAGCTGCTCGCCTTCAACGGCGCCGAGAGCGAGCTGCGCTTCCGGTCGCACAGCCTTCTCGGCGGCCTGACGTTCAACTTCGGTGGAGCCGAGCCGGTGATCGTCGATACCCCGCCGCCGCCGCCGCCGATTGTCGAGACGCCCATCGTCGAGACCCCGCCGCCGCCGCCGCCGCCGCCGCCGTGCGTTGCCGGTCCGTTCATGGTCTTCTTCGACTGGGATCGCGACGAGATCACTCCGCAGGCTTCGGCCATCCTCGACAACGCGGCTTCCGCTTATCAGACTTGCGGCCAGGCCCAGGTGATGATCGCCGGTCACGCCGACAAGTCGGGTTCGGACCAGTACAACGTCGGTCTCTCGCAACGTCGTGCCGCGAACGTCCGTTCGTACCTGGCCGGCCGCGGCATCCCCGACGGCGTCATGACCACGGAAGCGTTCGGCGAGAGCCGTCCGCTGGTCGAGACCGCCGACGGTGTCCGCGAGCCTCAGAACCGGCGCGTGGAGATCTCCTTCGGACCCGGCTCCGGCTGGTAAGAAGGGGGTTCGCCGCTCCGGCGGCGCAACGCCAAAAATTAAGGAGGGAGTCGGCTTTCGGGCCGGCTCCTTTCTTTTTGGGCGTCTTCGCGGCAGCGCCTGCGCCATTCTGAATTCGATTCGGCCCGCGGGGTCAAACCGCCTTGCGGTTTGAGTCCTTGCGTGGAACGAGTGGCTCCGTCGGCCGGCAGGCCCTGGATATTTTTAGAGAAGGCACGAAGGCACAAGGCACAACGTAGAGTATGGAATGACCCCCAAAAGTGAGACAGGGAGCTAAGACACACTGATCAGGGAGGTTGGTGTGGCGAGGCGACGACGGCATTCGCGGGAGTTCAAGCTCGCGGCGGTTGCGAGGATGCGTGAGACGGAGAGCGTTGCCGGTCT
>DASQZF010000011.1:0-30866 GCA_035638835.1 Allosphingosinicella sp. | reverse complement strand
TTGTCCGGAAGCAGCGGCTCGATGATCGACCACTCGAAATCACTAAGCTCATAGCGACGCTGGATCATCCTCAGCTCCCTTCAAGGAGCTTGAATCACCATCAGCCGCTCTTGGCTACATATTTATGAGTGTATGACCTAGCCTGGAGCGTCGGATCTACCTCCGTTCGCCCTGAGCCTGTCGAAGGGCCTTCCTTCCTGCTCCCGACGGAAAAAAGCAGGCTTCGACAGGCTCGGCCCGAAGGGAAAGGCCAAGGCGTTAAGCCGGCCAGGCTTCCCTTTCGGAGAGGGGACTATTCCCCTACATGCCCGCCATGCACTTTCTAGACCAGGCCAAGATCTTCGTCCGCTCGGGCGCCGGGGGCCCCGGCGCGGTCGGCTTCCGACGGGAGAAATATATCGAATATGGCGGGCCGGACGGAGGCGACGGCGGCAAGGGCGGAGACATCGTCTTCGAGGCGGTCGAGGGCCTCAACACCCTGATCGACTTCCGCTACACCCAGCATTTCCGGGCCCCGCGCGGAAAGGGCGGTTCCGGCCAGAACCGCACCGGCGCGGGCGGCGACGACCTCCTGATAAAGGTCCCGGTCGGCACCCAGATCCTCTCCGAGGACAAGGAACATGTCCTCGCCGACTTCACCAGGGTCGGCCAGCGCCAGGTCTTCCTGAAGGGCGGCGACGGAGGCCGCGGCAACGCCAGCTACAAGAGCTCGACCAACCGGGCGCCGCGCCAGCACGGCACGGGCTGGGAGGGCGAGGAGATGTGGGTGTGGCTTCGGCTGAAGCTGCTCGCCGACGTCGGGCTGGTGGGCCTTCCCAATGCGGGCAAGTCGACCTTCCTGAACGCCGTCACCAACGCCCAGGCCAAGGTCGGCGCCTATCCGTTCACTACCCTCCACCCCAAGCTGGGAGTGGTCCGCCACCGTGAGCGCGAGTTCGTCGTCGCCGACATTCCCGGGCTGATCGAGGGCGCGGCGGACGGGGCCGGAATCGGCGACCGCTTCCTCGGCCATATCGAGCGCTGCCGGGTCCTCCTCCATCTCGTCGATTCCGAGGTGAAGGATGTCGCCGAGACGTACCGGATCGTCCGCGAGGAGCTGGAAGCCTATGGCGCCGGCCTTGCCGACAAGCCCGAAGTGATCGCCCTCAACAAGTCCGACACGCTCGACGAAGAGCTCATCGCCGCTTTGTCCGACGAGCTCGAGGCGGAGGCGGGCGCCAGGCCCCTCCCCCTCTCGGGAGTTACTGGCGCGGGGGTGGAGGCGGTGCTCGACGCTCTGCTGCCGCATATTGCAGCGACGAAGAAGGCGGAGTCGACGGAAGAGGAAGAAACCGGCTCATGGTCGCCGCTCTAAATCCTCCCCGGCCTTTGCCGGGGAGGGGGACCAGGCGAAGCCGGGTGGAGGGGTAAATGGCGCAGGCCTGTTCCAGCTACCCCTCCACCACCCTTCGGGTGGTCCCCCTCCCCACCGCTTCGCGGCAGGGAGGATTTTAAGACCATGCCCCGCAAATCCCGCAAGATCCGCACCCTCGCCGTCACCGGCGGGACCGGCTTCGTCGGCTCGCATTTGCTTCGGATGGCTCTGGCGGAAGGCTATGACGTCCGGGCCCTCACCCGCGGCTGGAAGCCGCCCGAGGATGAGATCGCCTGGGTCGACGGAGCGCTCGACCGCCAGGACACGCTCGTCAAACTATGCGGCGGAGCCGACGCCGTCATCCATCTCGCCGGCCTGATCAACGCTCGCACCCGAGCGGAGTTCGAGACGGTGAACGTGGGCGGCACCGCGGCCATGATCGACGCCGCCCGCAAGGCTGGAGTCCGCCGCTTCGTCCACGTCTCCTCGCTTGCGGCGCGCGAGCCGCAGCTCTCGGGGTATGGCTGGTCCAAGGCTAGGTCCGAGCGGCTGGTCGCGGCCTCCGGCCTCGACTGGACGATCGTCCGCCCGCCGGCCATCTACGGCCCCGGCGACCGCGAGACGTTCGAGCTGTTCAAGATGGCCAGGCGCGGACTGGTCGCGCTTCCGCCCCGCGGCCGCTTCTCGGTGATCCATGTCGAGGATTTGTGCAGGCTCATCCTCGCCTCGCTCGACGACGCGGACAGCCGGTCGGAGACGTACGAGCCCGACGACGGTCGCGAAGGCGGCTGGCAGCACGGCCATTTCGCCCGGACGCTCGGCCGAATCTACGGCCGCAGGGCGATGACCCTGGCAATGCCCAAGCCCCTTCTTCGAATCGCTTCGGGGCTCGACCGCCTGTTCCGCCGCGGCAACGCCAAGCTCACCCGCGACCGGGTCGGTTATTTCTGTCACCCCGACTGGGTCGCCGCGGCCGAGAAGCGCCCGCCCGAACGGCTCTGGCGTCCCGAGGTCAAGACCCCCGCCGGGCTCAAGGAGACGGCGGACTGGTACCGCGAGCAAGGCTGGCTGAAATAACCGTCGTCATTGCGAGCGAAGCGAAGCAATCCAGTGCGGCCTCTGAAGCAGGCTGGATTGCTTCGTCGCTTCGCTCCTCGCAATGACGGATCGGCTAACGAGAAACCGTGGATCCTAAGGCCCGCCGTTCGTCATCCGACAAAGCCGGGATTTTTACGGTTCACCCCGCGACGGTGACGTCGACCTTGTCCACCCACTCGGGGAAGAAGACCGGCTCCCGGTTCGACCAGCCCGGCGCCGTGGCGGCGGCTTCGCTGATCGACTGGAGAAGCGCCCGGCGCCTTTCCGGGTGGAGATGCGGCAAAGCGGCGGCGGCGCAGAAGGCGCCGGGCAGCCAGGGGCGAACCGCGGCTCCGATCAGCCTCTCGTAGAGGAAGCGGTAGGCCGCGAAATCCGGGAGGCGGTCCTGGCCGAGGTCGAATGCCGTCATGGTGACCAAGGGACCCATCACCGGCTCCATCTCGTCCAGCCCGCTGTCGTCGGGGACGCTGGAGCGGACATGGTCGAGGCGCCGGTACATGCGCTCCTGGGCCCGGATCGAGGCGGCCTCGCCGACGTCGCGCGACCAGCGGCGAAGGGCGTCGCGACGGCCGAGGCCGATGTCGAGCGATCGGCGGATGTAACGCTGGGTCGCCGCGGGGAAGCCCGCGAATTCCTTCATCTCCACCAAAGTCAGGGCACCGTCGGCCGGCTTCGTATTCGTCGCCATATCCCACTCCCACTCTCTTACCCGGCGGGGATCATGCGATTGAAACGGTTACCAGCCGCTTAACCAAGACCCCGCTCCCCGTTCATAAATGAATCAGGTTTCGGGATTCGCAGCAATGGGAAAAGTTCACGTAAGTTAGAGGGAGGCCGGGGTGTCTCTTTGGAGACACAGGGCACCTGAGTGAAAAGCTGCGATTACAGAGACTTCGTGGGGCCGAAATGACTTTTCCACAGGTTTCTCGATTATCGTCATCCCGGCGAAAGCCGGGACCTCGGGGAGACCCGCCGAGACTTCTCGTCCTGAGATCCCGGCTTTCGCCGGGATGACGGAACCGAGGAATCATCGACGCTGGAGCATGACGAGTCCGGTCGTCTCCTTTTCGACGAACCCGCTCCCCCCTTCTGCGAACCGCACTCGACCCGCGACACAATCGGGCAACAGCGGGTAAGAGGGATCCGGGATGGAGAGCCTCACCGACTATCGTGCGCATCGACGCCTGCCCGATCTGCCGCTTGCGGCAGCTTCGATCGTCGGCTTCTGGATGTTCTATTTCGCGACCATCGTCATCCGGACGTGGCTTATCGACGAAAGCCTCGCCTGGCTCGGCTCGCGCGCGCTCGGATGCCTGATCGGAATCGTCCTCACCTTCCTCGTCTATTTCGTCCTCAGCCGGGCGGCGCGCGAGAGCGTCAGGATCCAGATCATCGCGGCGGCCATCGCCTGCGTTCCGGCGGCGGCGATCTTCTCGACCTTCAACCTCGCCTTCGCGGTCCACCAGCCCCTGGTCGAGCGGACGACCGTCCAAAGAGCCCGCGAGGGAGCGACGATCATCCGCTCGAGCAAGGCTCCGGTCACGAGCGAGCGCCAGCGCCAGCTCATGCTCCGGCTGATCGCGGACGGACTCGTCACCTGGTATTTCTTCTTCGCGGCCTGGGCGAGCTTCTATATCGCGATCAGCTCGGCCGCCCGGCTTCGGGCCGCGGAGCGCCGGGCCGCCGGCGCCGAGCGCGACGCCCAGGAGGCGCAGCTGCGGGCGCTGCGCTACCAGGTCAATCCGCACTTCCTGTTCAACACCCTGAACTCGCTGTCGTCGCTCGTCATGGCCCGGCGCGAGGAGGAGGCGGAGACGATGATCGTCAACCTGTCGGCCTTCTTCCGCTCCAGCCTCGCGCTCGATCCGAGCGAGGACATCACACTCTCCCAGGAGATCGAATTCCAGCAGCTCTATCTCGACATCGAGAAGCTGCGCTTCCCCGAACGCCTCGACGTCCGGATCGAGGTGCCTTCGGATCTCAAGGGCGCCCGGGTGCCGCCGCTCATCCTCCAGCCGCTGGTCGAGAATGCGATCAAGCACGGAGTCGCCCGGACCGCCCAGCCGGTCCGGCTGACCATCGCCGCACGCGACGAGGATGCCCGGCTCATCCTGACGGTCGAGAACGATCGCGGCCCGGCCGAGCCGGCCAGGGGCGAGCCCGGGACCGGAGTCGGCCTGGTCAACGTCTGCGAGCGGCTCGCCGCCCGGTTCGGGACCGGAGCGACATGCGAGCATGGCCCGCTGCCGGACGGCGGCTGGCTGGTCACCCTTTCGATGCCCCTGGAGATCCATGGCTGATCCGATTCGCTTCCTCGTCGTCGACGACGAGCCGCTCGCCGTGGAGCGGCTTCAGCTCCTTCTCGCCCGGATGGAGGGCGTGGTCCTGGCCGGCACCGCTTCGGAGGGCGCCGCCGCCCTTCGGATGGTGGAAGCGGTCGAGCCCGACGCCGTTCTGCTCGACATCGCGATGCCGGGAATGGACGGGATGGACGTCGCCCGGGCCTTGGCGCGGGTCCAGAAGCCGCCGGTGGTGATCTTCGTCACCGCCTTCGACATGTTCGCCGTCGCCGCCTTCGACGTCGAGGCGGTCGACTATGTGATGAAGCCCGTTTCGGCCGAGCGTCTCGCCCGAGCGGTCGATCGCGCCCGAGAGCGCCTGGCCACGGGGGCGCTGGCTCCCGGCGGCGAGGAGGCAGGGTCGCCTTATGTCGAGGAATTCTGGGTTTCGGAGGCCAGGGGCCTGGTCCGCCTCTCGGCAGCGGATGTGGACCGGGTCAGCGCCGAGCGCGACTATATGCGGCTCCATGTCGGCAAACGGAGCTGGCTGATCAACCACACGATCGGCAAGCTCGAGGAGCAGCTCGATCCGGCGAGGTTCGTCCGGCTCCACCGCTCCTCGATCGTTCGGCGGGATTTCGTCACCGGGCTGAGGCGCGACGAGGGCGGCCGCTGGTGGGCGCGGCTTGCAGACGAAAGCGAGCAGAAGGTCGGCCGCCTCTATCTCGCCAATGCGAAAGGACTCGCCGGGCGCCGCTAAAAGGGGCTGCGGGCGCCCGGCGAGCCGAGTTGTCCGGCGGCTTCCTCGTTACCGGACACGAAAAGCGAGGCGGAACGGCGTGCCCGGCCTCGCGGAGGCAAGCTGGACCGAGCTTCGGGCATCGGCGGTCACCCCGGCCTCGCAGGCCTCGGCCCGCTCGCGCATCCGGATCGGCTGGATCAGCTTCGAGCCGCAAAGCTCCCGGGCGGCGATACGGATGCGCCGGTCGATGCGGGCGGCATGGTCCGGGTTGGACGCATCGAGGCCTTCGATGTCGATGCTGACGACGTCCTCCACAGGCGCGGCATGTGCCGGGGCGGCGAAGGCGATAGTGCCGGCCGTCATGGCGAGGGCGGCGATGGCGGAAAGCGTACGGTGCATGGCTCTATCCTTGTCTGAGCTCGGTTGCGACGCGGGGCCCGTTCCCCGGGGATGAGGCAGGGTTCGAATCCCGCGTCGCTGGATTTGAGCTAGACGGATAAGTGGATGCGCGCGCGCGCGCCTCGACACGGGGCCGCAACGGTTCTGCAAAGCGCCCGGAGTGCCGACGAACGGTGTTCTGAAGTCGACGAAGGGGTTCAGTCCTCCCCATGCGCAGCATGGGGAGGGGGACCATGCGAAGCATGGTGGAGGGGTAGCTGGCAGAAGCCTACGCCATTACCCCTCCACCACCCTTCGGGTGGTCCCCCTCCCCATCACCTGCGGCGATAGGGAGGATGAGTGGCTTTACGGCCCGAAATCGTCGATCTTGGTCTTCACCCGCGGGCGGAGCTGGCCGGGCAGGCCGAGGGCGGCGGCGACCTTGTCGTCCCAGGCGTAGGGATCGGTCCGGAAGACGACCCGGCCGCCGTTCAGATAGGCGCTGTGATAGAGCAGCCGCACCGGTATCTTGCTGGAAAGCTCGACCGGAGTTTCTTCCTTGGTGGCCATCGCCTTGTCGAAGGCTTCGAGCTTGCCGTCGTCCTGGGCCAGCAGCCGGGCGAACTCGACGGCATTGTGGACCCTGACGCAGCCGTGGCTGGAGTGGCGCTGAGTGGAGGAGAACAGCGCCTTCGCCGGAGTGTCGTGCAGGTAGATCGCCTGATCGTTGGCCATGTCGAACTTCACGAGCCCGAGCGCCGATTTCGGCCCCGACTCCTGCACCAGCCGGCCGTTCTTCATGGAGATATTCTCTTTCGCCAGATAGGCCGGGCCCTTGGGGAGAAGCTCATCCTTGGCAATCGACTCCGGCACCGTCCAGGGCGGGTTGGCGACCAGCCGGGTGACCGGAGAGCCGAGCTCGGGCGTTTCCCAGTCGGGCTGGCCGACCACGACCCGGCGCCGGTCCTTCTCGGCGCCGTCCTTGAAGTAATGGAGCTCCGTTGCCGCCGTATTGACGTCGATCCGGGTTGCCGGCGGGGCGCGGTCCAGCCAGCGCCGCCGCTCGAGGTTGACCGCTAGGATCCGGGCGCGGTCCTTGGCTCCGGTGTTCAGGGCCTCGATCGTCGAATTGCCGATCACCCCGTCCGCCTCGATTCCGTAATCGGCCTGCACCTTCTTCACCGCCGCGACCATGTCGGAACCGTAGGAGTCTCCGCCGGCGGCGGAGGGGGCGGCCTTGGCCTTGCCTTCCTTGGCTTTGGGATCGCCCGCGGCGGGGCCCGCAGCGGGCTCGGCGGCGGCGAGATAGCCGTTGGCCCTCAGACCCTCGCGGATCTGGGCCACGCGCGGATCCTTCGAGCCGGGCTTGATCGACTCGCCGGCGGCAACCGCCGTCCTCCGCTCCTGGCCGGCTTTCTGCCGGTAGGCGAGATAGGCTTCGGAAAGCGCCTTATATTCCGCGTCCTGCGGCGCGAGGCCGGCGAGCCACTGCCGCACCCCGCCCTGCTCCGCCGCCTGGCCCAGGCCTCCACCTATGTCCACTTTCGACATCGGCATCGTGTAGACCTCGAACAGCTTGCGCGGATCGACCGCGCCTGTGGCCAATGCCTGGGCATAGTCCAGTGCGGCAAGGGTCAGTCCAGCCTCGCGCTCCGCGGCGCTCGCGCCCTTGGTCGCGTTGGCCGCATAGGATTTGGCGTCGATCGCATGCCGCGCCGCATCCTCGAACGCACCTGTAAGCTCTTGGGCCCGCTCGCCGGTCCAGACCGCCTTCCAGCCGCGCGCCTCGTAAAACTTCTTGACGCGCGGGTCGCTGACCGCGGCCTTGAGGTCGGAGGGCGTCACCGCCTCGGGATTGACCTCCACGACCTGGCCGGGGCTTCCACCGCCGCCGCCGCCGCTTCCGCCGCTCACGTTTATGAAGTCGCAGCCGCCCGCCAGAAGGGCCGCCAGCGAAACGCACGCCAACATTCTACGCATCTACACACCGCCGGTTCACATGGATCAGGCTCTTCAAACGTCCCCATGGGGCAATAGGCTCCGAAGAAAAGATGCACCGCGCCGCTTAACCGCCGCCGCGCCTGCGTCCCGCTCTGGGACATCGGAAAATGGGGGGGCGCAATGGTGCATCTTTATTAGCTATCGGAAGCTAGGCGGGGGCTTCGAACAGGCGACGAGGACCAACTTGGCTTTGCTGGATTCCATATTTTTCAAGGCCTTGGGAGAGGCGCTTCGCTGGCGGGGCCGGGAGATCGGCTGCGGCGCCGCGCTTCTCGTCACCGCCTCCTGCGTGCCGCTCCAGGCGGCTCCGGCGCCGGTCGACACCGTGGCGGAGGCCGCAACCCTCCAGCCGGCGCTGGCGCCGCAGCCCGAGCCGATGGTCCTTCGCGACGTCGCTCCGACCGAAGCTTCCCGGATCAACGCTTCCATCCCCTTCTCCGCGGAGGTCAATCCCCGAGCGCCCTCGACCGTCTTCCAGGCCGCCGGGCCGTCGGACCAGTTCCGGTCGCTTCAGTGCCTCGCCGAAGCCATCTACTACGAGGCCCGCTCCGAGAGCGAAGACGGCCAGCGCGCCGTCGCCCAGGTGGTCCTCAACCGGGTCCGGCACCCGGCCTGGCCTGGGAGCGTCTGCGGGGTAGTCTATCAGGGTCCGCTTCGCGCCGGCGGAGGCTGCCAGTTCACGTTCACCTGCGACGGCGCCCTTCTTCGAATCCCGTACGGAGCGGACTGGGCCCGGGCCCGGCGCATCGCCGCCGAAGCCCTGGCCGGCCAGGTCTTCGCGCCCGTCGGGCTCGCCACCAACTACCATACCCATCAGGTCCTTCCGGACTGGGCCTTCCGGCTGCCCAAGACGACGGTGATCGGCAATCACATCTTCTACCGGCTGCCCGGCGCCTGGGGCGGGGCCTCCGCCTTCAACCAGGCCTATCGCGGCCGCGAGCCCTCGCCGGCGACGGTGATGGCGGCCCGGCTGCCGATAAACCTGGGCCGGGGGAGCCGCGCCGTCCTGCCGCCGCCGCCGGTCAATTTCGCCAGCCTCCCGTTGCCGGTCCCGGTTTCCGCCTATGCGGCTCCGACGGCGAACCTCGCGAGCGAAGCGCCGCCGCCTTCGGTCAACGACCGGCTGCCGCAATCGACCGTCAAGGCCGAGTTCGCCAACAGCGGCCGCTATCTCTCGGACATCCCGCCGGCGGCTCCGGGCCGCTGAGGCTCGCCTGCCGTCATTGCGAGGAGCGAAAGCGACGAAGCAATCCAGCTTCACCGAGGCCGAGCCGCTGGATTGCTTCGCTTCGCTCGCAATGACGACGCTTTTCGCAATGACGAACGTCACCGCCGGGCCGCCGCGCTCTCCTCCCTGATCGCGCGAAACTCCGATCCCGCCTTCCACCCCGGCCAGTCGCGGCCGAAGGCCAGCTCCCGGCCGACGTCGTAGAGCAAGGCGACGTCCTGGGCGGCTCCGCCGAGGTCGAGGTCGGGCCGCCATTCGTCGCACGTCTGGTGGTAGCAATTGGCGGTGAACTCGGTGACCCAGCGGTCGCCCGCCTCGCGCCCGCCCTTCACCAGGTCGACACCGCCGCCCAGCGCCATCAGGAGGAAGACCGGAACGCCGCGCCTGGCGAAGGCGAAATGGTCGGCCCGGTAGAACAGGCCGCGCTCGGGCCTGGCGTCGGGCGTCATGACTCGCCCCTGCCGGGTCGCTGCGGCGGCGATCCAGTCCTCCAGCTCGCTCTGGCCCTTGCCGATCAGCACGACGTCGCGCGACAGGCCGTTGGGCTGCAATGTGTCGAGCGTCAGGTTGGCGACCGCCTTGTCCATCGGGAAGAGCGGGTTGGCGGCATAATGCTCGACCCCGAGCAGCCCCCTCTCCTCCGCCGTCCAGGCGGCGAAGACCAGGGTCCGCTCCGGCCTCGGCCCGGCCTTGAAGGCCCGGGCGAGCTCGACGATCCCGGCGATCCCGGAAGCGCTGTCCAGCGCGCCGGGCCGAACCGTCTTGCCGCGGACGTCGGGAGCCCCGACTCCATAGGCATCCCAATGGCTGGCGAACCATATCGTCTCGTCCGGCCTTTCGCTCCCGCTGATCTTGCCGAGCACGTTGTTGCTCTCGACCCGGGTCGCCTGGACCCCGAAATCCGCCGAGAAGCGGGCGCGAAGGTCGACCGGGTGGAAGCCCCGGGTTCGAGCCAGCCGCTTGATCATCGCGAAATTGATCCCGGCGCGCCGAAACAGATCTTCAGTCACGCTGCGCTGGATCCAGCCCTGAAGCAGCACGGGCTGCCGGCTGCCCGGCTTGAGCACGATGTTGTAATTCTCCCCGCCCGGCGCCTGCACGGTGCTCCAGCCATAGCCGACGCCAGCCGTCTCGTGGACGACGAGGGCGGCGATGGCGCCGCGCCGGGCGGCCTCCTCGAACTTGTAGGTCCAGCGGCCGTAATAGGTCATCGCCTGGCCTCCGAACCGGCCCGCCACCGGATCGCCCGCCGGCGCCTCGAAATCGGGATCGTTGACCAGGAAGATCGCGACCTTGCCGTTGAGGTCGACGTCCTTGAAATCGTCCCAGTCCCGCTCGGGGGCCGTGATACCGTAGCCGACGAAGACCATCGGAGCGCCCTCGATCCGGGCTCGGCCGGTCTCGCGGACGGTCGAAAGGTAGATGTCCTCGGGCGCTCGAAGCTTCACCGTCTGCCCGTTAATCGCCATCGAGGCCGAGCCGCCTTTGGCGAGCTGGGTGCGCACCAGCGGGACCCGCTGCGTCCAGCCGCCATTCTCTCCCGCCGGCTCGAGCCCGGCAAGCCGGAACTGCTCGGCGATATAGGCGATCGTCTTGGTCTCTCCCGCCGTACCCGGCGCGCGCCCTTCGAATTCGTCGGAAGCGAGGTTGCGGATCATGTTCGACATCCGGACCGGGTCGATTCGCGGCGCCGCGCTTCGCTCGGCGGGCGTCGAAGCGCAAGCGGCCAGGAGGGACAACATGAAGAGGCTGAGCAATCTCATTCGGCGGCTCCCTGTTTCGATTCGCCAAACCGTCCGGGACGGGATCGGTTGCGGGCCGTCATTGCGAGGGGCGCAGCCCGGCCGTCATTGCGCGGAGCGCAGCCCGGCCAGCCCGTCATTGCGAGGAGCCCTTCGACGCCGCCTGCGGCGGCGCTCAGGATAAACTTCCGCTACGCGGAAGCGACGAAGCAATCCAGCGGGTGTCGGAGGCCGCACTGGATTGCCGCGCTTCGCTCGCAATGACGAAGTGACTCACCAGCTGCCCTCCTCCATCTTCCGCCGGCGCTCCAGCTCGGCGGCGCTGGGCTCCTCGGTGGCGAAGCTGCCGGGCTCGACCGCGCCGTCCGGCTCATAGGCCGCGATGACGTTGCCGCGCGGCGTGACCCGATGCTCCACCATTCGCATCGCCGCCGGGGCCGAGCCGTCTCCGAACAATTTCTTGCCCGAGCCCAGTATGACCGGAAAGGTCATCAGGACCAGCCTGTCGATGAGGCCGGCGCTCAGCAATTGGGGGTAGAGCGTGCCGCTGCCCTGGATGACGAGGTTCGGCCCCTCCCCCCGCTTCAGCTCGGCGAGGGCGCCGAGGCTTTCGACGCGGTGGCTGTTCTTCCAGTCGAGAGGCTGGTCGCTTCGGGTCACCACATATTTCGAAGCCCGGTCGAACTTCTGTCCGATCCCGTCCGGTTCGGCCGCATTGTAGGGCCAGTAGGCGGCGAAGATGTCGTAGGTCCGCCGGCCGAGCAGAAGGTCGAACGGCGGAGTGAACAATTTGTCGACCTGCTCGCCGACCCCCTCGTCGAAGAAGGGGGCGAGCCAGCCGCCGAGCTCGAAGCCGCCCGTGGGGTCCTCCTCCGGGCCGCCCGGCGCCTGCATCACTCCGTCGAGCGAGACGAAGCACGCTCCGATTATCTTGCGCATCCGGTTCCTCCTGTCTTTTTCGAAAGCCGTCATGCTGAAGTTGTTTCAGCATCCAGTTGCGAACCGCCTCGCGGGTGGAGACCTGGACCCTGAAACGAGTTCAGGGTGACGCCGAGATCGGCCTCTACCGAGCCGGGCATTTCCCCGCACCTGGACCCTTCACGAAGCGCCCCGGGGTCGCCCCCGTATGCTCGCCGTCCTTCAGCACCGCGACCCCGTTGACGAAGACGTGGCGCATGCCCGTCGCATATTGCTGCGGCTTCGGGAAGGTGGCGTTGTCGCGGATCGTCGCCGGGTCGAAGATGGCGAGATCGGCGAAATGCCCCGCCTTGAGTGCGCCTCGGTCCCGGATCCCCAGGTTGGTCGCCGGGAAGGACGTCATCCGGCGGATCGCGTCCTGGAGCGTCACCAGTTTCTCGTCGCGCGCATATTTGCCCAGCACGCGGGCGAAATTGCCATAGGCCCGCGGGTGGGTGCTCGACTTGAGGAAAACGCCTTCCGGCGCCTGCGCCGAAGCGTCCGAGCCGAAGCTCATCCACGGGATCGCGACCTCGCGGCGGACATTGTCCTCGCTCATCGAGAAATAGGCGACCTGGATCCGGCTGTTGTCCTCGACGATGAGGTCGGCGGCGGTCTCCTCGGCGGTCTTGCCGCGCTCCCGCGCGACTTCCTCGAGGGTCTTGCCGGTGAGATGCTTGAGCGCCGGATTCTTGAAGCCGAGGAGGAGCACCTTCGACGGCTCCTCGACCACCAGCGCGCTGTCCTCGGACTCGCCCGAGCGCATCTCGGCCAGCACCCGCGCACGCTGGGCCGGGTCCTTGAGCCGGGCGACCCAGGCCTCGATCCCGCCTTCCTGCACCCAGAGCGGCATCGACGCGTCGAGGCCGGTCGAGCTTGCCGGATAGGTGTACATGTCGGCCGTGATCCTGAGCCCGCGGGCCCGCGCCGCCTCCACCCTGGCGATGGCGGAGTCGATCTTGCCCCAATTGGGCCTGCCCGACTGCTTGAAATGGTAGATTTCGGCGGGCGCGCCCGAGGCTTGCGAGATCGCCACCAGCTCGTCGATCGCTTCGAGCAGCCTGGGACCTTCGTCGCGCATGTGGCTGATATACATGCCGCCGCACTTGCCCGCTTCGGAAGCGAGAGCGATCAGCTCGGGAGTCTCGGCGAAGAAGGCGGGGGCGTAGATGAGCGACGAGCCGACCCCCATCGCGCCCTCGTCCATCGCCTCGCGCACCAGCGCCCGCATCCGGTCGAGCTGCGCCGGAGTCGGATCGACGTCGGCCTCTCCGAGCTCGTGCACCCGCACCGTCGTCGCTCCCACGAAGCTCGCGATGTTGGGCGAGACTCCCCTTTTCTCCATGTAGGAGAGGTAGCCCCCAAGGCTGGTCCACTCGATCGGATAGCGAATATCGCCCTGGCGGGAAGTCTCCAGCCGCTTCATCTCGGGCGACAGGGGGCCCATCGACTCGCCCTCGCCCATCACTTCGAGGGTCACGCCCTGGCGGATGTCGCTCTGCCCCTTGGGATCGGCGATCAGGGTTTCGCCGCCCCAGCTCAGCATGTTGATGAACCCGGGCGCGACGGCGAGGCCGGCGGCGTCGATCTCGGTTCGGGCGGCGCCGTCGAGGCGCGGGCCCACATAGGCGATCCGGTCGCCGCGAAGGCCCACGTCGCCCTTGTAGGGGGCGCCCCCGCCGCCGTCGTAGATCGTGCCGCCGCGAATGACGACGTCGTAGGTGGGGGCGACCGGAGCGGTGGCGCAGGCCGTGAGCAGAAGAGCGAGGGAGGCGGCCATAATTCCTCCCCGAGATTTCTCGGGGAGGGGGACCATGCGAAGCATGGTGGAGGGGTTCTTCCCGACTCCGAAGAACCCCTCCACCACGCTTCGCGCGGTCCCCCTCCCCCGCAAATGCGGGGGAGGTATTAAAGCGCCCAATCTCTTCATTTGCATTTCCCCCATCCCGGCCCGCGAACGAAGCGCCCCGGCTTCGCCCCGGTATGCTCGCCGTCCTTCAGCACCGCCACCCCGTTGACGAAGACGTGGCGCATTCCGACCGCATATTGATGGGGCCGCTCGTAAGTGGCCCGGTCGTCGATCTTCGCCGGGTCGAAGAGCGCGAGATCGGCGTGGAAGCCGCTCTTCAGTCGGCCCCGGTCGGCGATCCGGAGATTGTCCGCGGGCAGGGATGTCAGCCGCCGGACGGCCTCGGCGAGGCTGAGCGCTTTCTCGTCCCGGACGTAGCGGCCCAGGAGCCGGGCGAAATTGCCGTAGGCGCGCGGATGGACCTCCCGGTCGGTGAAGGGCGGCTCCGTCGCCATCGCCGCGGCGTCGGAGCCGAAGCTGACCCAGGGCCGGGCCAGCACCTTGCGAAGATTGTCCTCGGAGATGGAGTGGAAAATGGTTCCGACCTGGCTGCCGTCCTCGGCCACGAGCTCCACGGCGGTCTCCGCCGGGCTCTTGCCCCTCAGCGCGGCGATCTCCGGCATCCGCTTGCCGGCATAGGGCCGAAGCGCCGGATTGGTGAAGCCCACCAGTTGAACGGTCGACCAGTCGCGAGTGCCGCCAGCCATGTCGGCGACGACCCGGGCCCGCACCGCCGGGTCCTTCAGACGGGCGTGAAGGGCCTGGGGGCCGCCCTCCCGGACCCAGAGCGGAAGCGTGGAATCGAGGCCGGTGCCCGACGCGCTGTAGAGATACATGTCGGCGGAGACGGCCACTCCGGCCGCCCGGGCCGCCTCGATCCGGGCGAGGGCGGAATCCATCAGCGGCCAGTTGGAGCGGCCCGCGGCCTTCAGATGGTAGATCTCGGCTCGGGCTCCCGAGCGCCGGCCGATCTCGACCAGCTCGTCTATCGCTTCGAGCAGCCCGCTGCTTTCGCTCCGCATGTGGCTGATATACATTCCGCCGCAGCGGCCGGCCTCGCTCGCAAGCGCGACCAGCTCCTCCGTCTCGGCATAGACGGCGGGAACGTAGATGAGCGACGAGCCCAGGCCCATCGCGCCTTCGTCCATCGCCCGGCGGACCAGGGCGCGCATCCGCCCCAGCTGCTCGGGCGTCGGGTCGACGTCGTTGCGGCCGAGCTCGTGGACCCGGACCGTGGAGGCGCCGACCATCGAGGCGACGTTGACGCTGACCCCCTTCTTCTCGAGGAAGGAGAGGAACCCGCCCAGCGTCGTCCAGCTTATCGGGTAGCGGGTCACCGTCTGCTCGGCCAGCGCCTCGGCTTTCTGGGCCGGGCTGAACGGCCCCATCGACCAGCCTTCGCCCATCACTTCGAGGGTGACGCCCTGGCGAACGTCGCTCTGCGCCTTGCCGTCGCGGATCAGCGGCTCGGCCGCCCAGCTCAGCATGTTGATGAAGCCCGGAGCGACGGCGAGGCCGCGGGCGTCGACCTCGGCCCGCCCCCGGCCGGGGATCCGCGGGGCGACGGCCGCGATCCGACCGCCCGTGATCGCGACGTCGCCCTTGTAGGGCGCCCCGCCGCCGCCGTCGTAGATCGTCCCGCCGCGAATGACGGTGTCATAGGCCGGGGCGGTTCGGGCGGAGGCGCAGGACGAGAGGGTGAGGGCGATAAAGGCGAGGACGCGGCGATACATGGGCCATCCTTATCCTCCCCATCGCCAGATGGGGAGGGGGACCACACGAAGTGTGGTGGAGGAGTAAATGGCGCCAGAGCTGGGAGATTTGGGAGAGAACCACCAAGGCCAGCGCATTCACCCCTCCACCATGCTTCGCATGGTCCCCCTCCCCATGCTTGCGCATGGGGAGGATCAAGGATCAGTCGCCCTCACGCATATCCCTGGCGGCCTGGCGCATCTCGCGGGCGCCTTTTTCCATCTCTCTTGCGCCTTCCGCCATCTCGCGGGCCGCCTCGAGCAGCTCGTCGTGGGTGACCCGCTCGCCGCGGGCGGCGTTGCGGCGGATCACGTCCTCGCGATAGGCGCTGCTGTTCTTCAGCCTGGCGGCCTCGGAGCGCATCCGTTCGGCGCCCGATTCCATGCTTCGGGCGCCGGTTTCCATTCCGACGGCGCCGTGCTTCATTCCGGCGACGACCGCGGCGGCGGCCGTGGCCGCGGCCTGGCTGGCTTCGGCGGCGAAATCGACCGAGCGCAACGCCTCTGCGACCGCGCGCTCGACGTCGGCCTCGATCATCGCCCCGTCGACATAGGGGGGGCGGGGCGGACGGGGCGCACGCGGCGCTCGGGCAATGGTCCCGGCCTGAATCGCGGCAGCCACACCCGGCGGCATCGGCGCCGAGCCCATTGCGGCGGCGCCCAGAGGCGCCGGCGGGGCCAGGGGGGCCGGTGCGGCACCGGGGACCGGCGGGACCGGTGCGGCACCGGGGACCGGCGGGACCGGCGCCTGGACCGCGAGCGGAGCGAGGGCCGCCTGCGGGGCGAGCGGAGCCAGGGGCGCAAGCGGCGCCTCCGGCGCCCCGGGGATGAACTCCAGGGCGGCGACCGGGGCCGCGAAAGCCGCGCAGCCGACCATGGCCGCGACCGCCCAGGCCGAGCCGGACCGGCGTTCAACCCGGCCGTCGAGAATCGCCTTCACCCGCCGGGACAGGCCCGGCTCGCCGGCGGCGATGGCGTTGGCCGGCAAGGCGGAGCGGCCGCCCAGCCGGGCCCAGTCGAGAAGGGTCTGGGCGTAGCGAGCCGGCTCGACCCTGGCCGCGGCGTCGCTGTCGGCCGCTTCCTCCGCCTGCTGGGCGACCTCGCGGTCGAGCCTCCAGACCAGAGGATTGAACCAGAAGAGCGCCACCGCCAGCCGCGACAGGATCAGCGACGGCCAGTCGCGGCGGGCGACATGGGCGACCTCATGGGCGAGTATGGCGTCGGCCTCCTTCGGACTGCGCAAAGTGTCGGGGTCGAGGAGGATGACGGGGCGGCGAAGGCCCCAGCTCAGCGGCGAGCGCGAATCCTCGCTGACGAGCAGCCGGATCCCGAGCGAGCCGCCGCCGGCGCGGGCAAGGGCGGCGCTCCATTCCGGAGCCTCGATCTCGCGGGCGTCGCGGGTCCAGCGCCTCAGCGTCCACAATCCGGCCAGCAGCCGGCCGCCGACCATCGCGACCCCGCCGATATAGAGAAGGAAGAAGAGCAGGCTGGGATCGTCCCAGTCCCCGCCCGTCGAAGGGGCCGCCGCGGCGGTGACGATGGAGGACGACTGAGCGGCGTCCTGCGGGGTCGCGGGGACCGAAGCGGAGGGCGCCGGGATAGAGGCGGGCGCAGGCGCCGAAGTCTCGACCTGGAGGGCCGGAGCGAACAGAGCGATGGCCGGGAGCGCCAGCAGCAGGGCCACCGCCACCTTGAGCACCGCGCCGCGATCCGCCGCCGCCCGCGATCGAAGCATCGCCGACAGCAGCAGCGCGCCACCGGCGATCGCCGCGGATTTCCAGGCCATCTCGAACAGGAAGTCGTAGCTCATTGGTCGCGCTCCTTTGCCTCGTCGATCGCGCGTTGAAGCGCGTCGAGCTCTTCGGGCTTCAGCGATTGGGAAAGTCCGAGAAGGGCCGTCGCGGCGCTCGCCGCCGACCCGTCGAAAAAGGTTTTGACCATCTGGCGCAGCGCGGTCTCGCGCACCTTGGCCGGCTGCGGAACGCTCCTGTAGACATAGGTCTGGTCCTCGGCGCGGTGGCTGACCAGGCCCTTGGCCTCGAGCCGGGCGAGCATGGTCCGGACCGCGGAGTGGCTGGGGGGATCCGCCATCGCCCGGCGGACATCCGCGGCGGTCGCCTCGCCGGCGCTGCACAATATCTCGAATATCTCGCGCTCGCGGCGCGGCAGGCTTGCAATCATCACGACTCGAAAACTCCTGCTACACCTGTAGCATGCCACAAATGTAGCAGGTTGCAAGCCCCTCGGTCGAAATTGTCGGATACTTCGTCGACAGGACGGAACATATAGCGAACTATATTTCCGTCTCAGGGGCCGGACATGGCCAGGATCAACCGCGACTTCTTCTTCACCCATGTACGAACCGCCTTGTTCGACGGCTCGCTGAGGCAATCCCAGGTCGATGGCCTGGTCGCCATCCTCGACCATTGGGAGGCCCGCCCCGGAGCCAAAGACGATCGCTGGCTCGCTTATCTGCTGGCCACGGCGCACCATGAGACTGACCGGACGATGAGGCCGATCCGCGAATATGGCGCCGCCGCTTATTTCACCGCCCGCTACGATCCCCCGCCAGCCGGCAAAAATCCGCGGATCGCCCGGGAGCTGGGCAATATCAGGCCCGGCGACGGCGCCAGATATTGCGGGCGCGGCTTCGTCCAGCTCACCGGACGGCGCAACTACGCGGATTGGAGCAGGCGCCTCGGGATCGATCTGGTCGGCAATCCGGCACTTGCCATGGAGGCCGGCGTCGCCGCCCGGATCCTGGTGGACGGTTCGCTTCTCGGCACCTTCACCGGCAGGAAGCTCGCCGATCACCTCCACGACGATGTCAGCGACTGGCGGGGCGCCCGCCGGGTTATCAACGGCCTCGACAAGGCCAGCCTGATCACCGGCTACGCGCTCCGATATTATGCGGCGATCGGCTACACGGTGTGAGGGCTGCGGGGTGGAGGGACCGTCTTCCCCAACCCGTTCGGGCTGAGCTTGTCGAAGCCCTCTCCTGGCCTCCGGCAGGCCGGAAGAAGAAAAAGCCCTTCGACAAGCTCAGGGCGAACGGAGTGTGGGCGGCTGGGCCCCGGCCTCTACCGCCCCGGTTTCCGGAATCGATAGACGAAACGATCGGTCCTGCCCCGGATCGAGGGGTCGAACACGTTCTTGCCGAGATCGTCCTCGCGCACCCGGAGCAGGTCGGACTGAGCCTCCAGCAGGAAGCCTGCCCGCTCGAAATCGGCCCGGACGACCGCCGGATCGATCCGGTGAAGCTTCTCGACCACCTCTCGAGTGTCGCCGCCCGGGACGGCGGCATGGTCGATGACGGCGACCGTCCCTCCGGGCTTCACCGAGTTCCAGATCGCCTTGACGACGCTGTTCGGATCGATCCGCGGCAGCCCGAACTGGGCGCTCTCCCAATAAGCGTCGTGATAGACGAGATGGAGCAGCGCGAAGTCGAAGCTGTTCGGGGCGAAGGCGATCGCCGTCGTCGGGCTCGAGTAGAAGGCGGAGTTGGGATTGCGGGCCCGGATATCCTTCAGGGCCGCGACGACCTTCTCGTTGCGCCCGAAGCCGGCCGAGTTCCAGCCGACGACATGGCCCTTCGGACCGACCGCGCGGGCCATGATGTCCGCATAATAGCCGGTGCCGGTGAAGTAATCGAGCGCCCGGTCGCCCTTCTTCAGGCCCATGAAGCGGAGCACCTCGACCGGCTTCCTGACCGCGTCGAGATCGGTCGCGGCCTTGGGGCGCCCCGGCGCCGAAACCGCCGCGGCGACATGCGCCGGGCCGCCCGCCGGACCCTGCGCCGCCGCGGGAGCGGCCGTCGCCACGGCCAGAGCCGTCATCACCATAGAAGTCCTGCCCATTTCCGCCTCCCTCGCTTCCTCAGGTTTGGCGAGACTAGCCTCGCCGCCGGATCGCGTCACTCCAGTCTGCGACGAAGAACCCGTCTCAGATTGCGGAGGCTTCGCGTCAGCCCACCATTGCGAGCCTGCGGTTAGAGGGAAGCATTGCGAGGTCGATCGACATTCGGCCGGTGTTGAAGCCGCCTATCCCCCCTCCCGCTTTTCGCGGGAGAGGGGAAAGCCAGGCCGTTGATCGTCGATACAGGCTAGCGCCTCGGCCGATCGGCGGGGACCGGCGTCGCGCCGCCTTGGCCTTGCGCCTGCGGCGCCGTCTGGGTTTGCGGTGCCTGGCGCGTTGGCGGCTCGCAGATGTCGGGCACCGAATTGCCGGCGAGCCACAGCAGCAGGATTCCCCCGCCAAAAAGAGCGAGCCAGGTGGGCGCGCTCGAAAGCGCCAGGATGAAGCCCTTGATGGCGTCGAGCACAGTCGCAGGCGAAGCGGGCGCGAAATTCCCCGCCCCCCCAGCCGCATCCTTGCGAAGCTGCGCGACGATTGCTGCGAGCGCCAGGGCGATCCCGAGAATGACCCCAGCGATCAGAGTCCACTTGCCGACGCTGAACAGCAAGGGCGTATAGTCGTTGCAGAATTCCGCGATCCACGGCGCCGGTATGGCTGGATTCGACATTGGATCTTCCCTCCATCGTCCGAACCGTCCCTGCGACGGCTCTGTACTGACCCGTCAGCTTATCGCCCGGTTCGGGTTTCGGACGGCGTGACGGCCGTCACGGTCGGGATTTTCCGCGCCTGCGGGCAACTCAGTTCTTCGAAAGACGCTGCAGGCGCTCGACGATGGCTCCGATGTCGGGGCCGCCGAGCGCCGCGCCCTGGCCGAAGGCGCAGGGCAGCTCGAAGCGTTTCGCCGCGCCCCCTTCCTCGATCTCGACGACATAGCGAGGAAGGTCGGCGCCGATTTCGGGTTCGGCCGCCGACGCTCCCTCGGCGAGGCTCAGCAGCTCGGCTCGCGCACTTTCGATTTCCGATTCGGCCGAGGGCGCGAGGATTCCGCTGTCGACATCGACCTGCTCCACCGTTCCGGCGAAGCCGCCCTTCTGGACGATCCTGATCCGCGTGCGCCCGGCCATCGCCCTCTGCTCCTTCAGCGCGCCGCGCCCCTGCGTCCGCGCCTCGACGCGCTTCTGTCTACGTCGCCCTTCGTCGCCGCGGCGGCCTGGCGCGAGCGGGCGGGCGGCATTCCGCCGTAACCCTTCTCCAGAGCCGCCAGCTCGGCATCGAAAGCCAAGTCGATTTCGCTATATTCGCGAAGCCGCATGGTTCCGCAACAGGCCGAGCGGTCCTGCAGTCCGTTAGCCTTCACCACGATATGGGAATGCTCGACTCGGGCGAGCGCCGGCGCCCCGTTTTGCTTCGCCGCCGCGGCCTCGGCGGCGACGACCTCGCGGCGGGCGAACTGGCTGACGATCGAGCGCCGATAGGCCCGGCCCTTCTCGCCCTCCGGGCACAGGGCGATCATCTCCCGGACGACATCGGCGAAGCTCGCATCCGTGTCGGGCGCCTGCAGCATTGCCCGCAATATGATGGAGAAGACGGTCTGCCCGACGCGCAGCAGGGTCGCCGATTCGTCCTCCCGCGCGATGTCGCGCTCCAGCTCGAAGATGTCGGCGAGGACGTCGTAGACTCCGCCGGTGAAGACCTGGCTGAGGTCGTGGACCTCGCTGCTCACCTGGCTCATCGTCTTGTCGTTGTCCGCGTTCCTGAGGCCGTTGTCGCGGCCCAAGGCCAGTCCGAACTCCTCCGCCACGTCGGAGAGGAAGGTCTTGTTGTGCAGGTCGCCCTTCGTCTGGACGATCAGGGCCTCGACCTGGTCGAGCTGGGACAAGGTCAGGAAGATCGCCAATATGTCGCCGAACGCCTCGTGCAGGGCGCCGCTCTCCGGATCGCCGCTCGCGCCGAGCCAGCCGGGCTTGAGCGAATCGAGGATGGCGTGGCCCATCTCGTGGGTGACGATGTCGAACGACCGGCAGGTGAAGACGGTCGGCGCCGGCGCCGGCGCGCCGGGCTTCGGAAAGAAGAAGAATTTGAGGCAGCGGGCGGTGCGGCTGTAGAAAGCGTTCTGAGTCTGGCCGGCGTGGGGGAAGACCGCGATCGGCGTCGTGTCCCCGGGGCCGTTCCACTGCCACTTGATCGGTGCTCCGAGCGCGCGCTGGCACATCGCCAGGGCCTGGTGGGCAACGGCGAAGGTGTGGACGGCATCGAAGCCGTCGCTGCCCGGCGCCTGGATGAAATCGTTCATCGTGTTGGGCGCGATCGGCGCCATTCCCTCAAGAGCGATCCGGGCGCTCCGCGGCCCGGCATGGAGCGCGCCGCGCAGCAGCACCTTGCGGATTCCGATCTCGTCCACCGAGGGATCCTGCTTGTAGATGAAGGCGCGCGAGCCGAACAGGACCGGCCGCGGCGCCGCGGCCGCACCGGCAGGGGCCTCGTCGGCGTCGGCCGCCCGGACCAGCTTGAGTGCCGGGCGGACCGACTGGCGCCGAAGCTGCCGCAGGTCGAACGCCTGGTTGAATTCGCGCGTCGGCGTCGGCACCAGGCCTGCGGGAAGCCGGCTGTCCTCGTCGAAGAAATCGCTCATCGTTGCGCTCCTCTCCTCCGGGCCCGGCCGACGATCGGCCGGGCCCGTCGGCGCCCTTGTTGCAGTCCTGGGGACGCCGAGTCCGTGACGACCGTCACGCCCGCGGTCGAAGCACAGGCTTGCCTTCCGCCCCTCCCGCACCCATCTCACGCCTGCCGCGTTGACCTTCCACGCGCCCGCTTCTATCCAAAGAACAGATCTGGAACACGACCGGCTATGCTGACTCACCTTTCCGTCCGCGGCGCGCGCGAGCACAATCTCAAGAATGTCGACGTCGACATCCCGCGCGAGACTCTGACCGTCATCACCGGCCTCTCCGGCTCGGGCAAATCCTCGCTCGCCTTCGACACCATCTATGCCGAGGGGCAACGCCGCTACGTCGAGTCGCTCAGCGCCTATGCGCGCCAGTTCCTGGAGATGATGCAGAAGCCCGACGTCGATCATATCGAGGGCCTCTCCCCGGCAATCTCGATCGAGCAGAAGACGACGAGCCGCAACCCGCGCTCCACCGTCGCCACCGTGACCGAGATCTACGATTACATGCGCCTGCTCTGGGCCCGCGTAGGCGTGCCCTACAGCCCCGCCACCGGCCTCCCAATCTCCGCCCAGACGGTCAGCCAGATGGTCGACCGGGTCATGATGCTCACCGAAGGCACCCGCCTATACCTCCTCGCCCCCGTCGTCCGCGGCCGCAAGGGAGAGTATCGCAAGGAGTTGGCGGAGTGGCAGAAGGCCGGCTTCGCCCGGGTCCGGATCGACGGCGCCTTCCACGACATCGAGGACGCCCCGGCGCTCGACAAGAAGTTCAAGCACGACATCGAGGTCGTCGTGGACCGGCTGGTGGTCCGCGAAGGGATCGAGACCAGGCTGGCGGAGTCGCTCGAGACCGCGCTGAAGCTGGCCGAGGGGCTGGTGTACCTGGACCCGGCCGACCCAACTCCCCTCCCTGAAAGGGAGGGGCCGGGGGTGGGTCCCGCCGAAGGCGGCCGAAGCTCCGAGTCCGAAGAAGCCTCGCTACGCTCGTCTACCCACCCTCAATCCCTCCCTTCCAGGGAGGGAAGCAAGGCTGTCCTCGGCGACAATGCCCCCGAAGGCCGGATCACCTTCTCGGAAAAGTTCGCCTGCCCCGTCTCCGGCTTCACCATCGCCGAGATCGAGCCGCGCCTGTTCAGCTTCAACGCCCCCCAGGGCGCCTGCCCGGCCTGCGACGGCCTGGGCGAGAAGCTGCTGTTCGATCCCGAGCTCGTCGTCCCCAACGAGAATCTCTCGATCAAGCGGGGCGCCGTCGTCCCCTGGGCCAAGTCCAACCCGCCCAGCCCTTATTACATGCAGGTGCTCGGCTCGCTCGCCCGCGAGTTCGATTTCAGCCTCGAGACTCCGTGGAACGAGCTCACCGACGAAGTCCGGAAGACCATCCTCTTCGGAACCGAAGGCAAGCCCGTCACCCTCCGCTTCATCGACGGCAAGCGAAGCTATGACGTCCGCAAGCCCTTCGAAGGCGTGATCGGCAATCTCAACCGCCGGATGCTCCAGACCGAGAGCGCCTGGATGCGCGAGGAGCTGAACAAATATCAGTCCGCCGCCCCCTGCGAGACCTGCAACGGCGCGCGCCTGCGCCCCGAGCCGCTCGCCGTCAAGATCGCCGGCGAGGACATCAGCCTGTCCACCCGCCGCTCCGTCCGCCACGCCCTCGAATGGTTCTCCACCCTCGAGGATAAGCTGAACGGCAAGCAGAAGGAGATCGCCCGGGCCATCCTCAAGGAGATCAACGAGCGGCTCGGCTTCCTCAACAATGTCGGCCTCGATTACCTGAACCTCGACCGGACTTCCGGAACCCTCTCCGGCGGCGAGAGCCAGCGAATCCGACTCGCAAGCCAGATCGGCTCCGGCCTCTCGGGAGTCCTCTACGTCCTCGACGAGCCGAGCATCGGCCTCCACCAGCGCGACAACGACCGCCTGCTCGTCACCCTCAAGCGCCTTCGCGATCTCGGCAACACCGTCATCGTCGTCGAGCATGACGAGGACGCCATTCGCACCGCCGATTATGTCATCGACATGGGCCCCGGCGCCGGAGCCCATGGCGGCGAGGTCGTCGCGAGGGGCACGCTCGAGGAGGTCCTCGCCAACGAAAAGTCCCTCACCGCCGACTATCTCACCGGCCGCCGCTCCGTCGCCGTCCCCGCCACCCGCCGCAAGGGCAACGGCAGGAAGCTCACAGTCAAGGGCGCCCGCGCCAACAACCTCAAGGACGTCACCGCCTCCATCCCCCTCGGCACCTTCACCTGCATCACCGGGGTCTCGGGCTCCGGCAAATCGAGCTTCACCATCGACACCCTCTACGCCGGAGCCGCCCGCGCCCTGAACGGCGCCCGGGTCATCTGCGGGCCCTGCGAGAAGATCGCCGGCCTCGAATATCTCGACAAGGTGATCGACATCGACCAGTCGCCGATCGGCCGAACCCCCCGCTCCAACCCCGCCACCTATACCGGCGCCTTCACCCAGATCCGCGACTGGTTCGCCGGCCTGCCCGAAAGCCTTGCCCGAGGCTACAAGCCCGGCCGCTTCAGCTTCAACGTCAAGGGCGGCCGCTGCGAGGCCTGCAAGGGCGACGGCCTGATCAAGATCGAGATGCACTTCCTCCCGGATGTGTATGTCACTTGCGACGTCTGCCACGGCCACCGCTACAATCGCGAGACCCTGGAAGTGAAGTTCAAGGGCAAGAGCATCGCCGACGTGTTGGACATGACGGTCGAGGACGCCCACTTATTCTTCAAGGCGGTGCCGCCGATCCGCGACAAGATGGCGATGCTGGAGGAAGTGGGCCTCGGCTACATCAAGGTCGGCCAGCAGGCGACGACGCTGAGCGGCGGCGAGGCCCAGCGCGTGAAGCTGGCGAAGGAGCTGTCGAGGCGCGCGACGGGGCAGACTTTGTACATATTGGACGAGCCGACCACGGGGTTGCATTTCGAGGATGTGCGCAAGCTCCTCGAGGTCCTCCACGCGCTCGTGGATCAGGGCAATTCGGTGGTGGTGATCGAGCACAATCTTGAGGTCATAAAAACCGCCGACTGGGTCCTCGACCTCGGCCCCGAAGGCGGCGACAAGGGCGGCGAAGTGGTCGCTGAAGGGACGCCAGAGCAGGTTGCAGAGGAACTGAGGTCTTACACCGGCGGGTATCTCAAAATCCTGCTTAAGGGCCCCCGAGGGGAGCCGGCACCTCCGCGGAAGAAGAAAGCGCGCGCATCTGCGTCGATGCGCGAGCGCGAAGCAGCAGAGTGATGCAGGGCAAGCTAGACAGCAGAGACCGCCCTACGGATAAATCCAAAAAGTTGGACTCGGGTCCTGAAAACGCGATATCGCTCTCAATCCATTTCGGAATTAGGAGAGCGAATTGAGACGGCGCAAACGCGAGGAAGTCACGGTCAGCTTCCATTTCCTCCGCAGAGATCGTCGGGATCAATCCGGCATCCAACACATACCTTTTTCGGAGAATGAGTTTGATGACCTCGTCTCCTCCCTTCAGTCCCTACCTCCTTTGGACCTCTCGAATGAAGCAGTGCTAGATCGGCTGCGGTACCGCAACGCGGCTCCCATCGAAACGGTCGAGCGGGTCAATGATCGAACCGCGTTTGGGCTATATAGAGCCTCCTACTGGGGTCACGCATATGAAAATACAGAAAAAGGTAAAATACCAGCGGAGAGTGTAAGTCTGAGACCCTTTTACTTTATGTTGTATCTTTCGGAAAAGGGACGGATATACCTTGGTGTGCAGTATTTGGGTCAATATGGTAGTTACATAGCGCTCAAGAATACTGTCCATCATTCGCTTGAGGACCGGTCTGGCGTGACCGCTCATTCGTTTAGGTTAGAAGCCTCAGCCTATAGTAAAGTTGAGCCAAAAGAAATTAGGGTACAAGTCTCGAAGAAGCCGAGCAGTATTGCTGGTGATAATGTTTTCGGAGAAGGTGCCATGATTGCGTTCAAGCCGACTGAACGAGGCCAGGCTTTCGGAGCGGAGGTCAAACGTCGGCTTTTCCCGGTTCTGGGAACTACGAAGGGTAGGATCCAGAAGGCGGTGGCAGATATAGTAAAAGAAAGTCAGCTTATCGACGTTGACGACGAGGACATAACAGATTGCACCATCATCGGAGAGGTAAACGGCAGGAGAAAGACCATATACATGCTGGGTCAGAGTTCCTTTGCTTCTCAGTTTTCAATTGAGGTCGGATTTAATGACGACGGACATCCGCTTCGTGACCACGTTAAAGAACAGATGACACAAGTGCTGGAAGAGCAAATCGTGTCAAGAAAAGAATAATGGCCGACATCAAGACTATAATTAGCCGGAACGCTTTAACGTTCTACGATTATGCTACCGGCTTGCGCCAGCCGTTGTGGAAACGCTACACCATTCTTGTGGCATTAGCTGCTTTGTCGGCTTGGACTTTTAATGACAAATCCGAAAACTTATATATGAGCATCATTGCAGCTCAATCTATACTGATCGGTTTCAGCTTTAATGTGATGATATTTCTTGGGTCAAATCCTAACATTAAAATCCCACCAAACGCGAGTTTGGAGAGAAAAGGCAAGATAAGAAAATTAAACCTACTATCGAGTGAGTTATTTTTTAATCTCTCATATTTTAACTTGGTTGCTATAATATCTGTGGTCACGGCACTCCTACTATTGGCATCGCCGATGGCAAAATCGACGGTCATTCACGTACAAGCATTTTTAGTTGAGACGGGTCTCGATCCGAGTAATCTAAAAGAATATATTGGATTTATAGTTTTGTGGGTTCGCACTGCACTGCTATTCACGCTATACTACTTGATTATAGATAGTTTGTCGTCGTTTTTTCGTATCGTTAAGCGCGCCAGTTACTATTTCGAAACCAAAATGGCGCTAGCAGACTAGTAGGCGTCATATGTGGCAGGGGCTGCTGGTGCCAGCTACGTGCCAGTTACGTGCCTGGCACCATGTCCCCCAGCTACGTGCCGGGCACCATGTCCCCGCATCGGCTATCGACCCGCCCCGTCATCCCGGACCCGGATCCGGGATCCATCTCACTTTCCCCCAGCGCCGCCGCGCATGCCGCATGCAAGGCCGGCAGATCGTGCCGCACCGTGTCCCAGACCGTCGCGAGATCGATCTTCTCATATTCATGCCGAAGGATATTGCCGAGCCCCCGCACCTCTGCGAACGGCACACCCGGCGCGATCTCGGCCATTCGGGCGGCGCCGATCCGGATCGAGGCTTCAGTGATTCGCTGCAGGCAGCGCTCGACGGTGTCGGCCAGCATCGGATCGGTCTCGAACTGCTCGAAGCTCCGCCCCGCAATATGTCCGCCGATCCTGTCGATGTTGGCGACGATATGGCCGAGCCGCTCCCGCTCCTCGTCTTGGTCAGAAGGCACGGACCCGGTCCCGGTCGATCGCCTGTTGCATGCGCGGCTTGCGCGCCGGTTCGCCAACGAGGTCGACGGGGAGCCCCATCAAGTCCCGGAGCCGCCCCTCCAGAGCGGCGAACTGGAACATTCCAAACGGTCGTGTCCGGTCGAACTCCGCCGCCAGGTCAACGTCCGAATCCGGCCTCGCCTCGCCGCGAGCGACCGAGCCGAACAGCGAAAGGCGTGCCACGCCCATCGCCTTCAGTTCGGCCTTGTGCGCCCGAAGGCGTTCAAGAACGGCATCCTTGTCCATGTCGTCGATCTAGCGCATTTCCGGAAGCGACGCCACGTCAGTCGGTGGAAAGCCCCTTCTCGATCAGCCGTCGGGTCGCTTCCGATCGGGATGGCTTGGGCTCCGGCTGTCTGTCGATCCAGGCGGTTATCGCAGCCTCCAATTCCGGGGGCATACGCAGGGTTCGAACGGGATCACGGCCCGTCCGAGGGCGGCCGCGCGGTCTTTTTTCAGTTTCGGCTATTGACCCGCCCCTAGAATATGGTAACACCATAAAGAGCCGAGGCAAGGCGTCCGCCTTGCTCCGGCTCTCACCCCACAACGCCCCGAAAAGGAGGCGAAGGATGGTACACGGGCAGCATAAGCTGTCGCGCCGCGCGCTGCTAGGCGCTGTCTGCGCCTCTCCGCTCATTCCCCGTGATCCCGGACTTGATCCGGGATCCATGAACACGGCCCGCGGAGAACCTGACGCGGCGGTGTTCATGGATTCCGGCCTTCGCCGGAATGACGAGTGGGGCCAGGCTCTCGCTCGCTTCAACGAGGCGCAAGCCGTCCTGGACGCCGCCAAGAGCGAGCCCGACGAGGACGCCTACGACGCCCACCTCGACTCCCACACCGAAGCTCTGACAGCCGTCCTCGCCCTCCCCGCCCCCGATCTCCCCGCCCTCGCCGCCAAGCTCGAAATCATCGTCCCGCAAATGGCGTGGGAGCTCACCGGCAGCGAAGACTGCCTCGAAATCCTCCGCCGGGACGCCCGCCGCCTTGCCGCTTCAACCGATTGAAGATTGGTTTCGCACAAAAGACACGAAGGGCACAAAGGGTTCGCGCAAGCTCCGGCGCCGCAGGCGTTGACTGCATCGCGACCGACCCTCGGCCAAGGAACGAGCGCTCCGCGCTTAAGGCCGAGTCAGCGCCTTGGTGCCCTTCGTGAGCTTTGTGCGAAACAAATCCTTCTTTGATTTCCGGCACCTGCCCAACCAGGGTAGCGCCGGGCATGCGCATGACCCCGTTCAGGCATGGAGGGACCGCCTAGCGCCCAAGCCCGCCGATCTTCCCGAGTATGTCGTCCAGCGCATTGCCGCCCGCCCCGCCCCCACCGGCGCCGCCGCCCTGCCCGCCGCCGAGGATCGAGCCGAGGATGCCGCCCAGGCCGCCTCCCGCCGCACCGCCGCCGAGGCCTCCGCCCAGAGCGCCACCGAGCGCTCCGCCCAAGCCTCCGCCCAGCCCTCCTCCGCCCAGCCCTCCTCCGCCCAGCCCTCCGCCGTCGCCCATCTTCCCGGCGAGATGCTGGGCCACCATCGCCGCGACGATCGGAAGCAGCGCCTTCATCACCGTGCTCGACACGCCCGACTGTCCGGCGGCATGGCTCGCCACCTGGCGGCTGACGTCCTTGGAGCCGAAGATCTGGCCGAGCACCTGGTTGCCGGTCGCGGGATCGGGTTCGCCGGTGCCCACGGCGCCGGCGGCCGCGACGCTGTCGATATCGCCGGCCTCGGCGCGCTTCTGGAAGCCGCCGGCCACCGCGGGCAGGAGCGAGCCCATCGCCGCCCGGGTCTGCTCCGGGCTCAGCCCGAAGCGGGCGCCGAGCGCGCCCAGATCGGTTCCGCTCGATCCGAGAAGCTGGTCAAGTTCCTGCATTTTCTTGTCCTTCCTCAATCTGTCGTCGCCCGTGCAACGCGGCCCGCGGCGCGAAGCTCCTGCGAAGTCGAACGCGAGCGCATCGAACGCCCCGCCTCCGGACCCGCCGGGGCGCAGGCGCGTCGCGCTTCGGAGCCAGGGCCGGAGCTCGTCGTCAGGGGATGAACGCCTCTTCGGTCCTCATGCTTGCGGCGACTGCCGCCACAGCTTCGGCGCGCGGACCGAAGAGCGGACAGATAGGAAGTTTCCTGCTACACCGGGACCCATGACCATCGGAGTTCCCCGCTTCCGCCGCTAGTCCGGCTCCGCAATCGGACATCTCGTCCGAGCGCGGCCGCGCAGGCCAGGGCCCGGAATTCAGGCCGCCAGCTTCACTCGGTTCCGCCCCTCCGCCTTGGCGTCGTAAAGCGCCGCATCGGCCCTGGAGATCAGCCTGTCCGAAGCTTCCTTGCCCGCCATCAGCGCGATCCCGGTGCTCAGGGTCACGCTCAGGGACTCTCCGGAGGGAAGCCTGACGGGGGTCCGGGCCACCATTTCGCCAAGCCGCTCGCAGACGAGGCGCGCCTGGGCGCGGTCGGTCTCCGGCATGAGGATCGCAAACTCCTCGCCGCCCATCCGCCCGACCACGTCGCTCAGCCGGACGGCGTCCTTGATCGCGCAAGCGAGCACCCGGAGCACCTCGTCGCCGACGGGGTGGCCGTGAAGGTCGTTGACTCGCTTGAAATGGTCGACGTCGAGGATCGCGAGACAGAGCGGGCGTCCGGTGCGGCGCGAACGGCCGGTTTCCGCCTCGAGCCGTTCGAGAAGGTGGCGGCGGTTCCACAGGCCCGTCAGAACGTCGGTCGTCGCGATCCGCTGGAGCTCGGCGGTCGCCTCGGCCGCTCGGCGGTTCGCCCTCAGCGCCGTGATCGCCGCGAGGACGAGCAGGATCAGCATGGCCAGGCCCGCGGCGGCGAGCGCCAGGCCATAGCCTTCCGAACGCCGGTCCGCGGCCGCATAGGCCGCCGCGCGCCTGCCGAGCAGGCGATGCTCCTCGGCCTCGATCCGGGCGACCTCGCGAAGCACGTTCTCGATCTCGAGCTTGCCGAGGCCCCGGCGGACCATTTTCTGGGCCTCGTCCGTCCGGCCCGCCGCCGCAAGCGCGATCGTTCGGTCGAGTAGGGCGTAGTAGCTTGCCAGCCGTCCGCGGAGCCGCTCGGCGGAGGCCTGCTGGCGCGGATTGTCGCGGGTCAGGTTCCGAAGCCGGCCGAAGAGCCCGGGAATTTCGCGGCGGCTCTCCTCATAAGGGCCGAGGAACCGCCTGTCGTGGGTCAGCAGGTAGCCCCGCTCGCCCCGAAGCGCCGCGTTGACCGCGCTCTTGATCCCGCCCGCAGCCAGAAGCACGTCGAGCGTCTGGACGTAGCTTCGGTCGGCGTCGCGCCTCTGTCTCACCGCGTCGTGGCTGTTGAGGATCAGGGCGGCGAGGGTGGCGGTGAGGACGGCCAGCGCCGGGAAGACGAACAGCCAGACGCGCAGGCGCGCGTTGCCGATCATGCTTTTGAACCTCAGTCGCATCCGTCGTCCCCAGCCCCGGAGGATGTCCGAGGACGGAGCTTAGCCGATGACGGTTAACAAAGGCTCAGGCCGCCCGCGGGGGCCCGCGCTGGCGAAACGGGGCCGGGGCGATTATAAGCCGCGG
>DASQZF010000010.1:0-28142 GCA_035638835.1 Allosphingosinicella sp. | reverse complement strand
CTGCGGCGTCGACAGGCCCGGCCGCAAGTCGAGAGGCGCCCGAGCCGCCGCCGGACGATGTGTTCGTGGACGAGCGCCTGCCGCAATCCTCCCTCGACCGGGTCCTTGCGATCCGCTCTCTTTCGGCGGACCTCGAGCAGGGTTGCCGGAACGGGGGCCTCATGGGCGAGATGATCGAGCTTCAGCGGCTCAGGACCTCGCACCTCCCGCTGCTCCTGCGCAGCTACGTGTCGATCCCCCCCGATCATCGAGCCGAGGTGTTCCGGGAGACCGGCCGGTCGGCAAGCTACCTGCTCAACGAGCGGCTCGACAAGATCCTCGGCCGGCTCCACGAAATGTCGCGGCAGCTGGCGCGCGGGAATCTCGATCAGTTCACTCAGAACATCCGCTTCGTCGACATGAACTACGGGTCGAACGGACCCTTCGACTGAAAGCTCAGGCGACCACGTCGAGCTCGCCTCTCGGGGCGGCGACTCCGAATATCTCCCCGCGCCGGCGTACGATCTGCGCCCACCGCCGATGCGTGCTTTCCTCGCACATCGCCCCGCGGCTGCCGAAGACCGCCCGGGCCGCAGCCAGGATCGCTCCCGCTTCGTCATAGTCCTCGGCGGACACCCGATAGCAGGACTGGATCTGGGCGACCTGGACGGGGTGGATCGCCGTCTTGGTGTAGAGGCCATGGTCGAGGTCGCGCTCGACCTCCGCCTGGAGGACCGACGGCCGCCCGAAATGCTCGAAGACCGGTGCGGAGAGCTGGAAGCCGAAGGGCGCGAAGGCGGCGACCAGAGCGCCGGTGATCGCGCCCAGCGGCCCTTCATAGGCGGTCCGGTCCGCCGACCGCCTCGCGCCGATCGTCTGGAGCAGATCGTTGCCGCCGATCCGAAGGGCGAGGATCCGCGGCCGCACCGCCAGGAGCTGCTCGCGGAGCCTCGCCGCCTGGAACGGATCGAGCGCCTCGGCGGTCTCCAGAGTCGGCATCAACAGCGCTTCGTCGGGCGCGGTCGAAAGATAGTCGGGCAGGTTGTCCGCCGTCGCCTTGGGGAGCACATAGCCCGCGAGGCGCTCGGCCCCGTCCAGCCGGGCGATCCGGGCGAGCATGGCCGGGTCCCTCGGGCGAACGAACAGGGCAGGGCCTCCGCCCCAGTCCGAATCCAGCAGCCTTGCGAGGTTCTCGAGCGCGTCCGGGACCTGCCGCTGGGCGATCGAATCCTCGAGGCAGAGGACGGCCGACCGAAGCGAGGGGTAACGGCCCGAGGCGACCGCCGCGAGATCGCCCCGGGTGGCGGGCACGTAGAGCGTGGCGCCGAGCTCAATCGCGTCCATGATCGTTCCTCGGGCTGGCGACGGACCGGATGATTGCGACCGTCCGGAATCGGCCGGTGGCGGCAAGCGGCTCCACCGCGACCCCCTTGGCGGCGGCGAGCGCCATGAGGTGGGCGAGGTCGGGGTCGGCGGGATCCTGGACGAGCAGCCGGTCGGGCACCCGTCGGAGCAGGGCTCGAGTCGCTTCGGCGATTCCCGGCTTCACCCGATTGCGGTCGTCCACGTCGAAACGCGCCTGGATGGCCGCGATCGTCGAGTCGCAATCCCGGGCGGCGGCGCTCCGCTCCCGCGGGTCCCAAACAGCCGGGGCGACTGCGCCCTTCGGCATCAGCGCGGCGACGGCCTCGACGAAGGCGCTCGAGAGGTCGGCCGGAGCGAGGTGGCCGTGATAGACGCAGGCGTGGAACTGGCCGGGCCCGACCAGCGCCTCGTTCAATATGCTTCGGCTGACCAGGCCGGAGACGATGCTTCCCAGGATCCCGGAGGGGATGAGATAATCGTCGCCGGTTGCGGCGAGATCGGCGCGGCCCGCCGGGTCGGCGACGACGGCGAGAAACGGCTCGAAGCCGAGCGGGCGGCCGGCGAGGCTCCGGCGAAGCTCGGCCGAGATCGCGCCCTTGCCGGTCCAGCCGTCCAGGAAGACGACGTCCGCCGGATCGTGGCGCCCGGCGATCCAGGCGAGCGCCTCGAGGTCGATTCCGCGGTCGCGGATGATGCTGATCGAATAATGATTCGCCCGAAGCCCCATCGCCCGAAGCGCCCGGACGACGAGTATCCCGACGGGCGTCCCCGCCCTTGCGAGCGAGGCGACGACGATTTCGCTTCGACCGGCGGAGCGCTGGGCGAGCGCGGCCGCGAGCGCCGCGAGATCGGCCGCGAGCCGGACGCCGTTGCGCTCGAGGGCCGAGCGATAGAGGGCGAGATAGGCCTCGTCCGGCACCTCCTCGGGCGGGATCATCTCGGAATAATGGCGGCGGCCCGACTGGATCATCCGCTCCTTCTCGGCGACGGGGGTCGGGCGAAGAGTCACCGGACGCAGGAGGAAGCGCACGTCCTCGGGGGCGTAGCTGCCCGAAAAGTGCGCTTCGCCGGCGGGGTTCGGGCTCAGCATCGGGCGAGCGGCTCCAAAGCGGCGGCGCTGAGCTGCGATCCCGTGGGCATCATCGCGAAGTCGCACAGCGCCATGAAGGGCGCGTCGGTGAGGCTGTCGCCGATCCCGATCACCGGGGTGTCCGGATGAAGCGCCCGGAGCCGCGGAAGGAGCCACTCCACGGCATGGCGCTTGCCGAGGAAGGGCGGGAGGAAGGCGGCATTGTTGCCGTTGCGGTGGATCGTCCAGTCCGCCGGCACTTCGGGACGGAGCAAGTCCACGGCCCGGCCGAGCGCCTCTTCGTCCCAATCGGGATGCTTGAGGAGGAGGTAGAGGCCGGGCCCGCCCTCCTCGGTCACGATCCGGACGGAGAGGCCGGGATCGGCGCTTTGGGCGCCCTGGGCCAGCCGGTCGAGCATCGCCATATGGGGCGCCGCCGCCCGGGCGACATGGCCGACCCATTCGGGCTCCGGCCGGCCGTTGCCGCCGATGATCATCCCGCCATGGGCGCAGATGGCCGCGCCCATTTCGATCCTCACCCGCTCGAGCGCGTCCCGGCTGCGTGCGGTCACCGGAACCAGCCAGGCGGTCTCGGACAGCCAGGAGATGAAATTGAGCTGGCGTGGAGTGGCATAGCTCAAGGCGCTGCCGTCGCGAGCGAAGCCGAGCGGGGTCAGGGCCTCGCGCGGGATATCCGGCGGGCATTTGCGAAGGGTCTGGAACAAGGTGTCGTCCAGATCGACGAGGGCAATGGCGCGCATCAAGGTCCTTCGAAGAAGAGCGTCTCCGCGCCCAGCGCCCGGATCAGCGCCGGATCGACGCTTCCTGCCGGGGTTTCATGACAGATTATCGAGTGGCGCCCGTCGGACGGATCGGCATTGTAGAGGAAATTGGGGACTCCCGTGCCGTAATTGTCGGCGAAGCCGATGACCGTGTCGACCGCGCCGCCCAGGACGATCGGGCTCCGGCTCGTCGCCTGGACGACGACGTCATGGCCTTCGCGCTCCAGCCGCTCGGCGAGCAGGAAAGGCGGGTAGGTGAACTCGCCGGTCCCGACGATCCGCAGGCGGTGCCGCCCGGCCGGCGGCCGGTAATCGGGAAGCTCCACCGGATCGCCGGCCGCAAGGCCCAGCCGGCCGCTGTTCCAATGGCGTTCGATCCGCCCAAGCCGACCGGCGACGGCCGCGAAGCCCGCTTCCTCGCCGACGGGGGCGGCGGGGCGCCATTCGAGCCGGCCCTGGAGGAGGCTCGCGGCGCGGGCGGCGCGGGGCATCGCCTTCAGCCAGGCCTCGCCGCCCGACCAGTCGGTCAGGGCCGCGACCGCGATCCGCTCGAGGGCCGGAAGATGGTTCGCGATCGCCGCCGCGAGATTGACGAGGGTGGTGCCGGTCGAAATCTCGTCGTCGACGAGGATCAGGGTTCGAACCCGGGCCGGATCGAGCTCCCGCGGCCTGTAGACGAGGTGGGCCGAGGCATGGCTGTGAGGCTCCTCGAACCGGCACAGAAGCGACGCGTCGATCTGCTGGCGCGTGCTGTGCAGATAATGGCTCTCCCCGCCGCGCAGCGCCGCTCGCTCCTCGTGGACGGTCTGGCCGAGGCAGATTGCGGTCTCGGCGAGGCCCACGGTGAGCACGGGCCCCGGGAGATCGGCGGGAAGCGCAGCGGCCAGTTCACGGGCCGCCGCCCGCATGGCCGAGGGGCGCACCGGGATGTGGCGTCCAAGCAGGCGCGAGACGATCAGGAAGGCCCGCTTCGGATTGCGCCGCCGTGCGAAGCCGCACAGCGAGTCGAGCGGCCGGGTCGCGCGCGCAATGTCCAGCGACAGCACGCCCGCGCCGAGATCGACCTCGACTCGCCCGGGTTCACCGGCCGGGAGGACGGTCATGGCCGCGATCCAGGCGCGACCGGGCCCGTCTCGGGGCGCTTCGAGCAGGGGAGCCCCATCGGTTCAGCCTTCGCACTTGATACGGTAGATGTAGTTGCGCGCCTCGCGGACGATGTCGGCCCGGCTGCGCGCGGCGCCGGCGCCGGCGCCGGCGACCTGGGGATCCACTCCGACCGTTCCAAGGAAGGCGCGGACCACCGCGCCCTTCACTCCGAAATTGACGTTCTCCGCATTGCTCCCGCCCTCGCGGACCCGATCGAGGTTGAGCGAGGCGTGGACCAGGCCGACGACGAGGCCGGACTGGTCGAGGATCGGCCCGCCGCTGTTGCCGCTCGCGATCGGGGCGCTGAACTGGAGGACGCTCGTGTCGTTGCCGATCCCGCACAGGGCCGAGACGTTGCCCGCGGTCGCCTGCGGCCCGCTTCCGAGCAGGCCCTGGAGCGGGAAGCCGAGCACGATTACGTCCTCGCCGAGATGAAGGTCGAGCGAATCGCGGAATCGGGCGGAGACCGGGAGGTTCTGTTCGATCCGGAGAAGGGCGATGTCGTTGCGCGGATCCGAGAAGACGATCTCGGCGGGCGCCGAAATCCGGTCGCCGGCGATGGCGACTGTTCGCGCGCCTTCGATCACATGGGCGTTGGTGAGGATGTGGCGCTCGTCGATTCCGAAGCCGCTGCCGGAGAAGGAGCTGCCCTCGCGGGGCGGACGCCGGTCGCCCGCATAGGGATCGTCGGCGCGGCGGCCGTCGCGGCCGGGCTCGGCATAAGCCGGGATCGGAAGCTCGACTCCGAGCGCCTTCTGGAGTGCGAGGAGTCCTCCGGCGAAGCCCTGGCCGCTCGCCGACATCCTCCAGCCGCCGTCTCGGCGGTAGAGCTCGACCATGATCAAGGCCGATTCGCCGCGATTGGCGAGGTCGAGCGCGAAGCGATGCTGCCCGGTGTTGACGGCGAGCTCTGCGAAGTCGCGGAAGCTGACCCCGGCGCCGGGGCCTCGAAGCAGATGGAGGACGAGGATCAGCCGCTCGACGGCCGGGGGGACGCTCGAAAGATCGAGCTGAAGCTCGCCTTGGCCGCCATAGCCCGCCCCGGGCCGCATCTCGCGCCCGCCTATGTCGAGCGGCGCGAAGGCCGGCGCGATTTGCTTGTCCGGGCCGAGCGCGACAAGCATGGCGCCGAGCTCGCCCGAGAGGCGCGCGAGATAGGGCCCCTCGAGCCTCAGGGCGACGACGGGGTCCTGCAGCGGCACGCGCTGGCCAGTGATCAGTTCGGCCCCGGCCACCTGCTTGTCCCCGCCACCTGCTTGCCCCGCCACCTGCTTGCCCCGTCGTCGCGCCCGAGGCGCTCTGCCTAGACGTTCACTCCCATCGAGCGGGCGAGCGGCCCGAGGCCGCCGGCGAAGCCCTGGCCGATCGCCTTGAACTTCCACTCGCCGCTGTGGCGGTAGAGCTCGCCGAAGATCATCGCCGTCTCGGTCGAGGCGTCCTCGGAAAGGTCGTAGCGGGCGATCTCGGTGCCGCCGTCGCCGTTCACCACCCGGATGAAGGCGTTCGAGACCATTCCGAAATTCTGCTTGCGCTGCTCGGCTTCGTAAATGGTCACAGCGAAGGTGATCCGAGCGACATCCTGCGGAAGCTGGGAGAGCGACACCACGACGACCTCGTCGTCGCCTTCACCCTCGCCGGTCAGATTGTCGCCCTGGTGGACGACGGCGCCGCCGGCGCCGGACAGGTTGTTGAAATAGATGAAATCCTGATCGTTGCGCACCTTGCCGCTCTCGCCGAGGACGAAGACGCTGCAATCGAGATCGAATTCGGTGCCGTCGGTGACCCTTGTGTCCCAGCCGAGGCCGACCCGTACGGTCGTGAGGCCGGGCGCCTCCTTGCTGAGGTTTACGTTCGCGCCTTTGGAAAGTGAAACTGCCACTGAACTGCTCCTGGTTTGCTGAGGTTAGCCTATGTTGACGCCGTAATTGCGAGCGAGCGGACCGAGCCCGCCCTGGTAGCCCTGGCCGACCGCCCGGAATTTCCATTCGCCGCCATGGCGATAGACCTCGCCGAAGACCATCGCCGTCTCGGTCGAGGCGTCCTCGGTCAGGTCGTAGCGGGCGATTTCCCGGCCGGTCGCATCGTTTACGATCCGGATGAAGGCGTTCTGCACCATTCCGAAATTCTGCCGCCGGGTCTCGGCATCGTGGATGGTGACGGCGATCGCGACGCGCTGGATTACGGCCGGGACTCCGGTGAGCGTCACCTTCAGCGCCTCGTCGTCGCCGTCGCCCTCGCCGGTGCGGTTGTCCCCGGTATGCTCCACCGATCCGTCGGACGAGCGCAGCTGGTTGTAGAAGATGAAGTCGGAATCGCCGCGCACCTTGCCGTTCTCGGCGAGGAGGAAGGCGCTGGCGTCGAGGTCGAAGTCCGCGCCGTCCGTCGAGCGCGTGTCCCACCCCAGCCCGATCAGGATCTGGCTGAGGCCCGGTTCTTCCTTGGAGAGGCTGACATTGCCGCCTTTCGCCAGGCTGATCGACATTGAACTAGCTCCTGCTGTGCGATTGGGATCAGGACGGCGTGCGGCCATTGACGCTCAATGCGTCGTTGGAGGGGCCATGGCCACCGTCCGGAAGGACCGGATCGGCCGACTCCGCGCCCTCTCCATCGGGATGGAGTCGGTTGTGCCGGACCGACCACCAGAAGGCCGAGCCGATCAGGACCGCTCCGATCAGGCCGGTGATCGTTTCGGGAATGTGGGCGTCCGGTATCGCGGACACGAGCATGATGATGGCCAGGGCGATGATCGCCCAGAAGGCGCCATGCTCCAGGTAGCGATATTCGGAAAGCGTGCCCTTATCGACCAGCATGATCGTCATCGACCGGACGAACATGGCGCCGATCCCGAGGCCGATGGCGATGATGAAGATGTTGTTCGAGAGTGCGAAGGCGCCGATCACCCCGTCGAACGAAAAGCTTGCGTCGAGCACTTCGAGATAGAGGAAGGAAGCGGCTCCGGAGCGGACCACCTGGCCAGTCACCACGTCCTCCTCGCCTTCGAGCAGCTGGCCGATCGCTTCCACTCCGATGAAGGTGAGGAGGCCGGCGATCCCGGCGATGAGGAAGGTGTTCGCCTCTTCCGCCGGAAGGGCGCTCGAGATCGCCCACATGGCGCCGAGCAGGACCGCGATCTCGACCGCCGCGACGTTGGAGAGCTTGGAAAGGCGCGCCTCGATCACGCCTATCCAATGCACTTCCTTGTCGGAATCGAAAAAGAATTTGAGGCCGACCATGGCCAGGAAGGCGCCTCCGAAGCCGGCGATCCCGACATGCGCCTCGTGGATCAGCCGCTCATAGGTTTCCGGCTCGGTCGCGGCGAGTCGGACGGCGTCGATCGGGTTCAGGGACGCGGCGATGGCGACGATCGCCACCGGGAAGACGATCCGCATTCCGAACACGGCGATGAGGATGCCCCAGGTGAGGAAGCGGCGGCGCCACTTTTCGTCCATGTCCTTCAGGACCGTGGCGTTCACCACCGCATTGTCGAAGGAGAGCGAAACTTCGAGGATTCCGAGGACTAAGACGATCCAGACGATGCCCAGGGTCCCGACGAGGCTTCCGGTCATCTCCCATCCGAGCCAGGCGCCGAGCGCGATGCAGATCGCCGTGAACAGCAGCGAGCCCGTATAATATTTCCTGATCACCCGTATGTTTCCCTCTAGTCCTTGCTTCCGGCCTAATCTTTGCTGCCGGCCTAATCTTTGCTGCCGGCACGCCAGCTCATGCCCCACCCATAGGCGCGATCGAGCTCGCTTTGATCCCGGTAATATTCGACGATCCGGGTCGCCTTGATCTGGCCGCCGTCATTTTCGAGCAGGATGATCCCGCACAGGCGCTTGTCGTTGCGCCCTTCGGTCATCCGGACTTCGATCGGCGGCTGGTCCGGCATGGTCACGGTGACGACTCCGTCGGTCTGCTGCCAGTTCGGAGCTCCGTCGTAGATGTTCGCGAAGATGGCGACCCGGCGGATTTCATTCCAGTGGGCGCCGTTGATCCGCATCGTCTCGCCTTTCGAGACGTCCCCGGTGCGGTCGTCGCCGTCCAGCTGGATGAAGGGCGGGCCATGATAGTCGCCGAACACCCGTCCGAGCGCCTGGACGACGCCCTTCTGGCCGCCGCTCATCTCGAGCAGGCAGCCGAGATCGAGGTCGACGGCGCCGCCGCCGAAGAACCCCTTGCGGCCCCTGGACCAATTGAGGTTGACGACGATCTCGCCGAAGGTCGCGCTCTTCTTGGTCAGGCTGATCGACTGACCCTTCTTCTCCAGGCTCACCTTCGAAAGGCTGATCGGCGCGGCCGGAGGGGGAGGGGGAGGGGGAGGGGGTGGCGGCGGCGGTGGCGGTGGAGCAGCCGTCGGCGGGGGCGGGGGAGGGGGCGCCGGCTCGTCGGCCACGTCGATCCCGAAGGAGCGCGCGAGCGGGGCGAGGCCGCCGTTGAAGCCCTGGCCGACCGCCCGGAACTTCCACTCCCCGTTGCGCAAATAGAGCTCTCCGAACGTCATCGCCGCTTCGGTCGCTCCGGCGAGCGGCGGGCTGAACGAAGCGACCTCGTTTCCGGAGGGGCCGCTGACGGCGATCCGTGCCGACTGGGCGGTGCCCAGCGTTTTCGCTCCGACGGAAGCGTCGGCCGTGACGCAGAAGACGATCCTGGCCAGCGCGCCGGGCATAAGCGACGGGTCGACGGTGAATCGGCCGCCGCTGCCGGTCTTGTCGAAGCGGACCGCGCCGCCGGCGCCCGAAGGCTGGTTGTAGAAGACCATGTCCTCGTCGCCTCGAACCTTTCCGTTCTCGGCGAGCAGATAGGCGGACACGTCCGCCGCGATCCCGGTGCAATCGACGGTCACCGTCAGCGGCCCTGGGCCAACGGCGATATTGGCGCCTCTTTGAAGCTCCATGATAACCTCGCTCAATCTATCTTAGTGTCAGAGATGCGCCTGGATGCCCGGCATCATGTCGTGGAAGGTGCGGCCCGTAGTCTTGTCGCCGAGCGCCTTCATCTCCCAACCTCCGCCGGAGCGGGAGATCTTCGCCATCACCTGCCCGGTATGGGATCCGGCGCCGGTGAGGTCGTAACGGGCGATCTCCTGGCTGGTCGTCGAGTCGACGAGCCGGCAATAGGCGTTGGCGATCCTGTCGAACGTGTCGCCGGTGAAGCTGTTCACCGTGAAGACCAGGGTCCCGACGGAAGCCGGAAGGGCCTGGAGATCGACCATGATCTGCTCGTCGTCGCCGTCGCCGGCCCCGGTCCGGTTGTCGCCGGTATGGACGATGCTTCCGTCCTTGCTCCTGAGCTGCCGGAACCACACGGAATCCGCCATCGCTCCGCTTTGGTCGAACAGCAGGCAGGAAGCGTCGAGATCGATGTCGCCGCCGCCTCCGAACATCCCGAGGAAGCCGCCGGACTTGCGCACGTCCCAGCCCAATCCCATCGTGACCCGGGTCAGCGATCCGCCGCTCGATTTCTCGAGCCGGATGCTCTGGCCCTTCGTAAGACTTACCATGATGCCTGCCCCCTGCGCTTAAGGCTAATCCAGCGAAAGCGTCCCGCGCAATCCCCTTTCTCCCCCGTTTCAGGAGAGCCTCGACGGCTGAAGGTCGTCGCGCACCCCACGGGATACCCCCATCCCGGCGCACGATCCACCTCGTCGAGAAATAAAGCTGAACCCGCCGGTTTCACGGTCCCGGCAATGGCCGGAATCGGCCTTTCCCCCTTGCGTTCCGCCCGGAGCATGCTATGTAATGTACGTTACACTACAAGAAGGGATAAGCGGATGACCGCGATGTTGAAACGAGTCGGCGGCACTTGGCTCACGCCCCTGCTGTTCGGCTTCGCCGCGGGCGTCGCGACCTTCCTGACCACGACCCCGCTATGACTATGCGGAACGCAGGCGGCCTCGCGGTCGCCGGGCTCCTGGCGGCCTGCGCGGCGGAGGATAATTCCCGGGTAAGCCCCGAGACGATCGAAGCCGCCGCCGAACAGGCGCAGAAGCAGGCGTCGGAGCCCGGGCGGTGAGTTGCGCGGCCAAAGGGGACGAGCGCTATTTCCTCGGCCGGATGCAGGCGTCCGCCGCTCGGGCGGGATCCTCGGCCGATTCGGTCGCGAGGCTTGTCCATTACGAGCTGGCCGGCCGCTACAGCGTCGCCGCCCTGGCGGCGGCGCTCGGAAAGTGCGCCGAGGCAAAGCCCCTCCCCTTCAGGGGAGGGGTTGGGGTGGGGAATGTGGGTGAGAATGTTCGCCGACGCCGGCGAGGCGAGCAGACAGCCCCCACCCCAACCCCTCCCCTGAAGGGGAGGGGCTAACAATCTGCAAAGTTGGCTACCGCCCCGTCCGTACCGCCCCGCGGTCGGCCGGATCGAGCCCTCCGCCCAGGGCGACGTAGAGGTCGACCGCGTTGGCGAGCTGCTCACGCCGGGTCAGGACGATCTGCTGCTCGGCGGCGAACAGCTCCCGCTGGGCGTCCAGCACCTCCAGGAAATTGGCCACCCCGTTCTGATAGCGCAGGGTCGCAAGCTCGGAGCGCTCGCGCTGAGCCGCGGCCTCGCGTTGCTGGGAGGCCAGCCGCTCCGCCAGCCAGCGGCGCCCGGCCAGCCGGTCCGCGACCTCGCGGAAGGCGTTCTGGATGGCGCGCTCGTAGCCGGCCGTCGCGATCCCGCGGCGGGCGTTGGCGACGGCGAGATTGCCCTTGTTGCGGCCGCCGTCGAAGACCGGCAGTCCGACATTGGCGCCCGCGGTCCAGGTCAGCGCTCCTCCGGAAAACAGGCTGCCCAGCGCCGTGCTCGCGAACCCGAGCGCCCCGGTGAGGCTGATCTGCGGGAAGAAGGCGGCCCGGGCCGCCCCAACGTCGGCATTGGCCGCTCGCAGCCGCTCCTCGGCTTCCAATATGTCCGGACGATTGGCGAGCAGCTCCGAGGGAAGACCGGCCGAGATGTTCTCGACGATCCCCTGGCCGCCGAGCGGCACCGGCGCGGGAAGGGGCGCTGGGACCGGACCGCCGACGAGGAATTCGAGCGTGTTTCGGCTTCGGGCCCGTTCCAGCTCCAAATTGGCGAGCTGAGTCTGGGCCTGGGTGAGCAGGGTCTCGATCTGGCGATAGTCGAGCGCCGATGTGACTCCCGCGTCGAGCCGCAGCTTGCCGAGGCCGAGCGCCCGGGTCCGGCTCTCTACCGTATTTTGGGCGAGCGCGATCCGGGCGTCGAGCTCGCGCTCGGTCAGATAGGCTTCGGCGACATCGGCGATGAGGCTGATCTGGAACGACCTTCGGGCGTGGATGGTCGAGAGATAATTGGCCCGAGCGGATTCCGTCAGGCTTCGCACCCGGCCCCAGAAATCGAGCTCGAACGAGGCGACGCCGGCGCCGATCTCGAAGCGGCTGCCGGTTGCCGCGTCCCCTTCGAAGCCCTCCGCTCTCGAACGGCTCGCGCCGCCGGTCGCATCCACGGTCGGCAGTCGGTCGGCTCGGCGAATCCGGTATTGGCCGCGCGCCTCCTCGATCCGCAGGACTGCGATCCGCAGGTCCCGGTTATGCTCCAGCGAGCGCTCGATCAGCGCCTGGAGCCTGGGATCGCGGAAGAAGCTTCGCCACTCCACGTCGCTCGCTCGCGGCCCGGCGGTCGAGGCCCAGGCATCGGCCGGATAGTCCGGAGCGGTCGGAAGCGCCGGCTGCACATATTTGGGCTGCTGGGAGCAGCCGGCGAGCAGAAGTGCGGCGAGGAGTGCGGTGCGCTTACGCATGGGCGAGGCTTTCGGTGGGCGGCTTGGGTTCGGCTCGCGCCTTGCGGCGAGCGAGCACGGTCCGGACGGTTACGAAGAAGAGGGGGATGAAGAGCAGTCCGAGCAGGGTCGCCGTGATCATCCCGCCCATCACTCCGCTTCCGAGCGCTCGGCGGCCGGCGGAGCCGGCGCCGCTGCTGATGACGAGCGGAAGGACTCCGAGGATGAAGGCGAGCGAAGTCATCAGGATGGGGCGGAAGCGCAGGCGCACCGCCTCGAGCGTCGCCTCGACCACGTCGCGGCCCTCTGCCTCGAGATCCTTGGCATATTCGACGATGAGGATCGCGTTCTTGGCGGAGAGGCCGATGATGGTGATGATCCCGATGTTGAAATAGACGTCCATCGCCATTCCGCGGGTCAGCCCGAAGAGCAGTGCGCCGAGCACTCCCAGCGGAACGACGAGCAGCACCGCGACCGGGATGGACCAGCTCTCGTAGAGCGCCGCCAGCAGGAGGAAGACGACCAGCAGCGACAGTCCGAGCAGGAGCGGCACCTGGCCGGCGCCCTGCTGCTCCTCGAACGACAGGCCCGACCATTCGAAGCCGATCCCGTCGGGAAGCTGGGCGGTGAGGGCGGCCATCTCGGCCATGGCGTCGCCGGTAGACTTGCCCGGCGCGGCTTCGCCCGAAACCGTCATCGAGGAAAAGCCGTTATAGCGCTGGAGCTGCGGCGACGCCGCGCCCCATTCGGCGGTGGTGAAGGCGGAGAAGGGGACCATCTGCCCGGTGGCGTTGGGGACCCGAAGCTGGAGTATGTCCTCCGGGCTCATCCGCTGGGCGGCGTCCGCCTGAAGGACGACCCGAAGGACCCGGCCCTCGCGGCTGAAGTCGTTGGCATAGGCCGATCCGAAGCCGATCGAGAGGGTGTTGTTGATGTCCTCGATGTCGAGGCCGAGCGAGCGCGCCTTGATCCGGTCGACCGTCACCTTGAGCTGCGGGCTCTCCTCCAGCCCTTCGGGGCGGACTCCGACCACGGTCTTGGACTGCGAGGCCATTCCGAGGAGCTGGTTCCGGGCCTCGAGCAGCTTCTGGTAGCCGAGACCGGCCCGGTCCTGAAGCTTGAGGTTGAAGCCGCTCGAATTGCCGAGCTCCTGGATCGCCGGCGGGCTAAGCGCGAACATCATCGCATGCTGCGAGCCGGAGAGGGCGCCGATCGCCTTGCCGGCGAGCGCCGAGGCGCTGTTCTCGGCGCCCTTGCGCTCGTCCCAGGGCTTAAGGGGCACGAACATGATCGCCGCGTTCTGGCCGCTTCCGAAGAAGCTGAAGCCGAGCACCGAGATCACTTCCTTCACCTGGGGCTGGGCCATGAAGAAGTTTTCGGCTTCTTCGACCGCGAGCTGGGTGCGCTCGCGGGTCGCCCCGGCCGGGGCCTGGACGATCGTGACGATATAGCCCTGGTCCTCTTCGGGCAGGAAGGTGGTCGGCACGGTCAAATAGAGCAGCCCGACGATCCCGACGAGCGCCGCATAGATTCCGAACCAGCGCCTGGGCCGGGCGAGGATCCCGGCGACTCCGCGCTCGTAGCGTGTCGTGGTCCGGGCGAAGGCGCGGTTGAAGCGGGCGAAGATCCCGTTGCCCTCGATGCTGTGCTTGGAGGGCCTGAGGAAGGTCGCGCACAAAGCGGGGGTAAGGGTCAGAGCGAGGAAGGCCGAGAAGGCCATCGAGAATGCGAGGGTGATCGAGAATTGGCGGTAGATGCCGCCGGTCGATCCGGGGAAGAAGGCCATGGGTACGAACACGGCGATCAGAACCAGAGTGATTCCGATGATCGGGCTGACGATCTGCTCCATCGCCTTGTAGGTCGCCTCGCGCGGGGCAAGCCCTTCCTCGGCCATGATCCGTTCGACATTCTCGATGACGACGATGGCGTCGTCGACGAGGATCCCGATCGCGAGGACCATCCCGAACAGGGTCAGGACGTTGATCGAGTAGCCGATGAAATAGAGGCCGAGGCACGCGCCGAGCAGGGCCACGGGGACGACGATGGTCGGGATGAGCGTGGCTCGGAAATTTTGCAGGAACAGGAACATCACCAGGAAGACGAGCACCATCGCTTCCGCCAGGGTGATCAGAACCTCCTCGATCGAGATCGAGACGAACAGGGTGGTGTCGTAGGGGATCGAATAGGAGGTGTCGGGGGGGAAGGCGGCCTTCAGGGCCTCCATCCGGTCCTTGACGCCCTGGCCCGCCTCGAGCGCGTTGGCGCCGACCGCGAGCTGGACCGCGATTCCCGCCATCGGCTGCTTGTTGAGCCGAGTGGTCGTGTCGTAGCTGTTGGCCCCGAGCTCGACCCGGGCGACGTCGCCCAGCCGGACCGCCGACCCGTCCGGATTGGCTCGAAGGATGATCTGGGAGAATTGCTCGGGGGTCGAGAAGCGGCTCTGGGTCACGACGGTGGCGTTGAGCTGCTGGCCCGCGGCCGCGGGCTGGGCGCCGATCTGGCCTCCGGGGGTCTGGCTGTTCTGCTCGCGCACCGCGGCGAGAGCCTGGGCGGCCGACATGCTGTAGCCGGCGAGCCGCTCCGGATCGAGCCAGATCCGCATCGCATATTCGGATCCGAACAAGGTCACGTCGCCGATCCCTGGCACCCGGCGGAGTTCGTCGAGGATCCGGGTGCTCGCATAATTGCCGAGGTCGAGCGCGCTGCTGGAGCCCTTCGGCGAGGTGAGGGCGACGATCATCAGGAAGTTCGAATTGGCTTCGCTGACGGTGATGCCCTGGCGGCGGACGTCCTCGGGAAGTCGGGGCTCGACCCGGCTCAGGCGGTTCTGGACGTCGACCTGGGCGAGGTCGATGTCGGTCCCGGTCTCGAAGGTGACGGTGATCGTCGCGACGCCGTTCGAATCCGAGCTGGAGCTCATGTAGAGGAAATTCTCGACCCCGTTCATCTCCTGCTCGATGATCGAGGTGACGTTCTCCTCGAGAGTCGCGGCGTCGGCGCCGGGATAGACGACGTTGATCGTGATCGAGGGCGGGGCGATGGTCGGATATTGCTCGATCGGAAGCCCGCGCACCGCGAGCAGTCCCGCAAGCGCGATCGCGAGCGCGATCACCCAGGCGAAGATCGGCCGGTCGATGAAGAAATTAGCGCGCATTGCCGCGGCCTCCGGCGGGAGCCGCGACCGCTGCGGCCGCTGCGACCGGCTTCACGGGAGCGCCGGGCTGGACCTTCTGAAGGCCGTCGACGATGATCCTTTCGCCCGGCCTCAGCCCCGCGGTGATCACCCACAAGCCCTTGTCCATCCGCCCGAGCTTGACCGGCCTCGGCGAGGGAATGTTGTTCGGGCCGAGCACCATGACAGTGCCGCCCGCGGGAGTGAGCTGGACGGCGCGCTGGGGGATCGCGATCCCGTCGGCCTTGGCTCCGGCCTCGATCCGCACCCTCACGAACTGGCCCGGAAGGAGCAGCCTCTGCGGGTTCCGGAACGAGGCGCGCAGGCCCACGCTGCCGGTGGAGGGGTCGACCGACTGGTCGAGGAAATTGAGGGTCCCGGTGATCCCGTAGACGCTTCCGTCCTCGAGCAGGACGGTGACGGTGCGGGCGATTGCGGGGCCGCCGCCGCCCGCCTGCCGCCGGAGGGCGAGCAGGTCCTCGCTCGACTGGGTAAAATTGACGTAGACCTGGTCGATCTGCTCGATCTTAGTGAGCAATGTCCCCGCCGACTGGCTGGCGAGGGCGCCTTCGGTGACCTCGGCCCGGCCGACACGCCCCGCAATGGGGGCCGTGACCGTCGTGTAGGCGAGGGTCAGCTGAGCCTGCCTGACCTGGGCCTGCGCGGAGCCGACGTCGGCGCGCGCTCGGGCCAGCCGGGCCTGGGCCGCCTCGAACTCCTGCTTGCTGATCGCGTCGCGCGCGACCAGCGGTCGAAAGCGAGCCACCTCCTTTCCTGCATTGTCGGCCTCCGCCTGGGCGCGCCGGACGGCCGCCAGCTGGACGTCGAGGCCGGCGCGCAGCGACCGCGAATCGATCCGGAACAGGGGAGCGCCGCGTCCCACGTCCGAGCCCTCTGCGTAGAGACGCTGCTCCACGATCCCGTCGACCCGCGCCCGGACCTCGGCGGTCCGAAGCGCCTCGACCCTGCCCGGAAGCTCGATCACGTTCACGACCGGGGTCGCGGCGATGGTGACGATTCCTACCTCCGCAGGGGGCATGGTCGCGTCGGCGCTCTGCCCGGAGGAACAAGCCCCTATCAATAGGAGCGCGGCCGCGGATATGACGAACGGGATGGGCGCGACGGATCGGGAGGAGCCTGGCATGATCGTTCCTAAGGAATTGTGTCGGCGCAGACTCTGGTCAGGCCCCGTTAATGCATGTAATGTAGGTTACACTACAGGTCAAGGTCCATCGGGACATATAAGAACATGATTGCAATTTGCGGACTTCGGGAGACGAAGCGCGAGGCCCGCCGGCAGGCGATCCTCGACGCCGCCTACGATCTGTTTCTCGAGAAGGGCTACGAAGCGACCACGCTGAGCGACGTGGTCGGCCGGTCTGGCGGGTCGCTCGCCACCCTCTACGAGCTGTTCGAGAGCAAGCCCGGCCTGTTGCGGGCGATGGTCCACGGCCAGTGCGACTCGGTCAGCACGGGGATGGAGCGCGCCTTCTGCTCGGTCCAGCCGGTCGAGAAGATCCTTCGCGAGATTGCCGAGCATCTCTTCGATCAGATCACTCATCCGCGGGCCGTCGCCCTGTTCCGGGTCGTCGTGGCCCAGTGCGGGAGACAGCCCGAACTGGGCAAGCTCCTCTACGAATCGGGCCCCGCGCTCGGCAAGGCGAAGGTCGCCGACTATCTGAAGGAGCAGCATGAGGCCGGAAGGATCTCGGTGCGGGACCCGCAGGCCGCGGCCCAGATGTTCTTCCAGATGGTGATCGGCCATCACCACCATCTCCTTCTCATGTGCGCCATCGATCCACCCGGCGACAGCGCCAGGGCGGCCCATCTCGACTTCGCGATCGAGTCGTTCCTGAAGGTCGTTTCGGCCCGCTGAGGGCGGCAGGGCAGAGCAGGGACGGCGGCTCAGGCCGGGCCTCAGCGAGGCGCCGGCCTTAAGCCGCCGATAATCGCGATCACATCCCTGCGGCGGTCGGGCGGACGATCACCTCGTTTACGTCGACCCCGTCGGGCTGCTCGAGCGCGAAGCGGATCGCCCGGGCGATGGCGTCGGGGGTCAGGGACTTCTTCCGCCACTGCTGGAGCGCCGCCGCCACCTGGGGATCGGAGATGTCGTTGCCGAGCTCCGTTTCGACGACTCCGGGCGAGATGATCGTGGCCCTGATCTCGTCATGCTCCTGCCGGAGCCCGTCGGTGATCGCCCACACCGCGAACTTGCTGGCGCAATAAACCGCCGCGGTCGGCATCACCATGTGCGCGGCGATCGAAGCGACGTTGACGACATGCCCCGACCCCTGGGCCACGAAGCGCGGAAGGACCGAGGCGATTCCGTTCAATACGCCGTGGACATTGACGTCGATCATCTTCTTCCACTCGTCCCGCTTAAGGGCGGCGAGCGGGGACAGGGGCATGACCCCGGCATTGTTGACCAGGGCGTCGACCCGGCCGAACCGCGCTTCGGCCGCCGCGACGAAGGCGTCGAAGCTCGAAGCGTCGGTCACGTCGAGCGCGCTCCAGCCGACCCTCGGGCCGAGCTCCCGCGCAAGCGCCTCCAGCCGCTCGGCGCGCCGGGCGCCGATGAACAGGTTCGCGCCGGCGGCAGCCAGCTCGCGCACCGTCGACTCGCCGATGCCGCTCGAGGCGCCCGTGACGAGGATGGTCTTGTCGGTTACTCCGGTCATGATCGTTCCTTTCGATTTGGGTGAGCCGGAAATGGAGCGGAACGGGCTCATCCCGGTAGATCGATCGCCCGAAGCCCTTGCACGATCCTCCGAAACTGAACCCGTCGGGATTGCGGCGCCCGGCCGGCTGGAGAACAAGGGCGCATGGAGACGATGAAGCAGCTCGCCGACATCATCATGCGGCATGTGCCGGAATCCGGGATGAACGGCACCGCCGTGCCGCGGCTGTCGCTGTACCGGGTGGATCGGCCGACCTCGCCCATACCGGCGGTCTACGAGCCGTCGCTTTGCCTGATCGCCCGGGGATCGAAACGCGTGTCGATCGGCGATCACAGCCTGGTCTACGACGCATCGCACTATCTTCTGGTCTCGGTCGACCTGCCGCTGGTCGGGCACATCATCGAAGCGAGCCCGGACGAGCCCTATCTGTGCTGCAAGATCGACCTCGACCTGCCGGCGCTGGCCGACCTGATCGTGTCGGAGGGAGGCCGGGAGCGCTCGACCGCTCTGCCGGCGCTCGCGGTCTATCCGAGCGACCCGGACCTTATCGACGCAGCCTCCCGCCTCGTAAGGCTTGTGGAGCGGCCGGAGAGCATTTCCGCCCTTGCACCGCTCATCGAACGCGAGATCCTCTACCGGCTTCTGGCCGGGCCCCACGGCCCCATGCTCCGGCACGTCGCCGCCGCCGACAGCCGTCTCGGCCAGGTCAGCCGGGCCATCGCCAGGATCCGCGGCAGCTTCCGGGACCGGCTCCGGATCCGCGACGTGGCGGCCGCGGCGGGCATGAGCGAATCGTCGCTTCACGCCCATTTCAAGGCGGTCACCCGAATGAGCCCGCTGGAATATCAGAAGCAGCTTCGACTGCAGGAGGCCCGGCGGCTGATGCTGGCCGAAGGCGCGAGCGCCGGCGCCGCGGGCTTCGCCGTGGGCTACGAGAGCCCGTCCCAGTTCAGCCGGGAATATCGCCGGCTCTTCGGGGCCCCGCCGAGGCAGGACATCGAGCATTTCCACGCCGCGCCCGACTTCCTGACCGCGGCTTGAGCCGCCGGATGGGCGCCCGATACCGTATAAAGTAGGTAGGAACGGCGCGCGCGCCTTGCGGGTTTTCATTTCGAAGCCCGAAGGAGTTGAAGCAGATGGCCACCGAGCAGGAAATCGAAGAGCGCTTCTGGAAAGCCCTGAAATCGGACATGACCATGATGCTCGGCCTCGACGGAGTCGAGGACGGCCATGCCCGGCCGATGACCGCCCAGATCGAGGAGGAGGGCGGCCCGATCTGGTTCTTCACCTCGAAGGACAATGGCATCGTCGAGAAGCTTTCCGAAGGCGATCGGGCGATCGCCACCTTCGTATCCAAGGGCCACGACCTCTTCGCCACCGTCCACGGTGGGCTTCGGGTCGACGATGATCGAGCGACGATCGACCGGCTCTGGAACCCCTTCGCGGCCGCCTGGTACGAGGAGGGAAAGGACGATCCGAAGCTCGCGCTCCTCAGGCTCGATGCGGAGCGGGCGGAAATCTGGCTCGACGGATCGAGCTTCGTGGCCGGGATCAAGGCGCTGCTCGGGGTCGATCCGAAGAAGGATTATCGGGACAAGGTCGCCGAGGTGGAGCTCGGCCGGGGCTGACCCGGTCCCGGGGTCCATATTCATTCTTGAGGAACCGTGCCGACCTGCTGTACATCGGCGACGCCCTGCTCTGCAGGGCGTCAACGGAATCAATGACTTAGGTTAGACATCGGGCCTTGAAATCCTGCCGACCCGCCCCTTTATCAAGCCAGGCCCCCAATTTTGCCGTCCTGCGCCGGGGGCGCGTCCAAATGAGTGAGATCCGCGTGCAGCTTTCTGATCGACCGCAGCGTTCTCCTCTCCGAACCATGATCTGAAAGCCGCCCATTGCACGCACCGCTTCCCCGCGAACCGGGTCTCGACCCTCGCGCCCTCCTGAAGGAGGTCTCCGCCTTTCGCCAGCCGCACCACGCCCGCAGCATCTTCGAGATCGCGATCACCGTCGCGCCCTTCGCCCTCCTGTGGGTTCTGACCTGGGCGGCTTTGGCCTCGGGCTACATGCTCGGCCTGCTTCTCACCATTCCCGCGGGCGCCCTCCTGCTCCGGATGTTCCTCATCCAGCACGATTGCGGGCATGGCGCCTTCTTCCGCGGAAGGGCCGCCAATGACTGGATAGGCCGGATCCTGGGAGTATTGACCCTGACGCCCTACGATTGCTGGCGCCGGAGCCACGCCATCCACCACGCCAGCAGCGGCAATCTCGACGCGCGCGGCGTCGGCGACCTCGATACCCTGACGGTGGCCGAGTTCCGGGCGCTCGGCCGCACCCGGCGCCTCCTCTATCGGATGTATCGCCATCCGATCGTCCTTTTCGGGATCGGCCCGGCCTATCAGTTCCTGCTCCGGCACCGCCTTCCCTTCGGAACGAAGAAGGGATGGAGGCCCTGGGCGAGCGCGATGGGGACCAATGCGAGCTTCGCCGTCATGGCCGGCCTGCTCATCTGGGCGATGGGCCTGAAGCTCTTCCTCCTCGTGCACCTGCCGATCACCCTGGTCGCGGCCTCGCTCGGCATCTGGCTCTTCTATGTGCAGCACCAGTTCGAGCATACCCATTGGGACCGCGGCGACGATTGGTCCTTCCACTCGGCGGCCATCCACGGCAGCTCGCATTACGATCTTCCGCCGATATTGCGCTGGTTCAGCGCCAATATCGGGATCCACCACGTTCACCACCTCGCCAGCCGGATACCCTTCTACCGGTTGCCCGAGGTGCTTCGGGAAATCCCGGTACTCGCGAGGGTCAGCCGGATGACGATCGGCCAGAGCTTCCGGGTCGTACGCCTGGTGCTCTGGGACGAGGAGAAGCGGCGGCTTGTGTCCTTCGCGGAAGCCCGGGGCGGCTGAGCGGCGCGCCGTTCCGGGGCCGCGACGTGCGGATGTTGCCGACCCGGAACGATGCCCTGCCCGGAACGTTGGGCAATGATGGAGGGTCGGCCGTGAACACAGCGCCAGCGATCGAGCAAAGCGTTGCCGGAATGATGCGCCGCGGTATGTCGCCCGCTGAGTCGCACCTCATCCGGGCTGGCCGATACGGCCTTGGAAACCTCCCGGGGAGCGAGCCCGCGCGCCGTTAGCGCACCCCCGGAATCGCACCCCCGGAATCGCACCGTCACCCGTCACGAGCCTGCAACACCGCGCCTCTAAATATCCTCCCGAGCAGGAATGGAGGGTCGGTCATGCACGAGCGGCAGGGATGGAGGTTCAAGCTTCGAAGCCCGCTTGAGGAAAGCCGCGGCGGATGGGCGCTGTTCGGACGATTGCTCGTCTGGTCCACCCGCAACAATTGTCGGTCAGCCTGATGTTCGGCCGGTCCGAAGACGGGCTCATGGCGGCGGGAGACTTCGCGGCGGGGTCCGATCGTGAATATCATGTCGAGCGGGCACGGGCGGAGCTGGACGCGGCCTATCGGGCCGTAGGCCGCGACTCGGCGCAGGCTCACCTTCGGCTCTGCTCGATGCACATGGCCAAAGCGAAGGTCCTGCTCGAACGGACGACGCAGCGCGCGTCGGAGCTGGAGTGGATCGAGAGCTGCCGGCCGCTTCACGAGCGGTGCCTCGCTTCGGCCCGTTGAACCGAAGCGCGGCCGCCTAATTGTCCCGTCATTGCGAGGAGCGAAGCGACGAAGCAATCCAGCGGGCCTCCGAGCCCCATTGGATTGCTTCGCTTCGCTCGCAATGACGGAGCAAAGTAAAACTGAAGTGATCATTGCCCTAGAAGTCGACCTGCGCCCGGGCCCCGAACACGTCGATCCCGTAGTCGCGGTCTCCGCCCGAGGCCGCGATCGCCGAATCGTCGAAGCGCAGATGTCCGTAGTTCAGGAGGAAGCGGACATGGTCCTGAGCGATCCAGACCAGCGAGGCTTCGTAGCCGCGCTGGCGGCCGCCGACGATCCCGCCGTCGGTGAGGTCGAGATGGTCGTAGCGCAGGTTGATCTGCAAGGCTCCGGCCCCGCCGCCGCCGACGGGCCGTCGGACCTTCGTCCGGTCCCAGCGCCCGCCTTTGTAGCCGCGGCTCTCCCCGGTCAGGAACCAGCCGATCTCGGCATAGCCTCCGAAGAAGGTGGGGCTCAGGCCCGGAATCAGCGTATCGGCGTTCAGCCAGTGCGCCTCGGCGGCGGCGTGGAGGGGGCCGCGGACCAGCGCCGCCTCGAATCCGTAATCCGTCTCGGTTCCGACCCGAAGGCCGGGAGTGGCGAGGAAGCGCGAATTGCTGGTGTGGACGAAAGGACGCTGGCGGTAGCGGGTAGCCGGGCCGGCCGCGGCAGTATCGCCATTGTTTCGCCAATGGGCCGAGGCTCCGAAATGGAGCTGAGCCTTGCCTGCCTTGGGAGCGTAGACGATCCGGCCGTCGAGGCTGAAGGCGTCGTTCTCGTCGCCTAGGCCGACCGCGTCCTGCGCGTCGGCGAGATCCTCGATATTGTCGGTGAAGATCCCGCCCTGCGCGATGAGGCTGCCGAACGACCAAGTGGCGGAGAGACCGATCCGGCGCTCGAAATTGAAGGCGTCGGTGAAGGCCGCGCGCTCCAGGAAGGAGAGGTAGCGCGAGCTCGTCAGCTCCTCGATCGACTGGAAATTGTTGTGCTGCCCCAGGGTCAGGCCGAGCGCCTTCGAGGCCTTGTAGCTTAGGAAGGCGTCGGCGATCTCCACCTCGCTGTTCGCGAAATCGACCTCTATCTTGTAGCCGAAGCCGCCGGGGATGGCGCCCTCGGCGCCAAGCCGGGCCCGACGCACTTCGCTTCCGAAGCCCAGGCCCCGATCGGTCACGCCCGGCGGGCTCTCGACAAACCCGAAATCGTATTGGAGCCTTCCGAACGGCTTGAAGGTCAGGCTTCCACCGGTCTTCTCCCCGGCCGGGGTCGCAGCCGCCGCGACCGTCGGCGTGCCGGCGGAAGTGGGGGCGGCGGGAGAGGGGGCGCCGGGAGCGGAGTCGCGACCGGCCTTCAGCTCGGCGACCTCGGCACGGAGCGCCGCGATCTCCGCCCGCATCGCCGCGACGTCGGCCGCGAAATCCGTCGGGACGGGATCGGCGGCGGCGAGGGCAGGCGTGGCGCTTGCTGTCGCAAGCAAGGCGGCGAGGAAGGCGGACTTGGCCATTGGCGGCTCCGGTTGGGATGATGGACAGTTTTAAGGCTGCCGCATTTCCATTCCGCGACAGATAAGTGACATTTCTGTGACGATTCTATTCCACTTGTTGTCACACAAGTGTAACGAGACGGCTGTGCCGACGCACGCGGAGACGAAAAGATGAGGAAGACCGCACTGGCCGCCCTGGCGGTGATGTTCCTTTCCGCCTGTGCAGGCAATCAGCAAGGCATGCTGGTCGAGCAAGGCTATCAGCGCGGCGCCCTCGCAGTCTCGGCCATCGATCGGGGCGACTGGACCGCCGCCGAGACCCGGCTGAGCGACCTTCGAAGCCTCCGCTCCGACGATCCCGCCCGGCTGATCAATCTCGGCAAGGTCTACGCCGAGACGGGCCGGGTAGGCGACGCCGTCACGGTGTGGCAGCTGGCCCTGGCCTCGAAGCGCCAGTTCGAGGTGGTGACGGGCGAAGGCCGGATCGTCTCGACCGACCAGCTCGCCCGCGAAGCCCTGGCACGCTACCAGCCGACTCTTCAGACGGCAGCCCGCTAGCAACCCGTCATACAAGCCCGCTAAAGCGGGCGAATGCAAGCTCACCTTCCGCAGCGGCGGCTCGCCGCCGGCCTCATCGTCGCAATCGCGGTCGGCGGAGCGCTCCTGGCCGACGAAGCCTTGTGGGCGGCGCTGCTCGGGCTGATCGGAGGGGCCGCGGCCGTCCTGGTCGGCTGGCGAGCCCATTTCTTCCCGGAGCCGAGCAAGGCGACGCCGCCGCCGGACACCGGCCGGGACCGCTGGGCGCGCGAGATCGTCGGGGCGATGTCGGAGCCGATGCTCGTCATCGAAGCCGGGCGGATCGTCGTCGCGAACCCGGCCGCGAGGGAATTGCTGGGCCAGTGGATCGAGGGTCAGGACGCCCGGCTTGCGATGCGCCACCCGGCCACCGTCGAGCGCCTGTCCCGAGGCATGGCGCCGGACGGCGGGGTCGAGCAGATCGAGGTGGTCGGTATCGGCCATGCCGAGCGGCGGTGGCTGATGACGGTCGCGCCGCTGGCGGACGGCTCGCGGCTGGTCCACCTGGCCGACCGGAGCGAAGCGATCGCCGCGGAGCGGATGCGGGTCGACTTCGTCGCCAATGCGAGCCACGAGCTTCGAACTCCGCTGGCGACCGTCCTCGGCTTCATAGAGACCCTTCAAGACGAAGACACCGGCGGAGACGCCCAGGTCAGGGGCCGCTTTCTCGGGCTCATGCACGGCGAGGGCAAGAGGATGCAGCAGCTCATCGAGGATCTGATGTCGCTGTCGCGGATCGAAGCCGAACGGTTCAACCCGCCGCGCGACGCCGTCGACCTCGTCCAGCTCGTGGAGGAGGTGGGGGCGGGCTGCGCTCAATTGCTTCGCGAGCGGTCGAACGATCTGGTCGTCGAGAATCGCGCCGAATCGACGATCGTCCCGGGGGACAGGGGGCAGCTGCTTCAGTTGATCCGCAATCTCGTCATCAACGCCGTCAAATATGGAAGCCCGGGGAAGCCCGTGACCGTCCAGTTCGAAGACGAGGGCGGTCAGTCGGTCCGGATCGGGATCGCCGACCGGGGCGAGGGCATCGCCGCCGAGCATCTGCCGAGGCTCACCGAGCGGTTCTACCGGGTCGATGCCGGCCGGAGCCGGGCCGTCGGAGGCACCGGGCTGGGCCTCGCAATCGTCAAGCACATCGTCAGCCGCCATCGCGGACGGCTGGACATAAGAAGCACGGTGGGCGAGGGGACCATTGTCTTCGTCTCGCTGCCGCGCGCGCCGGAGCCGCAATCGCCGTCATTGCCATGAGCGTTGTCATAAAACAGTCACTCAAGAGTCACAGGACTCACGCCGAATCGACCTAGAGGGGTCGCCGGGCGCCGTTACGGGGGGCTCGATGGAGGTCACGAGAATGAAGAAGAGCTATTTTGCCGGGGCAGCCGCTTTGGCGCTCGCCGCCTGCGGCCAGCAATCCGGCGGGGGCAGCGCCCAGGGCCAGCAGATCCAGATCGTCGGCTCCTCGACGGTCTACCCGTTCACCACGGCGGTCGCGGAACAGTTCCAGCGGACCCATCCCGGAATGAGCGCGATCGTCGAATCGACCGGCACCGGCGCCGGACTCAAGCTCTTCTGCGGAGGGGTCGGCGACCAGCATCCCGACATGACCAACGCGTCTCGGCGGATCAAGGCGTCCGAATTCCAGGATTGCGCGAAGAACGGCGTGAAGCAGGTCATCGAGGTTCCGGTCGGGATCGACGGCCTCGCCCTGATCGAGGGCAAGAATGGCGGGGGAATGGGCCTGACGGTTCGCGACATCTACGCCGCGCTCGCCGCCAACCCGTTCGGCAAGCCGAACACCGCCAAGACCTGGAAGGACGTCAACCCGGCTTTGCCGGCGGTGGCGATCCAGGTCTACGGTCCGCCACCGACCTCCGGAACGCGCGACAGCTTCGCCGAGCTTCTCCTCGAGAAAGGGTGCGACAGCGATCCCGCGATGAAGGCGCTGAAGGAAAGCGACTCGGACAAGCACAAGGATCTGTGCACCAAGATCCGCGAGGACGGCGCCTATGTCGAAGCGGGCGAGAACGACAATTTGCTCGTCCAGAAGGTCGCCGCCAATCCGGGCGCGATCGGAGTCCTCGGCTACTCCTTCCTCGATGAGAATGCGGACAAGGTGAAGGGCATCCCGCTCGGCGGAATCGCTCCGACGGCGGAAACCATCTCCAGCCTCACCTATCCCGGCGCCCGGCAGATCTACATCTACGCCAAGGGCGAGCATCTGAACGTCATCCCCGGCATGCGCGAGTTCCTCGCCGAATATGCCAAGGGCTGGGCCAAGGGCGGCTATCTCGAGCGCCGCGGCCTCATCCCCTCACCGGCCGACGTGCAGGCCAGGGGCACGGAAGCCGCGACGAAGCAGATTCCGATGACGGCGGACGGATTGAAGTGACGGGTCGCGCTGTTGCCCCCCTCCCTGCAGGGGAGGGGCTGGGGGTGGGTCCGCCGAAGGCGGCCGAAACTCCGACGCTGCAAAAGTCTCGCTTCGCTCGACTACCCACCCCTGACCCCTCCCTTCCAGGGAGGGGATGAAGTCGAATGTCCCCGCTCGCGGTCGTCATCCTGGTCCTTGGCCTGGCGCTGCTCGGCTGGCTGTCGGCGCGCGCGCGCGCCATGGCCTTCGCCGCGCCGGGCGGGCCGAGGCTTCATTCGCTGCCCGGCTATCACGGCTGGTACGTCGCCATCTGGGCGGCGCTTCCGGCCCTGATCTTCCTTCTGTTCTGGGTGCCGCTCAGCGACCGGCTGGTGATGGACGCAGTCCTCGGCAGTCCCGCGGCGGCCAACCTTCCGCCCTTCCAGATGCAGCGCAACGCGATCCTGCAGGAGGCGCGCGAGCTCGCCGACGGGTTGAGGCAGTCGAGCTTCTACCCCGAAGCCCGCGAGCTTGCGCCGGTCTACGGTTCCGCGCAGTCCCGCTACCGCCTGATCGGAACCGTCGCGGCGCTTCTCCTCGCCTTCGCCGGGGGCGCCTTCGCCTACAGCCGGATCGGGCCCGCTTTCCGGGCCCGGACCCGGGTCGAGCGGCTGGTCATGCTCGCGCTCCTGCTCGCGTCGCTGATCGCGATCCTGACGACGCTCGGGATCGTCCTTTCGCTTCTCTTCGAATCGCTCCGCTTCTTCAGCATGGTCTCGCCTGTCGAGTTCCTCTTCGGATCGACCTGGAGCCCGCAGACCGCGATGCGGGCGGACCAGGCGGGCTCCTCGGGAGCGTTCGGGGCCATCCCCCTGTTCTGGGGCACCGTCTTCATCGGGGCGATCATCGCAATGATCGTCGCGATCCCGCTGGGGCTGATGAGCGCGATCTACCTGACCCAATATGCGCGGCCGGTGGTGCGCCGCTGGATGAAGCCGCTGCTCGAGATGCTCGCCGGAGTCCCGACCGTGGTCTACGGCTATTTCGCGGCTCTCACCGTAGCTCCGGCCGTCCGCGATTTCGGCCAGGCGCTCGGGATCCCGTCCTCCTCCGAAAGCGCGCTTGCGGCGGGACTCGTCATGGGAATCATGATCATCCCGTTCGTCTCCTCGATGGCGGACGATTCCCTGACCGCCGTTCCCCAATCGATGCGCGACGGCTCGCTCGCCATGGGCGCCACCACTTCGGAGACGATCCGGAAGGTGCTGGTTCCCGCCGCTTTGCCGGGAATAGTCGGCGGAGTGCTCCTCGCGGTCAGCCGCGCCATCGGCGAGACGATGATCGTCGTCATGGCCGCCGGCCTCTCGGCGAACCTCACCGCCAATCCGTTCGCGAGCGTCACAACGGTGACGACCCAGATCGTCCAGCTGCTGACCGGCGACCAGGAGTTCGACAGCCCCAAGACGCTCGCCGCCTTCGCGCTCGGCCTGGTGCTGTTCATCGTCACCCTGCTCCTCAACATCGTCGCCCTGCGCGTCGTGAAGAAATATCGCGAAGCCTATGACTGACCGTGACCAGACTGGCCCGGGCCCCGACAAAGCCATTGTTCGGCCTGAGCCTGTCGAAGGCCATTCCTTCCCCTCTTCTGAAAAAGAAAAGGGTTTCGACAAGCTCAGCCCGAACGGAGGAGGAGCGAGCATGTCCCGCAAAAACCCTACCGACTGGCAGGGTTCGGAGATGAGCGGGCGGATCCGCCGCCGCTACGCCGCCGAGCGCCGCTTCCGCTGGATCGGGCTCGGGGCGATCCTGCTCTCGGCGGGCTTCCTCGCTTTGCTCCTCTTCACGATGGTGTCGAACGGAGCCCGCGGCTTCACCCGCACCGAGGTTCGGCTGGATATCGACTTCGCCAAGGCGGCGCAGTTCATCGATCCTGCGACGGTGCGCTCGAGCGGCGCCAAGGCGGCCCTTGCCGGATCCGATCTCCAGGGCGTCGTCGCCAAGGCGGCGGAGGCCCAATATGGCGCCGAGGGCGCTCGGCTGTTCTCGGATACCGCCTGGCTTTCGGTCCTGAACTCGATCGAGGAGGATCCTTCGCTGCTCACCCGGTCGGGCAGCCTCTGGCTCCCCGCCTCCACCGGAATCGACATCGCCGGCAAAAGCGACGGCGAC
>DASQZF010000009.1:0-1881 GCA_035638835.1 Allosphingosinicella sp. | reverse complement strand
TCAATCGTGTCGGCGCGGGCACCGAGGTTCAGCCCCGACTCCCAGCCGTGAACTCGCCAGCCGGCGGCGGCGAGGGCCTGTCGCAGGCGGAGGGTCGAGCGATCGTGGGCAAGGAAGCCGGGGATCACCAGGCAGGGCGGGCCGTGCTCAGGCCCGAGCGGGCGGGCGGGGAGGGCGAGGCGCCAGGCGCGCGGGACCATCGTCGCCATTTCGCGCAGGCGGGCGAGGGTCGAGGGCGGGCGGGTGTCGTCGATCATCATCGGTCGCGGTAGCTCAAGCTACGTGCTCCTGCCTTCGCTGGAGAGCTAGAGATACTCCCCGCCCATCAGCGGCTGGAGCGCCTTGGGCAGGCGGACGCGGCCGTCCTCGGTCTGGTGGTTCTCGAGCAGTGGGACGAGGATCCGCGGCGAGGCGAGGGCGGTGTTGTTGAGGGTGTGGGCGAAGCGGACCTTGCCGTCGGCGTCGCGGTAGCGGAGGTTGGCGCGCCGGGCCTGCCAGTCGTGCAGGGTCGAGCAGCTGTGGGTCTCACGGTATTTGGCGAGGGAGGGGACCCAGCTCTCGATGTCGTTCATGCGATATTTGCCCAACCCCATGTCGCCAGTCGAGGTCTCGATCACCTGATAGGGGATTTCGAGATCGGTCAGCAGCTCTTCCGCGAGGGCCAGCAGTCGGGCGTGCCAGGTGGCGGAGACGGCCTCGTCGGCCTCGCAGATGACGAACTGCTCGACCTTCACGAACTGGTGAACGCGGAGCAGGCCGCGCACGTCGCGCCCGGCGCTTCCCGCCTCGCGGCGGAAGCAGGGGGAATAGCCGGCGTAGAGGATCGGGCCGGCGCTGAGGTCGAGGATCTCGCCCGAATGAAGCGAGGTCAGCGCGACCTCGGCGGTGCCGGCGAGCCACAGGTCGTCGTTGGGGAGCTGGTAGGTCTCCTCCTTGTGGCCGGGGAATTGGCCTTGGCGGACGAAGGCCTCCTCGCGGACCAGGGCGGGGACGGTGATCGGGGTGAAGCCGGCGGCGGCGATCTTCTGCAAGGCCCAGCCCATCAGCAAGGTCTCGAGCAGGGCGAGGCGGCCCTTGAGGCAATATTGGCGGCTGCCGGAAACCTGGACGATGCGGCTGAGGTCGGCCCAGCCGTTCCTCTCGATCAGTTCGACATGGTCGCGCGGGGTGAAGGCGAAGTCGGGGAGGGTTCCTTCCGTCCGGACGACGACATTGCTGTTTTCGTCGGGGCCGATCGGGGCGCCTTCATGGGGGATGTTGGGCAGGCGAAGGAGGAGGTCGCGGAGCTGGTTTTCCTTGTCGGCGATCCCGCTTTCGAGCGCGCTTGCCTGGGCACCCGCGTCCTTGGCCCGGCGGCCGAGCTCGGCCTTATCCTCCGGCGCGGCGCTCTTGAAGCCGGCGGAAATGGCGTTGCGCTCCGCTCGGAGGCGGTCGATCTCGGTCCTCGAGGAGCGGATTTCCGCATCGAGCGCGAGTAAGGCGTCGAGGTCGAGTGCGACATTCTTCTGAGAGGCCGCACGGGCGACGAGGTCGCGGTTTGCACGGAGAAAAGCGAGATCCAGCATGGGCGGCGGGATGCTTCACTTGTGCGCCTGTTGCAACCTTTGCCGTCGCCGTAGGGCTTGACCGAAGGTCCCGCTTCTCCTTCACCGGCGTGGAGGTAAGTAGCGGAGCCCCGGATCACGTCCGGGGTGACGACAGACGAAGGAGAGATCATGCCGTCCGGACTTGCTGCGCTGCTCGATGATGTGGCGACGATCGCCAAGCTGGCCGCGGCGAGCGTCGACGACGTCAGCGCCGCCGCCGGCCCCGCGGGCATGAAGGCGGCGGGGGTCGTGATCGACGACGCGGCGGTGACGCCGCGGTACGTTACCGGCCTCA
>DASQZF010000008.1:0-21078 GCA_035638835.1 Allosphingosinicella sp. | reverse complement strand
TCGAGCCCGAGCAGGATTCCGCGGCCGAGATTGGCGCGGTAGCGCTCATAGGCCTTCACCCCGTCGCCCGAGCGAAGGTCGCGAACCAGGAAGCGCCAGGTGGCCCAGAGGATTCCGGCGACGATGACGAAGACCCCGAACAATTCGAGCGCGAGCGCCACCGGCTCCATCAGTCGGGTCAGGGCGTGGGGGTGGGCGGCCGGTCCGACCATGGTCATTCTCCCGCCGGCCGGGCCTGGACGATGAGGATATCGAGGTCCCGGTCCGGCCGCCAGTTCTTCTTCCGGATCTCGAAGCGCGTCGGCGATATCTTGCGGACGCCTTCGCCGCAGAAGCTGACCAGATTGGCCGGAGCGCCCTTGTCGATCACCAGCCGGAAGTCGCCGATCGGGGAGCGCCAATTGCCTCCGGTGGCGAGGATATAGCCGATCCGCTGCTCCGGGGTCGCCGGGCTGGTGCGGCGAAGCCGGTCGAGCCCGGCGAGGAAGGCGGGCCCGACGCAATAGTCGCGAATCATGGCCTTGCCCTCGGCACTGGCCCGGAACTCGGCAAAGCCGAGCGCGGCGTCGACGCTTGCCCCGGTGCCCGGCGCGTAGCGATGCTCGACCGCGAGGTCGCGGCCGGCCGGGAAGCCCTGCTCCCAGAACCAGGTCTCCTTCACCGTCCAGAGGGGCGCGAGATACTGCTCCGCTGCCGGCCCCGCGCCATATTCGTTGGCCTCGGCGAGCCCGAGCTTCACCAGGCGCGCTTTGTCCGCCGGCTTCAGCCGGTCCAGCGCCTCGCCGTCCGCATTGGGGGCCAGGCCCAGCCCGGCGAGCAAAGCGGTTCGGTCCACTCCGCCCAGGATGGCTTTCCGCTCCACCTTCATCGCCACCCGGCGCCCGTCCACCCGGGTCTCGAAGCCGGAAGGATAAGCGACGTCCATCCCGCCTTCCTCGCGAAGGTCCCGGTCGGGCATCGGGAAGGCGACGATCGTCCGGACCTCGCGCGGCGAGCGGTTGCGGAAGACGTAGCGGACCCGAACCTCGCCGGCGGAGACGAACAGATCCTCCGACACCATGTCGATGTCGGCGCTGCGCTTGAGCACGAGCCCGCCCGCGGCATGCTCGGCAATGCTGTCGTTGGCCGAGGCGGGGGCGGCGAGCACAAGGGCTGCCAGGATTATGCGACTCCGCTTCATGGCGTCCTCCTTTGCCTCCCTGCCGGCGGAGCCGGTGGGGAGGGGGACCACCCGAAGGGTGGTGGAGGGGTAATGGCACGAACGTCGCGCATCGAGCGCCTGATTCGCTGACGCCGGCGCCCGCTACCCCTCCACCATGCTTCGCATGGTCCCCCTCCCCATCGCAAGACGATGGGGAGGCAAATCATGACGGGAGTGTCAAACCGTGAAGCTCTCGCCGCAGCCGCATTGCCCTTTGGCGTTGGGGTTCTCGAAGACGAAGCCGGCGGCGAAATCGTCCTCGCGCCAGTCCATCGTCGACCCGATCAGATAGAGGATCGAGGCGCCGTCGACGAAGAAGGGGCCGGCGGGGGTGTCGATGCGCTCGTCCATCGGGTCGGCCCGGGCGACATAGTCGACCGAATAAGCGAGGCCCGAGCAGCCGCGCCGGGGCGTCGAGAGCTTGACTCCGAGCGTGCCTTCCGGAGCGCGGGCGAACAAAGCGGCGACCCTGGCCTCCGCGGCGGGGGTGAGGGTCAGAGCGGCGCGGCGGGCGCGGCGGTGGGCGGTGGCTACTTCACTCATCTCGTTCCTCCTCCCCTCCCTGGAAGGGAGGGGAAATTGTTACAGCATTCCCAGCTCCAGCTTGGCCTCGTCGCTCATCCTCTGCGGGTCCCAGGGCGGATCCCAGACCAGCTCGACTTCGGCATGGCATACGCCCGGCACCGACCCGACCCGAAGCTCGACCTCGCCCGGCATGGATTCGGCGACCGGACAGTTCGGAGTGGTCAGGGTCATTTTGACGAGGGCGTGATTTTCGGGCGTGATCACGACGTCGTAGATGAGCCCCAGATCGTAGATGTTGACCGGGATTTCCGGGTCGTAAATGTCCTTCAGGGCATCGAGCACGGCTTCGTAGAGATCGCCGGCGGGCTCGGCCGGCTTCTGCTGGGCGAGGAAGCCCTCGAGATAGTCGCGCTTGCGCTCGAACGCCGAGGCCGCATCGGAGACGCGCGCTTTCGGCGGCGGCGCTACGGCGTCCACCTCCTCGACCTCGATCCTGCGCTCCTCGTTCATCCCGATCCCTTTATCCGTCACCCCGAACTTGTTTCAGGGTCCAGTTCTCCACCCGCCCGGCGCCTCGTCGCTGGATGCTGAAACAAGTTCAGCATGACGGTCTAACGCCTAGCCAAAAATCTTTCTCACCCGTTCCAAGCCGCGCACCAGGGCCTCTATGTCCCTCGGTCCGTTATAGACCCCGAAGCTCGCCCGCGCCGTGGAGTCGATCCCGAGAACGGCCATCAGCGGCTGAGCGCAATGATGGCCCGCCCGGATCGCCACCCGGCTCTCGTCCAATATGGTGCCGATGTCGTGCGGATGCACCCCTTCCATCGCGAAGCTGACGATTCCGGCGGAATCGTCCGGGCCGAACAGCCTGATGCTGTTCAGCGACGACCCGTTCAACGACGACAGGGCCTGACGGGCTTCGCGGACCAGCGCCCGTTCATGGGCGCCGATCGCTTCCGGGCCGATCCGCTCGACATAGCCGACCGCGGCCTCGAGCCCGAGCACCCCGACGATATGGGGGGTCCCGGCTTCGAACCGGGCCGGCGGCGGAGCGAAGGTCGAGCCTTCGAAGGAGACCTTGTCGATCATCGCCCCGCCGCCCTGCCAGGGCGGCATCGCGGCGAGCAGCTCGGTCCGCCCCCAGAGCACGCCTATCCCGGTTGGGCCGTAAAGCTTGTGGCCGGAGAAGACGTAGAAATCGCAGCCCAGCCCGGCGACGTCGACCGGCATCCGGGGCACCGCCTGGCAGCCGTCGAGGAGCAGCAGCGCCCCCGCGGAATGGGCCAGCGCCGCGGCGCGCCGGGCGTCGAGCACCGAGCCGAGCACGTTCGAGACATGGGCGAGGGCGACCAGCTTGTGGCGCTCGGTCAGGATCGCCGCCATCGAATCGAGATCGATTCGCCCGTCCCAGGTCAGAGGAGCGACGTCGATCTCCGCTCCGGTCCGCTGAGCGATCAGCTGCCAGGGGACGATGTTGGAATGATGCTCGAGGGCCGAGAGCATGATCCGGTCGCCCGGCTTCAGGTTCGAGCCGCCCCAGCTCTGGGCGACGAGGTTGATCCCTTCGGTGGCGCCGCGAACGAAGACGATCTCGTCGGGAGAGGGCGCTCCGATGAACCCCGCGATCCGCCGGCGCGCCGACTCGAAGGCCAGGGTCATCTCGGACGAGCGCTGGTAGACGCCGCGGTGGACGGTCGCATAGGTGTCCGAATAGCCGCGCTCGATCGCCTCGATCACCGCCCCGGGCTTCTGGGCCGTCGCGGCCGTGTCGAGATAGGACCAGCCCTCGGGGATCGCGGGGAAGTCGGCGACATGGTCGAGGGGACGGGCGGAGAGGGCGACGTCCATCAGCGCGCTTCCCCGGTCGCCCCGACCCCGTTCGGGCTGAGCTTGTCGAAGCCCTTCCCTTCTCCCGGATCGGGTTGAGAAAGAGAAGCCTTCGACAGGCTCAGGCCGAACGGCGTGGGGGATGGCGCCGAGATCATGATCGACCTCCGAACCAAGCTTCCACATCCGCATGGAATGCCTCGCGAACGGCTTCCTCGCCTGCGCGATCCACCGCGTCGGCGACGAAGGCGCGGGTCAGCAGCGCCTTGGCCTCCGCTTCCGGCACGCCCCGGCTGGCCATGTAGAAGAGCGCGTCGCGGTCCAGCTCGCCCACGGTCGCGCCATGGGCGCATTTGACGTCGTCGGCGAAGATCTCGAGCTCGGGCTTGGCGTTGATCGTCGCGGAGCGCGAGAGGAGCAGGCCCTTGAGCGACTGCTCGCCGTCGGTCTTCTGGGCGAGGCGGGCGACCTCGACCCGGGCGGCGACGGAGCAGATCGCACGGTCGTCGGCGACCGAGCGCCAGACCTGCCGGCTGCTTCCTCCGGGCGCGGCGTGGCGGACGACGAGATTGGCGTCATGACGTTGCCGTCCCCGAGCCAGCAGTGCGCCGCCGGCTTCGGCGAAGCCGCCGGCGCCCGCCATGACGATCGCTCCGTCCAGCCTAGAATCCGCTCCGCCTCCGCCGAGGCTGGTCGCGACCAGGCTGGCGCCCTCGCCGAGCAGCGCCCGGTCGGTGAGGCTGACGAAGCCGCCGGCCGACAGGATCCGGCGCGCAAGCATCAGCCGGGCATGGTCGCCGAGCGAAATCCCGGTCAGCCGGTTGGTCCAGCCCTGGCCGACGAAGGTCTCCACCACCGAGGCCTGGGAATCCTCGGCCAGGTCGATCGCGGCCGCCAGATGGTCGGCGCCGCCGGTCGAGACATGGACGATCTGGACGAGGCCCGCGGGCGAATGGTCGCGGCCGAGCCGGAGGGTCCAGCCGTCGCGGCCGGCGAGCCGGGCCAAAGCGTGGTCGCCGGCCTCGACCGCAACCGGCCCGATCGACAGCGGTCCGGGATCGCTCCGCGCGGAGTCCAGGCGGCCGTCGATGAAAAGCAGGCGCGGGCCGTCGCAAGCAAGCCAGGGCAGTGCCTCCGGCGCCGCTCCGGAAGGCGGCCGGGCGGCCAGCTCCGGCAGGGCGGAAAGATCGCTCCAGCGCCAGCCTTCGGTCCGGTTCGAGGGGAGATCGAGAAGGGTCATGTCGCCAGGCTTCCGAGAACTCGGCAACTGTCCGGAATCGGACGAAGGTCCGGAAAGTCAGCCTGTAACGCGCGCGCGCGCGAGGGGAGGAGCAAGGGATGCCCCGTCACGCCGCGACCTCCGAATAGCCTTCGCGCTCGAGCTGGTGGGCGAGCTCGGGCCCGCCGGAGCGGACGATCCGGCCCCCGGCAAGCACATGGACGAAATCGGGCACGACGAGGTCGAGCAGGCGCTGATAATGGGTGATGAGGAGCACCGCCTTGTCCGGACGCCGCATGATCCGGTTGATGCCCTCCGACACCACCCGCAAAGCGTCGATGTCGAGGCCCGAATCGGTCTCGTCGAGCACCGCCAGGCGCGGGTCGATGATCCCCATCTGGACCATCTCGTTGCGCTTCTTCTCGCCGCCCGAAAAGCCGACGTTCACGTTGCGCTTCATCATGTCCATCGAGACGCCCAGCGCGTCGCCCTGCTCGCGGGTCAGGCGAAGGAAGTCGCCCGCCGAAATCTCCGCCTCGCCGCGGGCGCGGCGCTGGGCGTTGAGAGCGGTGCGGAGGAACTGGACGTTGGAGACGCCCGGAATCTCGACCGGATATTGGAAGCCGAGGAACAGGCCCGCGGCGGCGCGCTCGTCCGGCGCCATGTCGAGAAGGTCGATCCACTCCTCCTCCGTTCGCCCTGAACCTGTCGAAGGGCTGCCCTCCTCCTGGCCCGCGGCGGAAGCGAAGGAGAGGGCTTCGACAGGCTCAGCCCGAACGGGATTGGGCATGAGCCGAACCGAGCCCTCCGTCACCTCGTAGCCGGGCCGCCCGCCGAGGACGTAGGCGAGGGTCGACTTGCCGGCGCCGTTCGGGCCCATGATGGCGTGCACCTCGCCGGCGTTCACCGAGAGAGTGAGGCCCTTGAGGATCGGCTTGTCGGCGACCGTGGCGTGGAGGTTTTCAATCTTGAGCATCTATCGGGCAATCTCATTTCGGACATGCCCCACCCCCGGCCCCTCCCCTGAAGGGGAGGGGGGAAGTGGCGGCGTCTCTAGCCCCTCCCCTTCAGGGGAGGGGTTGGGGTGGGGGCTGTTCCATCTCCAGGATGCGTCGCTCAGCACGAGGAGGAGGTGTTGCACCACGCCGTCCATGTTGGTCATCACATCGTCGTTGGTGACGCGCACCACCCGAAAGCCGCGCGCTCCCAAGACCTCATCCCGCAGGCGATCCTTGTCCTCGTCGTGCGTGTCGCCGTCGACCTCGACGATCAGCGCCAACTGGGGACAGAGAAAGTCGGCGATGAAGCAGCCGCTCACGGACTGACGGCGGAATTTATATTCTCCAAGCTGACGGCCCGACAGGTTCCGCCACAGTCGTTTCTCCGGCTCGGTAGGGTTGCGGCGCATCTCGGCGGCTCTGCAGTGAAGCTCCCGCAGCCGTTCGACCGACAGGCCCCACCCCAAACCCCTCCCCTGAAGGGGAGGGGCTTCAGGGCGCCACCCTTTGTCGTTGCATCGAGCGATCACCCTACGCTCCCCTCGAGGCTGATCCCCAGCAGCTTCTGCGCTTCCACCGCGAACTCCATCGGGAGCTGCTTCAGCACCTCGCGGGCGAAGCCGTTGACGATGAGGGCGACGGCATCCTCCTGGCTGAGGCCGCGCTGCATGGCGTAGAAGAGCTGGTCGTCGCTGATCTTGGAGGTGGTGGCCTCGTGCTCGATCTGGGCGGTGGGGTTGCGCACCTCGATGTAAGGCACGGTGTGGGCGCCGCATCGGTCGCCGAGCAGGAGCGAATCGCACTGGGTGAAATTGCGGACGTTCTCGGCGCCGGCGAGGACCCGGACGAGGCCGCGATAGGTGTTGTTCGAGCGGCCGGCGCTGATGCCCTTGGAGACGATGGTCGACCGGCTGTTCTTGCCGATGTGGATCATCTTGGTTCCGGTATCGGCCTGCTGGAGGTTGTTGGTGAGGGCGACCGAATAGAATTCGCCGACGCTGCTCTCTCCCTGGAGGATGCAGGAGGGGTATTTCCAGGTGATCGCGGAGCCGGTCTCGACCTGGGTCCAGCTGATCTTCGAGCGGTCGCCCCGGCAGGCGCCGCGCTTGGTGACGAAATTGTAGATCCCGCCGAGGCCGTTCGCGTCGCCGGGATACCAGTTCTGGACAGTCGAATATTTGATCTCGGCATCGTCCATCGCGACCAGCTCGACCACGGCGGCGTGGAGCTGGTTCTCGTCGCGCATCGGAGCAGTGCAGCCTTCGAGATAGGAGACGTAGCTGCCCTTGTCGGCGACGATCAGGGTTCGCTCGAACTGGCCGGTATTGGCGGCGTTGATCCGGAAATAGGTGCTCAGCTCCATCGGGCAGCGAACGCCTTCGGGGATGTAGACGAAGGTGCCGTCGGAGAAGACCGCCGCGTTGAGGCAGGCGAAGTAATTGTCGCGCTGCGGGACCACCGAGCCGAGATATTTGCGGACCAGGTCGGGAAACTCGCGGATCGCCTCGGAGATCGAGCGGAAGATGACCCCGGCGCGCTCGAGCTCGGCGCGGAAGGTGGTTGCGACGGAGACGCTGTCGAACACGGCGTCGACCGCGACCTTGCGGGCGCCCTCCACCCCGGCGAGCACCTTCTGCTCCTCGATCGGAATCCCGAGCTTCTCGTAGGTCCGGCGGATCTCGGGATCGAGCTCGTCGAGCGAGGCAAGGGTCGGCTTCGCCCGAGGCTCGGCGTAATAATAAGCGTCCTGGAAGTCGATCGGCGGGATGTCGAGCTTGGCCCAGCTCACCTCCTCCATGGTCAGCCAGGCGCGCCAGGCCTTGAGCCGCCATTCGAGCATCCATTCGGGCTCGTTCTTCTTGGCCGAGATGAACCGGACCGTGTCCTCGTTCAGGCCCTTGGGAGCGAAATCCTGCTCGATGTCGGAGCTGAAGCCCCATTCGTAGTTCGAGGCGCGGTCGACCGCGTCCTGGGCTTCGCGGTTGCGGATGTCGGTCATGCCGTGTCTCCCAGCCCAACCGCCGTTCGGGCTGAGCTTGTCGAAGCCCTGTCCTTCCTTTCCGATCCGGCCCCAAAGGAAAGGCCTTCGACGGGCTCAGGCCTAACGGAGGAAGCGAGGGTGGCGAGGCTGACGCCCTGGAGCGCGCCCCGAACCGCGTCGTTGGCGATATGAAGATGCGGCTTGACCCGGCAGCTGCCTTCCAGGGCGCAATCGTGGATCGACCCCTGGATGCAATTGGTCATGGCGATCGGCCCCTCGACCGCTTCGATAATGTCGGCGAGGCTGATCCCGCCGGCGGGGCGGGCGAGGCGAAAGCCGCCGCCGCTGCCGCGCGCCGAGAGGAGCAGGCCGGCCGAGGCGAGGCGTCCCATCACCTTCCGGGCGGTGGGGAGCGGCACTCCGGTCTCCTCGGCGAGCAGGCCGGCGGACAGCGACTCACCCGCCGGATGACGGGCGGCCGCGGCCATCACGACCACGGCATAATCGGCAAGGGAGGTAAGGCGCATGATTAAATCGGACCAATTTGGTAGGATTGCCATGTGGAGGGAGGGGCCTTGGGAATCAAGCCGTCATTGCGAGCCCTTCGACGCCGCCTGCGGCGGCGCTCGGGATAAACTGCCGCTGCGCGGCAGCGAAGCAATCCAGTTTCGGCGCGGGCGTTTCCTGGATTGCTTCGTCGCTTCGCTCCTCGCAATGACGGGCCCATGGCGCTTTATACCCTCGTCCGGCCGCTCTTCTTCGCGCTCGATGCGGAGCGGGCGCATCGGCTGACGATCCGGGCGCTCAGGGCGGTTCCGGCCGGCGAGCCGGCGGGGGAGGATCCCCTGCTGGCCATCCGGGTCGCCGGAATCGACTTTCCCAATCCGATCGGGCTCGCCGCCGGCTTCGACAAGGACGCCGAGGTTCACGGGCAGATGCTCGGCTTCGGCTTCGGGTTCGTCGAGGTCGGGACGGTGACCCCGAAGCCCCAGGCGGGGAATGCTCGGCCGCGGCTGTTCCGGTTGGCCGTGGACCGGGCGGTGATCAACCGGATGGGCTTCAACAATGGCGGGTTCGAGACGGCCAGAGCCCGGCTCGCGGGCCGCCGGGGCGGGATCGTCGGGGTCAATATCGGGGCGAACAAGGACAGCGCCGACCGGATCGCCGATTACGCCGCCGGGGTGCGCGCGATGGCGGGGTCGTCGGACTATCTCACCGTCAACATCTCGTCGCCCAACACTCCGGGCCTTCGCGCTCTTCAGGACAAGGGCGCCCTCGCGGAGCTCCTCGCCGCGATCGGCGAGGCCCGGAGCGGCTCGGCGCCGATCTTCCTCAAGGTCGCCCCGGACCTCGCGGCGGACGAGATCGACGACGTCGCCAGGGCCGCGATCGACTCCCGGCTGGACGCCCTGATCGTCGCCAACACGACGGTGTCGAGGCCGCCCCTGCGCTCGAAGCATTCGGGGGAAGCGGGCGGCCTTTCGGGGGCTCCGCTCAAGGCGCTGGCGCTCCAGCGGCTCAAGGATTTCCGTTCGGCCACCGGCGGCGCGATTCCGCTGATCGCGGCGGGCGGGATCGAGAACGGGGCGGACGCCTATGCACGGATCCGGGCCGGGGCGAGCCTGGTCCAGCTCTACACGGCCCTGGTCTATCGGGGGCCGGGCGTCGCCGGCTCGATCGCCGGCGAGTTGAAGTCGCTGCTGAGACGCGACGGCTTCGCGACGCTGGCCGAGGCGGTGGGCGCCGACTAGTTCCTCCCCCGGCTTTCCGGGGGAGGGGGACCAGGCGAAGCCTGGTGGAGGGGTTCTTCGGAGTCAGCGAGAACCCCTCCACCACCCTTCGGGCGGTCCCCCTCCCCGGCAAATGCCGGGGAGGACTTGGGCTCTTTAGCGCTTGCGGCTCGGGCTGAGGGGGCTAGTGTCGCCGCCGATGTTCAGCCGGCTTTTCCTTCCGCTCCTCCTCGTCCTCGCATCCTGCGCAACCGCTCCCGATCCGGCCCCGGCCAACGAGGCCCGGTCGGGCGGAATGGTTTCGGCAGCCGATCCGAGGGCGGCGGAAGCGGGACGGTGGATCCTGAACCAGGGCGGCAACGCCGCCGACGCCGCGATCGCCGTCCAGATCGCTCTGACCGTGGTCGAGCCTCAATCGTCCGGGATCGGCGGCGGCGGCTTCTTCGTCTACCACGACGCCGCGAAAAACCGGGTGTTCACCTATGACGGCCGGGAGAAGGCGCCGGACGCCGCTTCGCCGACCTGGTTCTTCGGTCCGGACGGCAAGCCGCTGCCCTATCGCCAGGCGATTCCGGGCGGCAGGAGCGTGGGCGTGCCCGGCAATATCCGGCTGATGGCGCTTGCCCACTCCCGCCATGGCCGGCTGCCCTGGGCGAAGCTGTTCGAGCCGGCGATCCGGCTCGCCCGCGACGGCTTCGCTCTGACTCCGCGGGGACGCAACGCCATCGCCAACAGCCGCGACCTCGCCGGGATGAGCGCCTGGGGGCGCGGCCAGCTGTTCGGGCCGGACGGGGAGCCCAAGGCGGTCGGGACGGTGATGCGCAATCCCGAGCTGGCGCAATTTCTCGAGAGGCTGGCCCGGCGGGGCCCGGATTATTTCTATGTCGGCCCGGCGGCCGAAGCGCTCGTCCGGACCGTCAACGGGGCCGCGCGCAATCCCTCGGCGATGGTCGCGGGCGACCTCGCCGCCTACGAGGCGAAGGAGCGGCCGCCGGTCTGCGCACTCTATCGCCGCTACCGGATCTGCGGGATGGGGCCGCCTTCCTCGGGGGCGACCACGGTCTACGCGACCCTGAAGCAGCTCGAGCGGTTCGACCTTCGAGGGCTCGGCAAGGACAATCCGGTCGCCTGGCACCTGATCGGCAACTCGATGCGCCTCGCCTTCGCCGATCGCGACGCCTATCTCGCCGATCCCGATTTCGTGGCCGTGCCGGTCGCCGGCCTCATGGACCCGGCCTATCTCGCTTCCCGCTCGAAGCTCATCTCGGCCGACCGCGCGATCGAAAAGGCGGTCGCGGGCGCCCCGCCCGGAGCGCCTCGAGTGACCGCCGCCACGGCGATGGAAGTCCCTTCCACTTCGCACATGTCCACCGCCGACGGCGCCGGCAACGTCGCTTCCGTGACCTCGACCATCGAAGGCGGATGGGGCTCGGGCCTGACCGTCAACGGCATGTTCCTCAACAACGAGCTCACCGATTTCAGCATCGCCCCGCAGATCGACGGAGCGCCCGTCGCCAACCGGGTCGAGGGCGGGAAGCGGCCTCGGAGCTCGATGGCTCCGACCATCGTCTACGGGCCCGACGGCAAGGTCCGGCTCGCCGTCGGGGCGGCGGGCGGGCCGACGATCATCGCCCAGGTGGCCAAGGCGATCATCGCCGTGATCGACTGGGACCTGAGCGCCCAGGAGGCGATCGCCCTTCCGACGATCTTCGCCCCCGGGGACGGCTTGATGGTGGAGCGCGGAACCAGCCTCGAGGCGATGATCCCGGCGCTCCAGGCGCTCGGCAACAAGGCCGCGCCGATGAACCCGGGCTTCAAGGCCAATGCGGTCGAACGGGTGAACGGCGGTTGGCGCGGGGGCGCCGATCCGCGAAGCGAGGGCGTGGCGCTCGCCCAGTGAGTCGGGAAACGTGAAGTCGGGAGAAGCAATGCCGCTGCTCGAACATTTCCCCAATCTCGTTTCCATGTTCTTCGCGCGCGCCGCGCAGAAGGGGGATTCGCCCTTCCTCTGGGCCAAGAAGGAAGGAACGTGGCGCTCGATCGGCTGGAGCGAGACCGCCGACCAGGTCTGCTCGCTCGCCGCTGGGCTGAAGGCGATCGGGCTGAACCCGGGCGAAAGGGTCATGCTGGTCTCGGAGAACCGGCCGGAATGGTGCATCGCCGATCTCGCCATCATGACCGCCGGCTGCGTCACCGTGCCGGCCTACACGACCAACACCGAGCGCGACCACCAGCATATCCTCGACGACAGCGGCGCCCGGGCGGTCATCGTCTCGACCCAGAAGCTCGCCCGGCCGCTTCTCCCAGCCGCGATCCGATCGAGCAATTGCGAGCATGTCATCGGGATCGAGGCGCTGCCCGGCGGCCAGTCGGGCAATGTCGGCTTCCACGACTGGAAGTCCCTGATCGCCGCCCATGCGCCCGACGTCGCCGCCTGCGCCGCGACGGCCGCCAAGGTGACCCGGGACGACCTCGCCTGCCTGATCTACACTTCGGGGACGGGCGGCGCCCCGCGGGGCGTGATGCAGCATCACGGCGCCATCCTCCACAATGTCGAGGGCTGCGTGGAGGTCATCGACGAGGATTTCGGGGTGGGCGAGGAGGTGTTCCTTTCCTTCCTCCCGCCGAGCCACGCCTACGAGCATAGCGGCGGCCAGTTCTTCCCGATCGGGATCGGCGCCCAGATCTATTATTCCGAAGGGCTGGAGAAGCTGGCCTCCAACATCGAGGAGGTTGCGCCGACCATGATGATCGTGGTCCCGAGGCTCTTCGAGGTGCTGAGGCAGCGGATCCTCAAGAATGTCGAGAAGCAGGGCAGGCTCGCCGGCTACATGATGAAAAGGGCGCTGGAGATCGGCGCCCGGGATTATGCCGGGACCAGGAGCCTCTGGGACCGGCCGATGGACCTCCTGCTCGACCGGCTGTTCCGGCCGAAGGTCAGCGCCAAGTTCGGCGGCAGGGTCAAGGCGATGGTGGCGGGCGGAGCCCCGCTCAATCCGGACGTCGGAATCTTCTTCCATTCGATCGGGCTCACCGTCCTCCAGGGCTACGGCCAGACCGAGTCCGGGCCGGTGATCAGCTGCAACCGGCCGAAGGCGGGCGTGAAGATGGACACGGTCGGGCCGCCGCTCCGCAATACCGAGGTCAGGATCGCGCAGGACGGCGAGATACTGGTCCGGGGCGAGCTGGTCATGAAGGGCTATTGGCGCAACCCGGCGCAGACCGAGAAGGCGCTGGTCGGCGGCTGGCTCCATACCGGCGACGTCGGCCATATCGACGAGGCCGGGCGGATCGTCATCACCGACCGAAAGAAGGACCTGATCGTCAACGACAAGGGCGACAACGTCTCGCCCCAGAAGGTGGAGGGGATGCTGACCCTGCAGCCGGAGATATTGCAGGCGATGGTGGTGGGCGACCGCCGGCCCTATCTGGTCGGCGTGCTGGTCCCCGATCCGGAGTGGACGGCGGAATGGGCGGCCGCGGCGGACAAGCCGCGCGATCCGGCCGTCCTGCGCGACGATCCCGACTATCACCGGGCGCTGAGCGCCGCGGTCCAGCGGGTCAATGCCGACCTCTCGGTGATCGAGAAGGTCAGGCGATTCATCGTCGCCGACGCGCCCTTCTCTACCGAGAACGAGCAGCTCACGCCGTCGATCAAGATCCGCCGCCACGTCATCCGCGCCGCCTATGGCGAGCGGCTGGACGGGCTTTACAAGAAGTAGCGCGCCGTCATTGCGAGGAGCCCTTCGACGCCGCCTGCGGCGGCGCTCAGGATAAACTGCCGCTTCGCGGAAGCGCCGCGGCAATCCAGGGCGGCGCTCGTTCCGGCCGCCCAACTGGATTGCTTCGCTACGCTCGCAATGACGATTAGCCCCGAACCCTGCGATAGGGCTCGAAGTCGCCGAGGCCGCAGCCGCCATATTCGAAGCCGGTGAGCGGATCGAAGACGCTGGCGATGTCGCCGCTGCACAGGCGGGTGCCGGTGGTGCGGGTCCTGAGCGCCCGGCTGGAGCGAAGGTCGGGGCAGCCGGCGGCGGGCCGGTTGACCCATTTGCGGCCGCCGACTCCGGCGAAGACGATCGCGGTCTCGCCGGCGGAGCGGTTGCCTTTCAACTCCCGGGTGCTGACGCACTGGACCGGCGGTCCGTCAGGCTCGAATCCGCGCAGCTGGAAGGCTAGGCTGGCCTCGTCGTCGGCCCGCATGTCGACCCGGTCGCCGGGTTCGTCGGTCGTGCAGCCCGCCGCCAGGCAGAAAGCTGCGATCGCTAGTAGATGTTTCATCCCTGGGCTCCTCGGAGCTGTAACGCTCGGCGCGCCGGGGGGTCGCTCAGCTCCGGAAATTATCCTTGGCCCGGCGAAGCTCAGCAAGCTCCGCCGCCGATGAAGCGCGCATGAACGGGTTGGTGGCGCGCTCGAGCGCGATCGTCGTCGGCACCGTCGGAACCCCTGCGGCCCGGGCCGCCTCGACCTCGGCCATTCGAGCCGCCAGGGCCGCGTTGCCGGGCTCGACGGTGACTGCGAAGCGGCCGTTGGAGAGGGTATATTCGTGGGCGCAATAGGCCAGAGTCCCGGGGGGCAGCGCCGCCAGCCGCTGAAGGTTGTCGTGCATCTGCTCGGCCGTCCCCTCGAACAGCCGGCCGCAGCCCATCGCGAACAGCGTGTCGCCGACGAACAGGATTTCCTCGGAAGGCAGATGATAGGCGATGTGGCCGGCCGTGTGGGCAGGGGTGTCGAGCACCTCGCCCTGCACCGCGCCGAGCGATACCCGGTCGCCCTCGCGCACCGTGCGGTCGAGGGTCGGGATCCGCTTGGCTTCCGCCTCGGGACCGGTGACGAGGGCCCCTGTCGCCGCCTTGATCGCTTCATTGCCGCCGGTGTGATCGGGGTGCCAGTGGGTGTTCCAGATCTGGGTGATCCGCCAGCCGCGCGCCTCCGCCTCGGCGAGCACCGGCTCGGCGACGGCCGGATCGATCACGGCGGTCTCGCCCGAGCCGGGCTCGTGGACCAGCCAGACGTAATTGTCGGAAAGGACGGGAATCCGGGCGATCTCAAGTGACGATTGCATCATAGCCCTCCGCATTGAACTGGATCAGGCAGAAGCCGTGGCCGAAGGGGTCGGCGAACATTGCGAGCCTGCCGTAAGGGGCGTCGCAGGTTTCGCCTTCCTGCACGGCTCCAGCGGTCATTGCGCGTACGATCGCCGCCTCGATGTCGTCGACCACGAAGTCGGCGTGGACCGGGCTCCAGTGGCGCTCGTAGCGGCGGCTATCCCCGCCCGCCGGGCCGATCGGAGTTCCGGCATCCTTGCACAGCAGGTAGATCGGCACGTCGCGGCCGAGCAGCTCGACGAAGCCGGAATCGAAGCGGCGGCCGACCTCGAGTCCGAGCGCTGCGGTGTAGAAGGCGATGCCCCGCTCCATGTCGGGCGCGTCGATGTTGAGGAGCAGGTCGGCCATCCCAGGCCTACCAATGGCCGATATTGGGCATCGAACCCCAGGGCTCGGCGGGGGCGAGCGCGTCGCCGGCCTGGAGCAGTTCGACCGAAATGTTGTCGGGGCTCCGGACGAAGGCCATCCGGCCGTCGCGGGGCGGGCGGGCGATCGTGACTCCGCCTTCCATCAGCCTTCGGCAGCTCTCGTAAATGTCGTCCACCCGGTAGGCGAGGTGGCCGAAATTGCGGCCCTCGCCATAGCCTTTCTCGTCCCAATTGTGGGTCAGCTCGACCTGGGCGCCCTCGTCGCCCGGGGCGGCGAGGAAGATGAGGGTGAAGCGGCCGGCCTCGTTGTCGGAGCGCCTCAGCTCCTTCAGCCCGAGCAGCTCGAAGAAGCGGACGGTCGCCTCGGGGTCCGAGACCCGGATCATCGTGTGGAGATATTTCATGGCCTCGCCCCTACCGCGCCGGGCGGGGCCCGTGAAGCTCTTGGCGGAGCGCCGGGGCTGTCATAGGCTTGCGCCCTTGAAGCCTTTCCCTTTACTCGCCGTCGCTTTCGCAATCGCCGCCGTAGCCGAGGCGCCGTGGGACTGGGGCGATTCGAAGGATCGCTGGGCCAGCTCGGCCGAATTCGAAAGCCGCCGCGATCAAGTTTCCGCGAGTGCCGAGAGCCGGGCTCGCCGCCTGGCTCACCCGCCAGCGCACGGCGCTGCATGCCCCGAATGAACCTTAATTGGTGCCAGGCACCAATTCATTTGCTGGATTCGTTTCATCGCTATAAATACACGGTTCATCGGACTCGTAACAAAGTGCGTCCGGACGACGGAGGGTCGAATGGCCGGGCGCTGGATCGACGATCGCAACAACGTGCTTCTGCTTGGAGCGCTCATCCTTTCGCTGGCGATCATTGTCGGAGGCTATCTGCTCGGCGACGGGTTGAGGCGCGCCCGAATGGCGGATCGGGCGGTGACGGTGCGCGGGCTCGCCGAGCGTAACGTCACGGCCGACCTCGCAAGCTGGACGATCGCCTATTCGGAGCAGGGCACGGAGCTCGGCCCTGTGCAGGCGGCGGTCGACGAGAAGGGCCGGGCGGTGCGCGCCTTCTTCAGGCGGCACGGATTCGCCGCCAAGGACCTCAGCGACACCGGCGCGTCGGTGAACCAGTTTTACGACAACAATCGGGGCCAGGACAGCGTCACCGTCCGCCAGCGGATCCAGCTTCGGACCAATGACGTGATGCGCGCCCGCTCCGCCTTCGCCCGGCAGGCCGACCTGATCCGCGGCGGGGTCGCGCTCGAGGATGGAAGCTCGATGGTCTACAGCTTCACCCGGCTGAACAAGATCAAGCCAGAGATGATCGCGGAGGCGACCCGCAACGCCCGCGACAGCGCTCTCCAGTTCGCCCGCGACAGCGGCACCGGAGTGGGCGGGATCCGCTCCGCGACCCAGGGCTATTTCTCGATCGGCGCCCGCGACGGCGACGTCGACGGGGAAGGCGGCTCGTCGGCGGGCGATTCGCCCTTCCAGAAGGTGCGGGTGGTGACGACGGTGGATTTCTACCTGGATTGAGGAAGACTATCCTCCCTGCGCGCGAAGCGCGTGGGAGGGGAACCATGCGAAGCATGGTGGAGGAGTAGCTGGCATAGGTTCAAGCCGTACCGCGCCCGATCCTCAGAATCCTCGGCAGCTACCCCTCCACCACCCTTCAGGTGGTCCCCCTCCCCATCGCGGGCGATGGGGAGGATAAGCGCGGCTACTTCTCGTTCGCGGCGATGGCCGCCCGGGCGGCCTTGCCGGCGTCCGAGGCGGGGGCGGTGCGGGCGGCTCGGGCGTAGAGGCCGAGGGCCGCGTCCTTCTCGCCCGACAGGCCGGCGATATTGCCCGCCTCGAGCAGGATCGCGGAATCGTCGGGCGCGAGGCCGACGGCCTTGGCGATATGCTCCCTGGCGAGCGCCAGATCATTCTGCTTCCTCGCCAGCGCCGCGGACAGATACCAGCCGAAAGCGTCCTTCGGCACCAGCGCCAGGCCCTTGTCGAAATGGCCGCGCGCCGTGGCGCCGTCGTTCAGTGCGACCGCCGCCCGGCCGAGGTCGAGATACACTTCGCCTTCGAGCGGGGGGGCGAGCGTTTTCGTCGAAAGCGCCGATTCGAACGCCTTGCGCGCCGCGACCGGGTCCCCGGCCGCCAGCCTGGCGTTGCCGGCTTCGACCCAGAGATCGCCTCGGCGGCGGTCCTGCCGGGACTCCGCATCCTTCGCCGCGGCCTCGAAGGCTGCGGCGGCCTCAGGCCATTTCTCCTGCGCCGACAAGGCGAGGCCGAGACATTGCGCCGCCATCAGGCCTCCGCCCGAACCGAGCCAGGCCTGGGCCTGACCGGCGGCCCGGACGGGGGCGGTCCGAGTCAAGGCGAGACAGTCGCGGTAGCGATTCCGGGGCGTGTCGACGGGGCCGGCCACCTGAGCGGCGGCCGCGAGCAGGAGAGATATCATGGCGGCGTCCTAGCACAGGTGCGGCTGCACATTGAGTGAACGAGGCCCCGTCATCCCGGCGGAAGCCGGGACCTCAGGTCGCAAAGGCTCAACGAGTCTACCCGAGGTCCCGGCTTTCGCCGGGACGACGAATCATCCGACGTCCAGAACCGAGTTCACCGTATCGAGCAGGAGGGCGATGTCCGACGGCCGGGAGAGTCGGTGGTCGCCGCCCTTGACCAGGATCGTGCGAACGTCGCTGGAATCGAGCGCCTCGGCCAGCCGGACCGAGATCCGCCAGGGCACGTCGGAATCGTCGAGACCGTGGAGCAGCCGGACCGGGCAGGGGATGGCGATCCTTCCACCCAGCAGCTTCAGCGCCTCGCCGCTCTCCCAGAAGGCGCGCGTGGTGACATAAGACGCTTCGCCATAAGGCGAGGGCTCCTCCAGCCGTCCTTCGTCGACGATCATCCTCTTCTGCTCGTCGTCGAAGCCCCAGTCGGTGAAATCGGGCGCGGCGGCGATCCCGACCAGCGCCGAGACCCGCTCGGGCCGGGCCAGCGCGCACAGCAGCATCAGCCAGCCTCCCATCGAGGAGCCGACCAGGACCAGCGGCCCTTCGACGCCGTCGATCATGGCCAAAGCGTCGTCGCGCCATCCGGCCAGGGTCTGGACCTCGAACTCGCCCTCGCTGAGGCCGCAGCCCGAATAATCGAAGCGGAGCATCGAGCGCCCCCTTGCCCCCGCCGAGGAATCGAGCGCGCTCGCCTTGCCGCCCTCCATGTCCGACATGTAGCCCGGCAGGAAGACCAGGGTCGGGCCCTCGCCGCGGCGATGCCTGAAGGCGAGGCGGCGGCCGTTGGCGTCGAGATAGTCGGGGGCGTCCATGCGCCGTCTCTACCTGCGTCATTGCGAGGAGCGAAGCGACGAAGCAATCCAGCTCCGGCGTCGGGCGCGGCCACCGTACTGGATTGCTTCGCTGCGCTCGCAATGACGGGTGTAGGAGGAGAGGCCGATCGAGTCGCGGCGAGGCGGGATGGGGGCCATCGCACGGGGGCTGGAGAAGCCGTCAGCCTGTCGCTACATGCGCCCGGTCATGACAGAGCATTTCAAGATCCGCCTTCCCGACGGCTCCGTGCGCGAGGTCGCGCCGGGGACCACTCCGGCCGATGTCGCAGCGGCGATCGGACCGGGGCTGGCCAAGGCCGCGATGGCGGCGCGGGTCAATGGCGAGGTGCGCGACATCAATCGGCCGCTCGAGGGCGATTCCGAGCTCGCGCTGATCACCGTCCGGGACGAGGCCGACGCGCTCGAGCTCGTCCGCCACGATTACGCCCACATCCTCGCCGAGGCGGTCCAGAATTTGTTCCCCGGGACCCAGATCACGTTCGGACCGGCGACCGACGACGGCTTCTATTACGATTTCGCACCGGCGCCCGGGCGTGGACCGTTCACGGACGAGGACTTGCCCGCGATCGAGGAGGAGATGCGCCGGGTCATCGCTCGCGACGAACCGCTGATCCGCGAGGTGTGGAGCCGGGAGGACGTGCGCAAGCTGTTCCTGGAGCAGGGGGAGAGCTTCAAGGCCGAATGGGTGATGGAGCTCCCCGAGCACGAGACGATCACCATGTACCGCTCGGGCAAGTGGCTCGACCTGTGCCGGGGCCCGCATCTCGCCTCGACGGGCAAGGTCGATCCGCAGGCGTTCAAGCTGACCCGGGTCTCGGGCGCCTATTGGCGCGGCGACCAGAAGAACGCGATGCTCTCGCGCATCTACGGAACGGGCTGGCTCAACAGGAAGCAGCTCGAGGCCCACCTGACGAGGCTCGAGGAAGCGGCCAAGCGCGACCACCGCCGCATCGGCCAGGACATGGACCTGTTCCACCTCCAGGCCGAGGCGCACGGCTCCGTCTTCTGGCACCCGGCCGGCTTCGTCGTCTGGCGCCAGCTCGAAGCCTATATGCGCCGCCGGCTCGATGCCGCCGGCTATGCGGAGGTCAAGACCCCGCAGGTGATGGACGCCCGCCAGTGGGAGCAATCCGGCCATTGGGGCAAGTATCGCGAGAACATGTTCGTCATCCCCGACGAGGTGCCCAACACCGAGGACGAGGGGCCGATCGTCTCCGAAGATGCCCAGTGGATGGCGCTCAAGCCGATGAACTGCCCGGCCCACGTCCTCATCTTTCGCCAGGGGATCAAGAGCTATCGCGACCTCCCGATCCGGCTCGCCGAGATGGGCGTGTGCCACAGGAACGAGCCGCACGGAGCGCTCCACGGAATCCTGCGGGTCCGCCAGTTCACCCAGGACGACGCCCATATCTTCTGCCGCGAGGACCAGATCGTCGAGGAGGTGAGGCTGTTCCTCGACCTGCTCGACGTCGTCTACAAGGATCTCGGCTTCCCCGATTATTCGATCAAGCTCGCGCTCCGGCCGGAGAAGAGGTTCGGAAGCGAGGAAATGTGGGACTGGTCCGAGCAGTCGCTGCGCGACGCGGTCAAGGCGTCCGGGCGCGATTCGGAGGAATATGGCTGGGAGGAGCTTCCCGGCGAGGGCGCCTTCTACGCGCCCAAGCTCGAATTCCACCTCACCGACGCGATCGGGAGGACCTGGCAGGTCGGAACGATCCAGACCGACACGGTGCTGCCCGAGCGGCTCGACGCGAGCTACGTCGCCGAGGACGGCCAGCGCCACCGCCCGGTCATGCTCCACCGGGCGATCCTCGGCTCGTTCGAGCGCTTCATCGGGATCCTGATCGAGCATCACGCAGGCCGGTTCCCGCTCTGGCTCGCGCCGGTGCAGGCGGTGGTGGCGACGATCGTCTCGGAGGCGGACGATTATGCGCGCGAAGTCGCGGCAAGGCTGACGGCGGCCGGCCTCAGGGTCGAGACCGATCTTCGCAACGAGAAGATCAACTACAAGGTGCGCGAGCACAGCCTCGCCAAGGTCCCCAATCTGCTCGTCGTCGGAAAGCGCGAGGCGGAGGAGGGGAATGTGGCGCTTCGGCCGCTCGGCGAGGGCGCCCGGCAGGAGGTGCTCGGGCTCGACGAGGTGGTGGAGAGGCTGACCAAGGAGGCCCTTCCGCCGGATCTTCGCGGCGAATGACGAGGCTGGTCCCGCCCGGAGCGGAGATCAGCCGCGAGCGGACCGCGCGGCGTATCGAAAGGCACCATCACATCGCCCCCTACGCCGCCTTGGTGCTGCGCGGCGGCTACCTCGAAGCGGGAGACAGCGGCCGTTTCCGAGCCGGCGCCGGCGACGTGCTTTTCCACGACGCGTTCGAGGCGCACCAGGACCAGTTCGCAGCGCCGGGCGCCGACATCCTCAACCTCCCGCTTCTGGCGGCGCCCGCGATTCGCTACGCCAGGATCGCCGATCCCGACGCGCTCGTCCGGGCGGCCGGGCGCGATCCGCTGGAAGCGGCGGCCCTGCTGTTCGAGCAGCTTCTGGACGGAGGCAGGCCGATGGAGGACTGGCCCGATTTGCTGGCGGACGATCTTCGCAGCGATCGGGTCACAAGCCTCGCCGCCTGGGCGGGCGCCCACGGTCTCGCCCCCTCCTCGGTCAGCCGCGGTTTCCGACTCGCTTACGGAGTGGCGCCGCAGCGCTACCGGGCGGATCATCGCGCGGCGCGGGCGGCGCGCTCGCTTGGGCGGCCGGGCCAAAGCCTGGCGGCCATCGCCGCCGATTCCGGCTTCGCC
>DASQZF010000007.1:0-10975 GCA_035638835.1 Allosphingosinicella sp. | reverse complement strand
CAGGGGCCGCCGCCTTCGGCCCGGGCGAGCGCGAACAGGGCCATCCCGACCCGCACCAGCCGGAGTTCGGTCCAGCCGGGCTGCCAGGGCCTCAGCTTCAACGACGAATGGCTGTTGTAGGTGCCCTTGGTCTCGGTCACCGGCTTTCCGGCCTCGAAACCCACTCCGGTCGTGATGAAGTGCCAATTCTCCCGGTTCGGCTCCCAGCCGGCGGAATCGAGCCCATTCGGGACCCGGGCCATCAACCCGCCAAGCGACCAGGTGCCACCCGGGACGGGCCCTTCCCGCCCCTTCATCCGGACCCTGGCCCGGACGTCGAATTCCCCCGCGACCGTCTTGAACAGGAAGGGCGCCTGGAGATCGCGCACCCAGGCGGAATGAAAGGGCTCGAGCCGGAGCAGGCCGTCGGCGACGGACAGGCTCCTGATCTTGTCGGGCCAGCCGAAGCGCGAGTGGAAGAGCGTCCAGTCTGGCGAAAGCGCAGCGCCGTCGAAACCGTCGTCGATCCGCTCCGGCGGCACCGGCGGATTGGGCGCGGGAGCCGGCAGCGCGGGAGCCGGCGCGGCGGCGGCGGCCAGAAGCAGGGGCGCGAACAGGAAGATCGCGGATCGAACGAGCATGTAACGGCCTTTTTCAAGCGGGCGTCGGCGCCCCCGGTGCCGACTAACGGCACGGCGTGCAGCGGCACGCCCGGCTCGACCAAGTTGCCGATCGCCTCGACGAAAAGCCCCTGCTCCGGGTCTGCGACACCTGTCGGACCCTCGCTCCGCCTGAGGCGTTAGGGTTAACGGGGCTGAACGCGAGAAAGGGTGAGATGAAGAGGTCGGCGGCAATGCTTGCTTGCGGGACCGCGCTGCTCATGCTGGCCAGCAATGCGCCCCCTCCGATTGGGCCGGCCTCCGCCGCGCTCGCGACCGCGGGCCAGAGCCCGGCGCCTGAAGTCCTGCTGGCCGCGCCGCCCCCGACTGAGCCGCTACCGCCTTCGCCTCCACCGCCGCCGCCTCCCCCACCCCCGCCGCCCACTCCGCGCGAGGCGCTCGAAAGCGGGGTCCTGATCGTCGTCAGCATCCCGTCGCAGAAGATGTTCGTCTTCAGGAAAGGCGAGCTGTGGGATTCGTCCAGGGTCTCGACCGGGAAGCCCGGCAACGACACGCCCGAAGGGGTCTTCCCGATCCTTCAGAAGAAGGTGATGCACCACTCCAATCTCTACGACGACGCCCCGATGCCCTACATGCAGAGGCTCACATGGGGCGGGGTGGCGCTCCACGCCGGACGGGTGCCCGGCTATCCGGCCTCGCACGGCTGCATCCGACTGCCGCACGGCTTCGCCAGGAAGCTTTACGGGATCACCCGGTTCAACTCGACGATCGTGGTCGTCGCGGGCGAGCCGCTCTCCTCCGCCGAGGAGGCGCTCGAGCTGGCCTAACGATCTCGGGGACGGGACGCCGAACGGTCAACGAAAATTGCAACCGGCCCGGACCTGACGAAACGGCCCCGTTGATCGCGACCGGGAAAAGCTGGCATTGAATCGGCGATGCGCAATCCCGCCCGAAAGGCGCTCTACGCCCTCCTCGCCCTGATCGTGAGCGCCGTGCTGATCCGGTTCGGAATAGAGCGCTACGAGACGGCGGGGGAAGGTTGGGGCTCGACCGGTCCAATCCTGCTCGGGCTGGCCGTCCTGCCCTTCCCGCTCTGGATTTTGATCCAGGCGTCGTTCGCCGTCCGGGGCCAGGCCAAGCTTCTCGCCGGGATCGGCGTGATCGCCCGCTGGCAGGCCTATCCGAGCGAGTGGGAGCAGTTCCGAAAGCTCGACTCGCGCCGGGCCGGCGAAGATTTCTCGCTCGGCAACGAGCTGTGGATCCGCCGGACGGCGCCGACGGAACCGGTCGAGGTGATCGTCGGGGAGAAGTCCGCGCTGGTCGACGGCAGCTATCATTCGCTGAACCCGCGAGGGCTCCCGGAGCTTCGCGGGGTGAGCTGGATCGAGGGGCCGCCCACGTGCCTCGAGTTCAGGCTCCTATATCCCCGCGGCCGCTACGGGGGGACGGTCCCGACGTCGCTCCGAATCCCCGTGCCCGCGAGCGCGCGCGCCGCCGCCGTCCAGGTGTTCGACCATTTCGAGCGGCTCACCCGGCGGAGCCCCGGCCTCGCACTGCGCAACCCGTCCAGGACCTATCGGATCTGCGCCGCGCTCTTCCTTGGCGCCGCGGTGGCGGGCGGCATCGGCTACGCCCTCTTCGGCACCCTTTCGGAGGATACCGGCCAGCTGGTGCTGATGTCGTTGCTGATCGTGGCCGCCGTCCTGGCGACGTTCACGGCGATCATCGCACTCTCCACCTTCCTTCTGACCCGGCGGCAATGAGGATCAGGCCCGCCGTCGAGTCCGACATCGAGGCCATGCACGCCTTGCGCGGCCGGGTGACCGAGAACGTCCTGTCCGATCCCGGGCGGGTCACCCATGCTTCCTACCGACGCTATCTCGCCCAGGGCGGGGCCTGGGTCGCTGAGGCCGGGCGGGGCCTCGTGGGCTTCGCCATCCTCGACGTCGCGAGCGCAAGCGTCTGGGCGCTGTTCGTCGCCCCGGAGGCGGAGGGACAGGGAATAGGCCGGGCACTCCACGACCGCCTTCTCGAAGACGCGGCCGGCCGGGGCCTGGCCCGGCTCGTGCTCAGCACCGCGCCGGGCACTCGCGCCGAGCGCTTCTATACGCAGGCGGGTTGGACTAATAGGGCAGGGACTGGAACGGAGGAGTTGTCGTTCGAAAGGAATCTGGTCAGTTGAGGCAGCGATTCGCGAAGGAGAAGCAGGGGTGATTCAAAGTAGGCAATCGGCAGCGATCGCGCGCCGGATGAAAAGGACGATGTTCGCCGCGGCGGCCCTCCCCCTCCTGCTCGCGGGCTGGAGCCCTCCCGCCGCCGCCCAGGACGCCGAGGAAACGGAGGAAGCGGAGGAGACGGAGCGGAAGGAACCGAGGCGGATCAGGGTCGGCCTGGGCGCTCAGTTCGTGCCCAGCTATCCGGGCGCCGACGATCACAGCCTTCGCCCCCTCGTCGACGTGTCGGTCGCGCGCGGCTCAAAGCCCTTCGGTTTCGAAGCGCCCGACGAGAGCTTCGGCCCTCCCCTGATCAAGGAGGGCGGTTTCCAATTCGGTCCGGCCCTCAATTTCGAGGGCAGCCGCAAGGCCCAGGACGTCGGGGCCGCGCTCGACAAGGTCCCCTTCACCTTCGAGGCGGGCGCCTTCGTCCAATATGCGTTCAGCCCGAAATTCCGGTTCCGGACCGAGCTTCGCAAGGGTTTGGGCGGGCATGAGGGCTGGACCGGCCAGGCCGGAGCCGACTTCGTCGCCCGCAACGGCGACGACTGGCTCTTCTCGGTGGGGCCCCGGGTCACCTGGTCGAACGCCCGCTACCACCGCGCCTATTTCGGGGTCACTCCGGCCGAATCGGTGCGAACCGGCCTCGCCGCCTATCGCCCCGGCGGCGGAATCCAGGCGGTCGGTGCCACGGCCGGCTTCCTCACCCAGCTGTCCAAGCGCTTCGGCATTTACAGCTACGCCAAATATGACCGGCTGGTCGGGGACTCGGCCGACTCGCCCGTGGTGCGCACCTTCGGGTCTCGCGACCAGCTGTCGGGCGGTCTGGCCCTGACCTACACGTTCGGAGCCGGAGCCAGATAGCCGGCCTGGGCGGGCCTGGGGACGTTCCCTCGCTTCGGCCGCGAAGGCCTTCCGGGCGGAGGCTGAACCAGGATTCCTCGGGAATGCCCGGTTGCAGCCGCCGATTGGGCGCGGCCCCGCGAGCGGGGGCTTGCCGAATGTCGAGGCTGCGAGACTCCGATACCCGGTGACGGCCGGAGCTTTGCATGACCCATGCGAAGCCTACGGAGGCAAAGCCGCTCCCCTTCAGGGGAGGGGTTGGGGTGGGGAATATGGGAGAGAATGTTCGCCAGCGCCGGTGAGGCTAGCCGACAGCCCCCACCCCAACCCCTCCCCTAAAGGGGAGGGGCTAACACTATTGTCCGTGCTCTCTCAGCGGCGGCGAGGCGGCGATTGACCTGCCCGCCGGCATAATGGATGTAACATCATCCGAAAACGGATCGAAGATGGGGGCCGGAGCTTGCAATGCACACTCCGGCCCCCGCCCCCGCCGGAAGGAAGCCAAAATCAGCCGGCGGGGGCACCTGGTCCCTTCGCCCATCCGTATCGCATCGCCCGGCCGGCCAGAAGCGCTAAGCGGGCGATCGGTCCGGAATGGCTGCAACTCCCGTTCGAACGGATGCCCGCGCCGGCTTGGCGGTTTTTGCCAACATTTGGCGAAGGGCCATTGGGAAAGCCCCGTGCCGGGCGAAGGCTGACTGCATAACGCACTGTAAATGCCGGGTTTACCTAATCTGGCACGGCTCATGCTGAAGGAGATGCATCTACGCCAAGGAGCCCGTGATGCAGACCTCCCAGCCTTCCGTCTTCGCCCGCGACCACACCCTCCTCGGAGTCTGCGAGGCGCTCGGCGAGGATCTCGGGTTCAGCGCCGTCTTCCTTAGGATAATGCTGTCCGTCGGCCTTTTCTTCTCTCCGGCGGGAGCGCTCGCTCTATATGCCGGGCTCGGCCTGCTCGTGGCCTTCACCCGCTTCGTCGCCCCGAACCCGCGCCCGGCCGCCGCAATCGACCCGGTCGCCGTCGAGCGCGCCGAAGCGCAGGCCGAGCCGGAAATGGCCCTGGCCGCCTGACGATGCCGCCTCGTTCGCGCCAAGTCCTCCTGTCGCGTCGCGCCTTTACCAAAAAATAAAATGCGTGCGGCCGGCCGAAGAGAGCCGGGCAGGCCTCTGCACTGCCCCCGGAATCCCGGTTTCGAACGACTGACGAAGGGGAGCGGAGGACCGACTGTCCCCTTTCGGGAGCAACAGCCTTTCCGCCACCCTAACGGGGCGTAAACCGGGTTTTTACGGCATTGATATATGTCAGGCTTTTAGAGCGGTTCGGGAACCGCCTCGGGAGGGCCAGATGGCTTCAGCATCGGTAGAGACTGCCGGCGGCCCATTGACGGGTGCGCTGCTGCTGGAGCGGCTTACCGAGCATGGCACCGCCGCCCATCCCTATGCGGCGAGCGCCCAGTTGCTGAAGGCGCCGACGGCGGGCCGCGACCTCGCCGACCTCATCCACTATCTGTGCGTTCTCCACGGCCGCTATCCCGGATTGATCGACCATGCCGCCGCCCGGGTGGTCGAGGACGACGCCCGCGACTGGCTGGCCAACGCCACCTACGCCTTCGCCGGCGAGCGCGCCTATATCGCCCGGCTCGCGGTCGCCGCCGGGCCGGTGCCGAGCACCCCGGGCGCCGGAGGGACCGACACCGCGGTGCTTGGCCAGCGCCATGCCATGGAAACTCTCGCTCTGTCGGAGCGCCGGGGCTGCGCGCTGGGCGCGGCCATGGCCCTGGTGCTCGACTGGGCGGCGATCCGGACCTGCCTCGACGCCGCCGCCTCCCGCTTCGGGGTCGACACGCCCGCCTATCCGGCCGCCGAGCCCGACCCGGTCGTCCGGCTCGCCGACGCCCATGCCGCATCTCCCCAAGTCCAGCGGGCGCTCCTGTTCGGGGCCCAGCAGATTCTGGTCCAGCATCACGGGCTGTGGGACCTGCTCGAGGCGAGGCAGCAGGCGCGGGCAGGGAACTGAGCTACCGTCATCCCGGGAGGGACCCCATCAAAGTAGTACTTTGATGGGAACCCGAAAGCCGGGACCTCGGGGAGACCCGCCGAGACTTCTCGTCCTGAGGTCCCGGCTTTCGCCGGGATGACGGCGGGCCCTTGCCCTTGCCCTTGGCCTGTCCCCGTCCCCGTCCCCCTCTCCCTCTCCCTCCCCCTCCCCCTCCCCCTCCCCTTGCCCTACCGGAACCCCTCCCCTATCCCGCCGAAATGCGCTTCCAAGGCACCCAGAGCTATGTCGCGACCGACGACCTCAAGGTCGCGGTCAACGCCGCCGTCACCCTTCGACGGCCCCTCCTCGTCAAAGGCGAGCCCGGCACCGGAAAGACCGTTCTCGCCCACGAGATCGCGGCGGCTCTGGAGGCGCCACTAATCGAATGGCACGTCAAGTCGACGACCAAGGCGCATCAGGGTCTCTACGAATATGACGCGGTGGCCCGGCTTCGCGATGGCCAGCTCGGCGACCCCCGGGTCCACGAAATCTCCAACTATATCCGCCGCGGCAAATTGTGGGAGGCCTTCACCTCGCCGCGGCTGCCGGTCCTCCTGATCGACGAGATCGACAAGGCCGACATCGAATTCCCCAACGACCTCCTCCAGGAGCTCGATCGGATGGAGTTCCACGTCTACGAGACGAAGGAGACGGTGAAGGCTGCCGAGCGGCCGATCGTCGTCATCACCTCGAACAACGAGAAGGAGCTGCCCGACGCATTCCTGCGCCGCTGCTTCTTCCACTATATCAAATTCCCCGACCGGGAGACGATGCAGGCGATAATCGACGTTCACTTCCCCGGCATCCAGAAGATGCTGGTCTCCAGGGCGATGGACATCTTCTACCAGGTCCGTGAAGTCCCCGGCCTCAAGAAGAAGCCGTCGACCAGCGAGCTGATCGACTGGCTGAAGCTGCTCCTCCACGAAGACATGCCCCTCGAAATCCTCCAGTCGCGCGACCCCTCGAAGGCGATCCCGCCGCTTCACGGCGCGCTGCTCAAGAACGAGCAGGACGTGATGCTGTTCGAGCGGCTGGCGTTCATGGCGCGGCGGCCGGGGAGCTGAGGCGTTGAGCCCCCCTCCCTGCAAGGGAGGGGCTGGGGGTGGGTCCGCCGAAGGCGGCCGAAACCCCGATTCAGCGAAAGTCTCGCTTCGCTCGCCTACCCACCCCCGACCCCTCCCTTCCAGGGAGGGGAGTTCCTATAGCCGCATCGCCTCGTCCCTGTAGGCGAGCTCGAAATTCCCCCAGCGGCGCCCGTTCACGTAAAGGGGCACGAAGACGTTCTTGACCGGCAGGTAGCGGCCCTGGCCGAGATCCATCGAGTAGGTGGCGAGCATCGCTTCCTTGTCGCTCTCGATCGCCCGGCGGGTGACGTCGTCGAGGAAGTTGCGGCGGTTGCGGCAATGCTCGGCGTTCCAGGCCGGATCGGCGGTCTGCGGCTTCGAGCGCTCGGAGATATGGGTCGGCAGATAGCCTTGATTGTCGGTGATCGCGCAGGCGATCAGCCTCGGCTCGCGGGCCATCAATCGGTCGAGGATCGGCCGGACCCGGCGATCGGCGAGGTCGCAGAAGCCGGTCTGGTACTGGACGGGGTTGGTCCCGGGCATCGCGGTGTAGCGGGTGTCGAAGACCTCGTCCTCGCCGATCTCCCCGGCGACGATCGCGGCTTCGACGACGTCCCTTATCTCGCGCATCCCCGCCTGGGCGAATTCGATGAAGGGCGTGTCGTCGATCCGGACCCCGGAATTGGCGAGCCGGTCGAGCATCTCGTTGGACAGGGTCTCGAGCCTGCTCAGCCGGCCGTGGACCTGGAGCAATTGCCCGCCATTGTCACGGGCGTCGGCGGCGAAGCTCGAAAGGCCGGATTTCACCGAATCGACGCTCTGCTGGATGTGGCTGGTCGACTGGGCGATCCCGTCCGTCTGGCGGTCGACCAGTGCGACGATGTCGGCGACCTGACGGACGGTCTCGGTGATCGTCGCGAAGCCGCTTCGCGCGACCCGGCTCCGCTCCACCCCGTGTCCGATCTCGGTCGTGACCGCCTCGGCCTCGCGGGTCAGCGAGGCGATGGTACCGGTGATCTCGCTGGTCGCGGTCCGGGTCTCCTGGGCGAGCTTCTTCACCTCCGCGGCGACGACGGCGAACGATCGCCCCGCCTCCCCCGCCCTGGCCGCCTCGATGGTGGCGTTGAGCGCGAGCATGTTGGTCCGGTAGGCGATCCGCTCGATGCTCGAGGAGACGTTCTGCACCCGGCTCATCGCCTCGGCGAATCCGCTCATCCGCTCGCCCAGCTGGACGACCAGGTCGGTCAGCCCGCTGAAGATGGAGATCGTGTCCTCGATCGCGGCCCGCCCTTCCGACAATCGCTCGCGCGCCTGCTCGGCGAGGATCCGCGCCTCATCGGTCGATTCCGCGACCCGGGCCTGGTCGAGCAGCAGCCGGCTGGTCACTTCCTCCAGGGAATCGAGGGTTCGAAGGTTGGACGAGATCCGCTCCGAGACTCCCGAGACGTAGCCCGAAACGTCGCTGCACTCGATCGCCAAAGCCCCGCAATTGCGGGCGACGATGTTGATCGCGTCCCCGTCCGCTTCCTCGATAGCCCTGCTCGCCACGCTTCGCCCCCCGTTGGTGGTTCGGAAGATGGGTAGAGGGTAAATGTTGAAGGCTCGTAACCAAGGAGGCCGTCATTGCGAGGAGCCCTTCGACGCCGCCTGCGGCGGCGCTCAGGATGAACTGCCGCTTCGCGGCAGCGACGCGGCAATCCAGCAACGGCGCATTCGAACCACGCGGGGCTGGATTGCTTCGCTTCGCTCGCAATGACGGAAGAGTGGCGCGTCGGCTCCTCACCGATTAAACGGTCCCCATGTTCTTCTCCTTCGTCGACGAGCTTCGCGCCGCGGGCATCAGCGCCTCGATGAAGGAGCATCTTCTTCTCCTGGAGGCGCTCGACGCCGACGTCATCCGCACCAGCCCGGAGGAATTCTACTATCTCGCCCGGGCCGTCTTCGTGAAGGACGAAGGGCTGCTCGACCGGTTCGACCAGGTGTTCGGGAAGGTCTTCAAGGGGCTCGAGGCGGATTACGGCACGCAAGCCGTTCCGATCCCGGAGGAATGGCTGAAGAAGGTCGCCGAGCTCTACCTCTCGGCCGAGGAGATGGCGAAGATCCAGGCGCTCGGCTCCTGGGAAGAGATCATGGAGGCTTTGAAGAAGCGGCTCGAGGAGCAGCAGGGGCGCCACCAGGGCGGAAGCAAGTGGATCGGCACCGCCGGCACCTCGCCCTTCGGCGCCTATGGCTACAATCCGGAGGGCATAAGGATCGGCCAGGAGGGCGGACGCAACCGGAGCGCGATCAAGGTCTGGGACAAGCGCGAGTTCAGGAATCTCGACAACCAGGTCGAGCTCGGCACCCGCAACATCAAGGTGGCGCTCCGCCGCCTGCGCCGCTTCGCCCGCGAAGGCGCCGCCGACGAGCTCGACCTCGACGAGACGATCGACGGGACTGCGAGGAAGGGCTGGCTCGACATCAGGATGCGGCCCGAGCGGCACAATGCGGTGAAGCTGCTCCTCCTGCTCGACGTCGGCGGATCGATGGACCCCCATATCAAGGTCTGCGAGGAGCTCTTCTCCGCCGCCCACACCGAGTTCAAGAATCTCGAATTCTTCTACTTCCACAACTGCCCCTATGAGAGCCTGTGGAAGGACAATCGCCGCCGCTTCGCCGAGCGCACGGCGACCTGGGACGTGCTCCACAAGTTCGGCCACGACTGGAAGATCGTGCTCGTCGGCGACGCTTCGATGAGCCCCTACGAGGTCAGCCATCCGGGCGGCTCGGTCGAGCATTATAACGAGGAAGCGGGAGCGGTGTGGATGAAGCGGCTCGTCGACACCTATCCAAGCTCGGTCTGGCTCAACCCCACGCCCGAGAAATATTGGGGCTACGGCCAGTCCACCCAGATGATCCGCCAGCTGATGCACGAGCGGATGTACCCGCTGACGCTGGAAGGCCTGGACGACGCGATGCGGGCTTTGAGCAGGAAGGTGTAACTTGCCTCCCTGTCGCCGAAGGCGATGGGGAGGGGGACCATGCGAAGCATGGTGGAGGGGTAGCTGGCGCCGGGCCTCGAGGGTTCGCGCGGAAAACTCCGCGGCCGAGCCATTTACCCCTCCACCACCCTTCGGGTGGTCCCCCTCCCCACGCGCTTCGCGCGCAGGGAGGCAATCAGGCAAAATCCGCCGCCCGATCCCCAAGCAGGAACCGCGGCCCCGGCCCCGCGCGCGCCGCCCGGTCGCCGGGATTGTAGAGGGCGCAATTGTCCAGCGACAGGCAGCCGCAGCCGATGCAGCCGTCGAGCCGGTCGCGGGTCTGCTCGAGAATCGCGATCCGCTCGTCCAGCGTGGAGCGGAGCCGCTCGCTGATCGATTGCCAGTCCGACTTGTTCGGAGCCCGGCCGTACGGGAGCGACGCCATTTCCTTCTCGATTTCAACCAGGGTGAGTCCGCAGCGCTGGGCGATCAGTGCGAAGGACAGGCGGCGGATGTCGGAGCGCATGAATCGCCTTTGATTGCCGCCGGTGCGGATCGCTGCAACCAGGCCGCGTGCCTCGTAGAAGGATCGCGGAGACCGAAAGGCCGGTCCGGCGCGCGAGTTCGCCGATGGTGAGGAGAGGCGAGGATGCCATGCAAAATGCCCTCTGAAATGAAGCTTGACCTCAACTTAGCTTGAGGTCGTACGACTCGCAAATCGAAGGGGCCGGATCGAGGGCCCGAGAGCGAGGAGAATGAGATGGCGTTGCCCAGGATCGAGCATGTGAACGTAACGGTCAGCGACCCGGATCGGGCGGCGAGGCTGATGGAATCGGTGTTCGGCTGGCAGGTCCGCTGGCAGGGCCCGTCGATGGCGGGCGGTCGGACCATCCATGTCGGCACCGACGAACATTATGTCGCCGTCTACACCGACCCGAGCCGCACCTATTCCGAGCAGGATTTCGCCAAGGGCCGGCCGCTCAACCATATCGGAGTGGAAGTCGACGAGCTGGACGAGACCGAGAAGCGGGTCGTCGCCGCAGGCCTCACCCCCTTCTCCCACGGCGACTACGAGCCGGGCCGGCGCTTCTACTTCCTCGATCCGGACGGAATCGAATATGAGGTGGTGAGCTATCGGTAGCTCCGTCATTGCGAGCGAAGCGAAGCAATCCAGTGCGGACTTCGAGGCCCGCTGGATTGCCGCGTCGCTGCCGCGAAGCGGCAGTTCATCCTGAGCGCCGCCGCAGGCGGCGTCGAA
>DASQZF010000006.1:0-16242 GCA_035638835.1 Allosphingosinicella sp. | reverse complement strand
ACCTCGCGCATGGCCGAGGGCTGGACCCTCTTCAGCGCCTCCTCGAAATCGCTGCCCTTGACCGAAAGATTGTCCAGCACCTCGTCGGGGATCTTGCCCTCGTCCAGGTTGATCTGCGGCATGATCCGACGGACCGCCTCGATCGCCGCCTCGCGGGTCAGGGCGGCGAGGTCGGCTCCGACGAAGCCGAAGGTGCGCCGAGCCAGCTCGCCGATGTCGACGCCCTCCTCGAGCGGCATTCCGCGGGTGTGGATGGCCAGGATCTCGCGGCGGCCGCCCTCGTCGGGGACCCCGATGACGATCTCGCGGTCGAACCGGCCCGGCCGGCGGAGCGCCTCGTCGAGCGCCTCGGGCCGGTTGGTGGCCGCGATGACGACGAGGTTCTGGCGCGGCTCCAGCCCGTCGAGAAGGGTGAGGAGCTGGGCGACGAGCCGCTTCTCGGTCTCGCCCTGGACCTGGCCGCGCTTGGGCGCGATCGAATCGATCTCGTCGATGAAGATGATCGCGGGCGAGGCCTTGGCAGCGGCCTCGAACACCTCGCGGAGCCGCTTCTCGCTCTCGCCGTAAGCGGAGCCCATGATTTCCGGCCCGGCGATGTGGAAGAAGGTGGCGTCGCTCTCGTTCGCCACCGCCCGTGCGAGCCGGGTCTTGCCGGTCCCGGGAGGGCCGTAGAGCAGAACGCCCTTGGGCGGATCGACTCCGAGCCGCTCGAATATCTCGGGATAGCGAAGCGGAAGCTCGACCATCTCGCGAAGCTGGTCGATGGTCGTCCCGATCCCGCCGAGATCGTCATAGGTGACGTCCGCGCGCCGGGTCTCGGTCGCCTCGGCATATTCGGCGCGAAGCTCGACCTCGGTATTGGCGTCGATATGGACGATGCCCTTGGGGACCGTGGAGACGACGGTCAGCCTTATCTCCTGGAGCGCGTAGGCGGGCGCGTTGAGCATCTGCCTCAGCTCCTGCGGGATGTCGCTTCGCTGGATCTGCTGCTGCCCGGTGGTGGCGACGAAGTCGCCGGCGAAGAGCGGCTTCATCCCGAAGCTGCGCTTCAGGGCCTCGGCCGAGCCGTGAAGGCGCAGATTCTTCTGCGCCGGAGCGAAGACGACCCGCTGGGCGGGCTTGGATTCGACCTTGCGGATGGTGACGAAATCGCCCGCGCCGATCTCCGCATTGGCGCGCTGCAGGCCGTCGAGGCGGATGATCTCCAGCCCCTCGTCCTCGGAATAGGGGCCGACCGCCCGGGCGGGCGTGGCGCGCTTGCCGGTGATCTCGATGACGTCGCCCTCGGCGAGCTCGAGCTGGGCCATCAGCCGCCTAGGCAGCCGGGCGAGGCCGCGGCCGCTATCCTCCGGACGCATCGTCGCCACCTGCAGCCTGGTCGGCTGTTTTTCCTCGTCGGCCATTCTCGCTTTTCCCTTGGCTGCTCTCGCAGTGAGATAGGCATGGACAACGGACCTTCCACCCCGGGGGGTTCCGGGTGGGGGCAAAAAAAGCCGGATCCCCACCCCTCCCTGGAAGGGAGGGGCCGGGGGTGGGTGGCGAGCGAAACGAGACTCACTCCCACCTCCCGAGTTTCGGCCGCCTTCGGCGGACCCACCCCCAGCCCCTCCCTTGCAGGGAGGGGTGCACTCCCAGCGACGTGCAAAAAAAGGGCCGGTCCCGGAGGACCGACCCTTAAAGTTTTTAGGAGAGGATGCCTGAAAGGCATGCCCTTTCTCTGCTCCGGCGGCTTATTGTGCAAGTGCGAACAAGTATGTTACAGGTGCAATTGTTGCATCGTGATTTGCTGAGTTTCGCGCTTGTTATCGAGCCGCCGGCTCTTAGGTGCAGTGCACAAGAGGAGGTGCCTCCCATGCGCAGACTACCGCCGCTGACGGCGATCGAGGCCTTCGTCCAGGTCGCCCGGCTGGGCTCGGTCAAGGCGGCCGCCGAAGCCCTGTCGCTGTCCTCGCCGGCGCTTTCCCGCCGGATCCAGGCGCTCGAGCGCTTCACCGGACACCCATTGTTCGAGCGGCGCCACCAGGCGGTCCACCTCAACCCCGACGGAGATCGGCTGATGGCGGAGATCGGCCCGGCGATCGATGCCTTGGCCATGGCCATGGAGCGGGCGACCGGAAGCGTCGAGGTGATGCGCCTCAGGCTTGCGGTGCCGTCGCTCTTCGCCTCCCAGCGCCTGATGCCGAAGCTGCCCGACCTGCGCGCGCTTCAGCCCGATCTCCATATCGACATCGACACCGGCTCCAACCGTCTGGCGCGCCTCGACGACGGGCTCGACGCCGCGATCGCGATCACCACCGAGATCGATCCTTCGCTCTATTCGCGGCGGATCGACAGCAATTGCGTCGTCGCCATCGGCTCGCGGGCCCTTCAGGAGGGGCCGGACGCGATCCGCGATCCGGCGCAGCTCGCCGAGGCCACCATCTTCCTCCACCGCGACATGCCCGGCTCCTTCGACTATTGGCGCGACGCCATCGGGCTGCCCGACCTTCAGCCGGCCGCGATCGATCATTTCGATTCGGGCCAGCTGATCCTCGACGCGGCCGCCCAGGGGCTCGGAGTCGCCTTCATGCTGGAAAGCCATCTCTACGGCTCGAGCGACGACCGGCTGGTGCGATTGTTCGACCACAAGGTCGAGAGCCCCTACAGCTACTGGTTCGCCTGCCGCCGCTCCGCCCTGAAGCGCCGCCCGGTGCGGATCTTCCACGACTGGCTGTTCGAGGGGCTTCTGAAGGAAGAGAAGAAGGAGGCGGCCTGACCTCTCCCAAATTCCTCCCCGCGATTTCGCGGGGAGGGGGACCGCGCGGAGCGCGGTGGAGGGGTTCTTCGGAGTCAGGAGGGCCCCTCCACCATGCTTCGCATGGTCCCCCTCCCCCGGAAAGCCGGGGGAGGAATTAAGTGGTCAGCTCTTCAGCGCCGCCACCGCCCGCCTGAGCGCAACCCGCGGCAATATCCGCCCGGCCTGCGAGGTCATCTTGTTCATCACCCCCGGAACGACGATCGCCTTGTTGCGGGCGAGCCCGACCAGGCCGGCGGCGACGACGGCCTTCGGGTCCGTCGCCATTTTCGCGAGCCGACCGCCCGCGCTTCCCGCCACTTCGAAGAATTCGGTCGCGGTCGGGCCGGGGCAGAGGGCCGAGACATGGACCCCGTGCCCCCTTGATTCCTCGTGAAGCGCCTCGCTGAGCGACAGGACATAGGCCTTCGACGCATAATAGACCGCGCTGTAGGGACCGGCCTGGAAGGCGGCGGTCGAGGCGACGTTGAGGATGAAGCCCCGGCGGCGCTGCAGCATCGGCGGGAGCGCCAGCCGGCAGAGCTCGGTCAGCGACCGGACGTTGAGGTCGATCATCTCGAGCAGGCGCCCGGGCGCCGTCCCGACGAAGCCGCCGGCCGAGCCGAAGCCCGCATTGTTGATCAGGGTGTCGACCTCGAGGCCCAGGCTGTCCACCTCGGCGAGGAGCCGGGCGGCCGAATCGGGCCGGGCCAGATCGGCGGCGACGACGTGGGCCGAGCCGAGCTCGGCGGCGAGCGCCTCCAGCCGGTCGCGGCGGCGGGCGACGAGGACCAGCTCGTCGCCGCGCCTTCCGCACTGGCGGGCGAACTCGGCACCGAGACCCGCCGAGGCGCCGGTGACGAGCGTGACCCGCCGGGCCACAGGTCAGGCCCTCAACGAGGCCTTGACGATCTTGCCCGGCTCGCGCGGCGGCTCGCCCTTGGGAAGTGCGTCGACATGCTCCATGCCTTCGGTGACCTGGCCCCAGACGGTATATTGCTTGTCGAGGAAGCGGGCGTCGTCGAAGCAGATGAAGAACTGGCTGTTGGCGCTGTTCGGATTCTGGGAGCGGGCCATGGAGGCGGTGCCGCGGACGTGCGGCTCCTGGCTGAACTCGGCCTTGAGGTCCGGCCGGTCGGAGCCGCCCATGCCGCTCCCGGTCGGGTCGCCGCCCTGGGCCATGAAGCCGGGGATCACCCGGTGGAAGACGACCCCGTCGTAAAAGCCTTCTTCGACCAGCTCCTTGATTCGGGCGACGTGCCCGGGCGCGAGGTCGGGGCGAAGCCTGATGACGACGTCGCCGCCGCTGCTGAGGTTGAGGACCAGATTGTTGAGTTCGTCGGCCATGATTTTCTCCGTTATATCGTCATCCCGGGTCGGGGCGGACATAAGCGCCCAACCTCCTTCGCGCCACCCCGCTCGACAGCCCCGGCGCCTCGTCCTAGGAAGCGCCTCGGCATCTTACACCGGCGGGAGGGGCGGATGAGCGAGAGCGAAATCGATCTGCCCGGCGCACCCCCGGGCGCTCCGCCCGGCTCGCTGCCCGAAGGCCGGATGGACGAGGACGACCGGCTGAAGCCGGAATATGTCACCGAGGTGATGGAGCGGGTCGAGGCCGGCGATGCCGACGGCGCGCGCGCCCTCGTCGAGCCGCTCCACCCGGCCGACCTCGCCGACCTGTTCGAGCTCATCGACAGCGACGACCGCCGGGCCCTCGCCGCAGCCATCGCCGATCTTCTCGACGGCGACGTGCTCGCGGAGATGAACGAGCATGTCCGCGAGGAGCTGATCGACGCGCTCGACCCGCGCCAGGTCGCGGACCTCGCCGGAGAGATGGAGACGGATGACGCCGTCGCCATGATCGAGGACCTCGAGGAGGACGAGCAGCGCGCCGTCCTTCGCGAGCTCGACCCCGACGACCGGGCGGCGATCGAGGAGGCGCTCACCTATCCCGAGGAATCGGCCGGCCGGCTGATGCAGCGCGACCTGATCGCGGTGCCCGAGCATTGGACGGTCGGCCAGGTCATCGACTATCTTCGCGCCGGCGAGGACCTGACCACCGATTTCTGGGAAGTGTTCGTCGTCGACGGCCGCCACCATCCGGTCGGCACCTGCATGCTGAGCTGGATCCTTCGCACCCACCGCCACGTCGCGGTCGCCGACGTGATGAAGCGCGAGCAGACCCTCATCCCGGTCGACATGGACCAGGAGGAGGTGGCTCTGCGATTCCAGAAATACGCGCTCATCTCGGCCGCCGTCATCGACCAGTCGAACCGGCTGGTCGGGATGATCACGGTCGACGACATCGTCCACATCATCCAGGAGGAAGCGTCCGAGGACGTCCTGCTCCTCTCGGGCGCGGGCGAGGGCGACATCAACCAGCCTCTGCTCGAAAGCTATTCGAGCCGGGTCCGCTGGCTGATCGCCAACCTGGGGACCGCGCTGGTCGCGGCGACGATCATCGGGCTGTTCGAGGGCACGATCTCGAAGATGGTCGCGCTCGCCGCCCTGATGCCGATCGTCGCCGGGGTCGGCGGCAATGCCGGCACCCAGACCCTCGCGGTGACGGTGCGCGCGCTCGCCACCAACCAGCTCACCCAGTCCAACACGTGGCGGGCCATCCTTCGCGAGATCCAGGTCGCCTGCCTCAACGGGATCACCGTCGCCGCGGTGATCGGGGTCGGGGTCGGCCTGTTCTTCGCCAATCCCGCTTTGGGCGGGGTGATCGCCGCGGCGATGCTCGCCAACATCATAATCGCCGGCTTTGCCGGAGTTCTGGTGCCGCTCGCGCTCGAGCGGGCGGGCGCGGACCCGGCCGTGGCCTCGTCGGTTTTCGTGACCATGGTGACGGATTCGATGGGCTTCCTGGTATTTCTGGGCCTTGCGACGGCCTCGGGAATCGCAGGCTGACTCGCCGCACGTTCCTCCGTCATTGCGAGCGGAGCGAAGCAATCCAGCCCGGCTTCCGAGCCCCGCTGGATTGCCGCGTCGCTTCGCTCCTCGCAATGACGGACCAACGAATATTCTATTGCCCAACCCCTTATCCAATTAAGAATTCCCCGATGCCGCTCAACATCAGCAAGGTCGCCGTCGGCTGCGCCAGCCTCGATTCGCTTGAAGCGCGCCAGCGCCTTCGGCTCGCCGGCGGGATAGTCCCGATCGTCACCCGCTTCCGCCCGAAGCGGGCGGACGAGCTGATCGGCGGCTCGATCTACTGGATCGTCAAGCACAGGATCGCCGCACGCCAGACCATCATCGGCTTCGCCGACCGGGAGGAGGACCGGCGGACGATCATCCGCCTCGACCCCCTGCTGGTCCCGGTCCGGGCGCTTCCCCGGCGGGCCCACCAAGGCTGGCGCTATCTCGAACCCGCCGACGCCCCGCTCGACCTCGACGGCGACGACAGCGGCCTGGGAGAGTTGCCGGCGGCTCTGACTGCGAGGTTGGCGGCGCTGGCGTTGATCTGATTTCGTCATTGCGAGCGAAGCGAAGCAATCCAGCATGGCCTCGATCGCCGGCTGGATTGCTTCGTCGCTTCGCTCCTCGCAATGACGGAGACGCTGCCTCAGCCGGCGCTACCGCGGCGCGCCGCAGCTCACCTGCCCCGAACCCTTCGCCTGCACCGTACAGGTCGGGCTTCCGATGATCTCGACGTCGCCGGCTCCGGTCGCCGTGACCTTCGCGGTTCGCATCACGGCCACGGCGACGTTGCCGGCCGTGTCGGAGGCGATCTGGGCGTCGTCCGCGCTCAATCCGGAGGCTGCGAGGTCGCCGCTCCCCTGGACCGTCGCCTTGAGCTGCTTGGTCCGGCCGGCGAGCGTGATGCGCCCTCCGCCGAGCAGTCCGACGATGAGGTTGTCGGAGTCGACCGAACCCACGTTCAGCCGCCCGCTTCCGGACACGGAAAGATCGACCCGAAGGCCTTTCGCACCGTCGATATCGAGGCTGCCCGAGCCGACCACCGAGGCGTTTCGAAGGTCGCGGGTGGTCAGCGTCACGGCGACCGGGCCCGCTCCGCCGCCCCCGCCGCCCCCGCCGCTCCCGCCGCCCGGAGGCGAGCCCCAGGCCGACCGGTTGCGCCGCACCCGGAGGGTGCCGCCCTGGACGTCGATCGAGACATGATCGAGGGCCTCCCTCGAGCCCTCGGCCCGGGCGGAAGAGCTTCGTCCGGTGGTCAGAGTGACCCGGTAGGGCCCGTCGACCTGAACCTTGTCGAAGTCCGTGATCGAATAGGTTCGCTCGGCGGCGGCGGCGGCGGCCGGGACGGCGGCGGAAAGGGCGAGAAGGGCGAGGGGCAGGGTCCTGATCATGGCGGCGACCCTGCCGGAAAATGGTTAATTGAAGATAAAAGGCGGTGGCTCAAGCGGATCCACTTCCGTCAGCCGCAGCGGACGTCGCCCGATCCCATCTTGTTGACGCTGCACCGGGCCCCACCGGTGACGACGACGTCGCCCGAGCCCATGATGTCGACGCTGGCGCTCTCGGTCGCCTTGGTCTCGACATTGCCCGAGCCGGCGATCGACACCTTGGCGCTCCGGACCTGGAGTCCGGCGGCACGCACGCCCCCGGAGCCGGCGATGTCGAACTCCGCAGTCTCGGCGCTCCCCGAAGCGGTCACTCCGCCCGAGCCGGCGATCGAGAATTTGGCGTTCCGGGCGCGCAGGCTGGCAAGCTCGATCTCGCCCGATCCCGCGATCTCGCCGGCGAAGTCGCCGCCCTCGATCTTGTCGATCTTCATGTCGCCCGAGCCGGCGACTTCGGCGCCTCGAAGCGCCGCCGCGGAAACGTGGACCGTCACGGGCTGCCGGTCCTTGCGCCATCCGAACGACCAATCGCCCTTCTTGTAGCCGATCCGGAGAATTCCGTTTTCAACCTTGATCTCGAGCTTCTCGAGCAGCGCCAAATCGCCCTCGGCCCGGACCGAAGGCGCCCCGCCGACAGTGACGACGACGTTGGACGCTCCGGTCAGCGAGATCCGGTCGAACGCCCCGACCTGGAAATTGCGGGTCGCGCGCCGGCCCTCGCTCTCGCTGGCCTCGCCGATCGAGCAGGCTCCGAGCATCAGAACCGGAATGAGAATCGCGCCGCGCATGTCCGTCTCCTCGTGGTCGCTGTGTTAGATATCTAATACACGCATCGGGGCGAGGCCGCAACAAGAAAGGCGGCCCGTCGCCGGACCGCCTCTTGAAAGCCTCCCCTCCCTGGAAGGGAGGGGCAGGGGTGGGTAGGCGAGCGAAGCGAGACTTCCACTGACTCGGAGCTTCAGCCGCCTTCGGCGGACCCACCCCCGGCCCCTCCCTTCCAGGGAGGGGAGTCTCGACGGCTCAGACCGCCACCTTCTCCCGGTTGTAGATGGCCGCGGCCTTGTTGAGGATCTCGAGGATCTTCACCAAAGCGGCCGGCTCGTCGACCTGCTCCATGGCGGCAAGCTCGCGGGCGAGCCGGCTCGAGGCGGCCTCGAAGATCTGACGCTCCGAATAGCTCTGCTCGGGCTGGTCGTCGGCGCGGAAGAGATCGCGGGTCACCTCGGCGATCGACACCAGGTCGCCCGAGTTGATCTTCGCTTCATATTCCTGGGCCCGGCGCGACCACATGGTGCGTTTCACCTTGGGCTTGCCCTTCAGGGTGGCAAGCGCCTCCTGCATCGTCTTGTCGGACGAAAGCTTGCGCATTCCGACGCTCTCCGCCTTGTTGGTCGGGACTCGCAGGGTCATCTTTTCCTTCTCGAACCGAAGCACGTAGAGCTCGAGCTGCATCCCGGCGATGTCCGTGCTCTGCAATTCGATCACCCGGCCCACGCCGTGCTTTGGGTAGACTACGTAATCGCCAACGTCGAAGCTCAACGCTTTCGCTGCCATTTATTCGACCTTCCCATTGGGGAACAGCCGCACCCGCGCCGGAATTCCATCCGCCCCAAGGACGTTTCCAACCTGCGATGTGCGGCGATTCTACTTGTGACCACCGGTTGCGGAATGCGTGTCGCATCCGCTTCGATGACGCCCTTATAACCGAAAAGGTGCCGAAAAGCTACTCTTTTGGGACATGCGCGCCAGGGCTGTCATTGCGAGCAGCCCTTCGACGCCGCCTGCGGCGGCGCTCAGGATAAACTGCCGCTACGCGGCAGCGACGAAGCAATCCAGCTCGGCATTGATGACGGCCGCAGCGCTGGATTGCTTCGCTGCGCTCGCAATGACGGGAGCTAATCCCCCTGACCGGGCTCCGCCGAGAAATATTTGTCGAACTTGCCTTCCTCGCCCTTATGCTCGTCGGCGTCGGCCGGGCTCTCGCGCTTGCGGGTTATGTTGGGCCATTCGGCGGAGTAGGTGGCGTTGACCTCGAGCCACTTCTCGAGCCCCGTCTCGGTGTCGGGCAGGATCGCCTCGGCCGGGCATTCCGGCTCGCACACTCCGCAGTCGATGCATTCGGAAGGGTTGATGACGACCATATTGTCGCCCTCGTAGAAGCAGTCGACCGGACACACCTCGACGCAATCCATATATTTGCAGCGGATGCAGGCATCGGTGACGACGTAGGTCATTGGCTTCTCCCTGGAGCCGGTTTCCTAGTCGCGCGCCCCTTGGGTCGTCAACGGGGGGGTCCCTCAATTCCTCCCCGCGATTTCGCGGGGAGGGGGACCATGCGAAGCATGGTGGAGGGGTTCTTTCCAGCTCTCAAGAACCCCTCCACCACGCTACGCGCGGTCCCCCTCCCCCGGAAATCCGGGGGAGGAATTGGAGGTGCCCGGCTCTTCCGCAATCTCCGTGTAGAGCGCCCGAGCCTCGGCCGGCGGGCCGCGCCGGGCCGGCAACGCCTCGACCCTGAGCACGCGCACCACGCCGCGCTGGGCGAAGCTCATCACGTCGCCGACCCGCACCGGGCAATGCGCCCGATCGACGACCCGGCCTCCGATCCGGATCCGCCCCTGCTCGGCCAGAGTCTGCGCAAGCGCCCGGGTCTTCACGACCCGGGCGAACCACAGGAACTTGTCGAGCCTGAGGCCGTCAGCCACGCTTCAACCCGGCAAGCGCCGCGAAGGCGTTGGCCGCCTCCGGCCGGCGCGGGGCCTCCGGGCGCCGCGCCCGGCCGCGCCAGACCCAGGCCTGCTCGCCTTCGGAGGGACGGAAGCCGAGGTCGCGCATCAGCCTCGCCACCGCCTGGGGCTGAAGGCCGAGCGAGGTCGTCAGAGCCTCGTCCACCACCGGCTGCGGCTTGCCGGTCCGGGCCTCGTGGGCGTGGCGGGCGAGCCGCTCCGCGAGGTCGACCCGGAGCATCTGAGGCCCGAGCGGCCGGAAACCGAGGCGCACCAGCCGGAGCCGCTCGCCGTCGGGCGGGCAGGGGAGGAGGACCGCGGATTCCGACGGAAGCTCCGGCATCGGCTCGCCGCCGGCGGCGGCTCGAAGTGCGGTGCGCCAGCGCCGGGCCTCGGGCTTGAGAACGTCGGGCATGAACAGGTCGAGCGCGCCTATCCTGACCTTCAGTCGGGCGATCCCCCGCCTCTGCTCCTTGTCGAGCGCGGCGAGCGGATTGGCCACGGCCTCGCGGGCGACGATCCCGCCTTCGTCGACCAGCATCGCAAGGATCGAGCGGACCGCCGCCGGGGCCTGCCTGTCCTGGGCGGCGAGGCCCGCCTGGCGAAGCGGCCCGAGCGACCGCTCGACCTGGTGCCGGACCCAGAGGTCGAGCCTCTCGACCACGATCCCCCGCCCGCGCTCGGACAACCGGTCGAGCTTGCGGTCGACCGTCACCCGCGGGCTCAGCAGGTTCTTGCCCGGCCCGAGCCGGGCCACCTCGTGGCCGCGCCACAGCACCGCCACCGGCTTGCCCGCCTCGGTGCGCAGGGTGAAATGATCGTCGGTGTCGGCGGCGAGCGCGGCGGCGCGCTTCTCATATTCGCCGCCCAGCCTTCGTTCGGCGGTCGCAAGCAGCATCTTGCGGTCCGAGTGGCGGGCGGTGGGGTCGACCTCGAAGGCGAAGCCCTCCATCCGGCCGATCGGGAAGGAGCCGACCGTGACCTCGCCCTGCTCGTCGACGATCACCGGGAACTCGCCGACGCCCTTTCGGCCGATGTCCTTGAGCAGCACCGAGGTGCGCCGGTCGACGAAGCGCTGGGTGAGCCGCTCGTGAAGCGCGTCCGACAGCCTTTCCTCGACCTGCCGGGTGCGCTCGGCCATCGCCGCGGGCTCGGCGAGCCAGTCGGGCCGGTGAGCGATATAGGCCCAGGTCCTCACCCCGGCGAGCCGGTCGGCGAGGGCCTCGATGTCGCCCTGGACGTTGTCGAGCTGGGCGACCTGAGCCGCGAACCAGCCGTTCGGGATCCGGCCGTCGCCTTCGCTGAGGTGGAGGTAGAGCCGGGCCACCAGCCTCGAATGATGCTCCGGGCCGGTCTTCCGGAAGTCGGGCAGCCCGCAGGCCGCCCAAAGCCTCCGGGCCGCCTCCTGGCCCACCGCCCGGGCGGCGACCTCCGGATCCCCGGCCAGCCGTTTGAGGACGGCGAGGTCGATCGCCTCGGGCGCGGCTCGAAGGCCGGGCCGGTTCGGCCGGCGCTCGAGCGAGCGGACCAGCGCCTCGACGCTCCGGAAGTCGGGATCGCCCTCGCGCCAGTAGAGATGGTCGAGCGGCGCGAATCGATGCTCCTCGATAGCCTCCAGCTCCTCCGGCCTGAACTCGGCCGAATTCTCCCCTTCGAGCTGAAGCACCCCGAACGTCCCGTCGCGCTGGTGCCGCCCGGCGCGGCCGGCGATCTGGGCCATCTCCGCCGGAGTCAGCCGACGCCGGCGGTGCCCGTCATACTTGGAAAGACCGGCGAAGGCGACATGGGTGACGTCCATGTTGAGGCCCATCCCGATCGCATCGGTCGCGACGAGATAATCGACCTCGCCCGCCTGGTACATCGCCACCTGGGCGTTTCGGGTTCGCGGGGAGAGCGCTCCCATCACCACCGCCGCCCCGCCGCGCATCCGGCGGAGCATCTCGGCGACGGCGTAGACCTGCTCGGCCGAGAAGGCGACGATCGCCGAGCGCGGCGGAAGCCTCGAAAGCTTGGACGGCCCTCCGTAAGAGAGGGTCGAGAAGCGCGGCCGGGTGACGATCTCCGCCTTCGGCAGGAGCGACCGGACCATCGGCTTCAGGATCTCGGAGCCGAGGATCATCGTCTCCTCCCGGCCTCGGGCATGGAGCATCCGGTCGGTGAAGACGTGGCCGCGCTCCGGGTCCGTGCCCAATTGCGCCTCGTCCAGGGCGACGAAGGCGAAGTCGCGGTCCATGGGCATGCTTTCGGCCGTGCACAGGAACCAGCGCGCGTCCTTGGGAAGGATCTTCTCCTCGCCGGTGATCAGGGCGACCCGGTTCGCGCCCTTCATCGCGACCACCCGATCGTAGACCTCACGCGCCAGGAGCCGGAGCGGGAAGCCGATCATCCCGCTCGAATGCGCCGCCATCCGCTCGACGGCGAGGTGGGTCTTGCCGGTGTTGGTGGGTCCAAGGGTCGCCGTAAGCGGCGCCCGCGCGAAATCGCTCATCAGGCCTAGATCGGACGTTCTTCCTCCGGAAGCAATGACTTGGATCGCGAGGGGGTCGGGGGACAGGCCCTTGCCGTCATGCTGAACTTGTTTCAGCATCCAGCGACGAGCCGCCTCACGGGTGGATAGCTGGACCCTGAAGCAAGTTCAGGGTGACGGTAGAGCGGCGCGGATCAGGTCGAGATTGCAGTAGTTCCCGCAGCGCTCTCGCTTCAGCGCCACGGAAGGCACGCTTCACCGCAAGCCGGAGCCGGGTTCAACCCGCTTTACTGGACTTTAACCCCGTTTCGCCACAGTCCTCGCCACCTGGCCTCGATCCGCGGCCGGGGGGTGTTTCAACGGGTCGCGGGGGCTTTTTCCGCCTTGTACCATTTCAACGATATCAGGCCCGGTCCGGGCGGCGGAGCCGCTCTCGCCTTCGATTCGCCGGTCCGTCCGCGAAGCTTCGGCAGCCGGGCCGTTCCCGCGCCGCGCCGGTTCGACCTCGTCGTCGACCTCGGCTCGAGGATCGGCTCGCGCGACTGGCTTCGCGGAGCGCTCACCTGCACCGCCTTGTGCGGCGCCGCCTTGTGGCTAGCCCCGGGCTTCGATCCGATCCCTGCCGCATCGGCCAAGCCGCTTTCCGACGCTCAGTTCGAGCAGGCCCGGAGCCTTGCGATCTCGCCGCTCGCCCTTGGCGCCGATACCGGCCGCCGGATGGCTCCGACCGACCTCGTCGAGCCCCTGCTCGACCGGCCGGAGCGGCCGACCGTCGAGATGGTCGCCACTTTGGGCGAAGGCGACGGCTTCGTCCGCGCCCTCGAGCGCGCCGGAGTCGCCCCCAGGGAGGCGGACGAAGTCGCGAAGCTCGTCGCCGCCGCGGTCCCGCTCGATCAGATCAAGTCCGGAACGACGATGAACATCGTGCTCGGCAAGCGCGCCGACCGGACCGTCGCGCGTCCGCTCACCGCTTTGTCGCTCCGCGCCCGCTTCGACCTCAAGCTGTCGCTCAAGCGCGCCGGCAAGAAGCTCGCGCTGGTCCGCACTCCGATCTCGGTCGACGGAACGCCCCTCAGGATCCAGGGCTATGTCGGTTCGAGCCTCTATCGCTCGGCCCGCGCCGCCGGGGCTCCCGCCAAGGCGGTCGAAGCCTATATCCGGGCCGTCGCCAGCCAGACCAGCATCTCGGGCCTGACGCCCGACGACCGTTTCGACATCATCCTCGAGCATCGTCGCGCCGCCACCGGCGAATCCGAGACCGGGCGCCTCCTTTACGCAGGCCTCGATCGCGGCTCGGGCAAGGACCTCAAGCTGATGCAATGGGAGCAGGGCGGCCGCTCCGAATGGTATGAAGCCTCCGGCGTCGGCCGCGAGAGCGGAATGCTCCAGCGGCCGGTGCCCGGCCAGGTCTCCTCCAATTTCGGAATGCGCCGCCACCCGATCCTGGGCTATTCGCGGATGCACAAGGGCATCGACTTCCGCGCCGGCTACGGCACTCCGATCCTTGCCGCCACCGACGGCCGGGTCGCCGCCGCCGGCTGGGCCGGCGGCTACGGCAACCAGGTTCGGATCGCCCACCCGGGCGGGCTCGTAACCTCCTACTCGCATATGAGCCGGATCGTCGCCCGCGCCGGGAGCCCGATCCGCCAGGGCCAGGTGATCGGCTATGTCGGCTCGACCGGCCTCTCGACCGGCCCGCACCTCCATTACGAGCTCCTGAAGAACGGAGTCCCTGTCGACCCCGCCGCCGTCAAGTTCGTCAGCCGGGCCCAGCTCGACGGGACGAGCCTCGCGGCGTTCCGCTCGCGCCTGAGGACGCTGCTTGCCGTAAAGCCAGGCGCGTCGCGGATGGCCGAGACGGCCAGCAAGAAGAAGCCGAGGGCGTAGCCCGTCCACCATCATCCCGGCGAAAGCCGGAATCCACGAACACCGCCGCCAAGTAATTGGTGCCTGGCACCAATTTCCGCAATTGGTGCCTGGCACCAATTTCCGGTGGTACGTGACCCGGTTCCGCCCCCAGATTGCACCTTGCCTGGAGGTTCTTGTTATGTTCTAGTCGCGGCGTGCGCATTGCCCGCTCTTTCAGGACGTTCGTCCTTGCGCTGTCCACAACCTCGCTGGGGCTGTGCCTGCTGGCGCTCGAGCTGGTGGCCGGACTGCTCAGGACCCAGGACTTTCAGGCCGTCTATGCCCGCCTCTCGATCATCCTGAGCGGCCCCGCGGCGGCGGAAACAAGCGTGTCGCGTCCAAGTCGTCCACTTCGTCCGGATTCGGACAGGCCAGGACGGTCTTGCGGCGGCGGGTCACCGCCCCTGGCTTCTCCACCTCTTGACGACCCGGGCGACCATCGCCTCCTCGTCGCCGGTCTGGCGCCACAGCTCGGAGAAGAGCGGATCGGACGAGGCGGGCCGGCGGTCGCGTTCGAGGTCGTCGAACGACACCCGGATCGGGATGGAGACGCCTTCGCCGCAGACGATGCACTCGCGGTTGCGGAGCGCCGGGATGACGTCGAGGAAGCCCCGGGCGCCCTCCGGCATGGCCGATTTGACGAAATGCTGGTCGCGCTCGTTGTTGAGGCGCATCGCGATGATCGTTCCGCATTGCGAGAGCACGCCCTCGGCGAGATCGGACGGCCGCTGCGTGATGAGGCCGAGGCTGACCCCGTACTTACGGCCTTCCTTGGCGATCCGCTCGAGGATCTTCCTCACCGACTGCCCGCCGCCGGTCTTGTCCGACGGGATGTAGCGATGGGCTTCCTCGCAGACGAGCAGGACCGGCCGGGGAACCTCGTTCCTCGACCAGATCGCATAGTCGAAGACCAGGCGCGACAGCACCGCGACCACGACGGAGACGATGTCGGACGGGACTCCCGAGACGTCGACGATCGAGATCGGCTTGCCCTTGGCGGGAAGCCGGAAGATCTTGCCGATGAAGCTCGTCATCGAATCGGCGATCAGCATCCCCGAGAACATGAAATGATAGCGGGGATCGGCCTTGAGCTCGTCGATTTTGGTCTTGAGGCGCATGAAGGGCGCGGTGTCGGTCGCCTTGTTGAGCAGCCCCATCTCGCTGTTGATCGCCCCGGCGAGGTCGGAAAGCGCATAGGGGATGGGCGAATCGACGGTGAGCTTGGTCATGCCCTCGGCCGCCCGGTTCTTCGACCGGGCCAGAAGCAGGCATTTGGCGAGGATGTCCTGGTCGCGCTGCCGTTCGGAGCCCGACGAGGTGATGAACACCTCGCAATGCTCTTCGAAGTTCATCAGCCAATAAGGCATTGCGAGATTTTCGACGTTGAACAGCTCGCCCACGCTCTTGAACGCCGCCGAATATTCGCCGTGCGGATCGATCATGACGATGTGGCCCTCGGGGGCGAGGTCGCAGATGCGGTGCATGATCAAAGCGGCCGAAGTCGACTTGCCGGTTCCGGTGGAGCCCAGGAGTGCGAAATGCTTGCCGAGCAGGGCGTCGATATAGAGGGCGCCCCGGACGTCCTTGGTCGGATAGACGGTGCCGATCTCGATATGCGCGCGCTCGTCGGCGGCGAACATCTGGCGCATGTCCTGGCCGGAGACCGGAAAGACCTTGGCTCCGGGCGGCGGGTAGCCGGTGATTCCGCGGCGGAAGTTGATCAGCTTGCCGGTCTGCGGGTCCTCCTCGCCTTCGCCAAGGAAGTCGATGTCGGCCGAGACCGTTCCGGAGTCGCCGTCGCGCAGCATGAGGCTTCGGACGTTGGCGAGAAGCCAGCGGTTGCCGGCGTCGAGCTTGACGTGGCCGCCGACCTGTCCGGACAGCGCGATGCTGGGGTCCGGATCGCGGGCGAGCTCGGCGAGGCTCGACGACTCGATCTCGATCCGTCCGCCGCCGCCGCGAATGTCGACGACCTTGCCCATCGACGCGTGGCGCACCGGCTGCGGGATTCGCGGCCGGATGGTCGGGGCGAAATCCTCCGTCTCCTCGGGGAGGCTGACGGTC
>DASQZF010000005.1:0-2857 GCA_035638835.1 Allosphingosinicella sp. | reverse complement strand
ATTAGGCGCCGAGATGATCACATTATTGCCGAAAGCGACCCATTTTACGTCACGGTCGAATAAAGCTTCCTCAAACCCCCTCAACCACCTTCTTCCGCCGCCCGCGCTTTGGAGCCTCTTCCATGGGGGCTGCTTTGCTCGCCAAGCCCCCTCCGTCGCCTTCGGCGACGCCTCCCCCTGAAGGGGGAGGGGCTGGGGACTGGGCCTCCGCCTGCGCGGGGGAGCTGGTTCCCTTCCGCTCCAGCAGGGGCGCGAGGTAGTGGCCGGTGAAGCTGCGGGGTTCCTTGACGACTTGCTCGGGCGTCCCTTGCGCGACGATCTCGCCGCCGTTGATGCCGCCGTCGGGGCCGAGGTCCAGCACCCAGTCGGCGGTCTTGATGACGTCGAGGTTGTGTTCGATCACGACCACGGTGTTGCCTTGCTCGACCAGGGCGTGGAGGACCTCGAGGAGCTTGCGGACGTCTTCGAAGTGGAGGCCGGTGGTGGGCTCGTCGAGGATGTAAAGGGTCTGGCCGGTGGCGCGGCGGGAGAGTTCCTTGGCGAGTTTGACGCGCTGGGCTTCGCCGCCTGACAAGGTCGTCGCTTGCTGGCCGACCTTGATGTAGCCAAGGCCCACCTCGGCCAGCATCGCCATCTTCTCGCGGATGCCCGGGACGGCGCGGAAGAACTCGACCGCATCCTCGACGGTCATGTCGAGCACGTCGGCGATGGACTTGCCCTTGTGGTGGACCTCCAGCGTCTCACGGTTGTAGCGGCGGCCGGCGCAGACGTCGCAGGTGACGTAGACGTCGGGGAGGAAGTGCATCTCGATCTTGAGCAGGCCGTCGCCGGTGCAGGCCTCGCAGCGGCCGCCCTTGACGTTGAAGGAGAAGCGCCCGGGCTTGTAGCCGCGCTCCTTGGATTCCGGAAGCTGCGCGAACCAGTCGCGGATCTGGGTGAAGGCGCCGGTGTAGGTGGCGGGGTTGGAGCGCGGGGTTCGGCCGATCGGCGACTGGTCGATGTCGATGACCTTGTCGAGCTGGTCGAGGCCGGTGACCTTGTCGTGCTTGCCCGCGAGGATGCGGGCGCCGTTCAGCGCGCGGGCGGCGGCGGCGTAGAGGGTGTCTATGGTGAAGCTCGACTTGCCCGAGCCCGAGACGCCGGTGACGCAGGTGAAGGTGCCGAGCGGCACGGAGACGGTGACGTTGCGCAGGTTGTTGGCCTGGGCGTTGTGGACGGTGAGCTTCTTGCCATTGCCCTTGCGGCGCTTTGCCGGGAGCGGGATGGCGCGGCGGCCGGAGAGATAGTCGGCGGTCAGCGAGCGTTCCTCGCGCATGAGGCCGTCGAGGGTGCCGCTGTAGAGCACCTCGCCGCCGTGGACGCCGGCGCCGGGGCCCATGTCGATGACATGGTCGGCGGCGCGGATGGCGTCCTCGTCATGCTCGACGACCAGCACGGTGTTGCCGAGGGATTTGAGCCTCTGGAGGGTTTCCAGCAGGCGGTCGTTGTCCTTCTGGTGGAGGCCGATCGAGGGCTCGTCGAGAACGTAGAGGACGCCCGACAGGCCGCTGCCGATCTGGCTCGCGAGGCGGATGCGCTGGCTTTCGCCGCCCGAGAGCGTGCCGGAGGTGCGGTCGAGGTGGAGATAGTCGAGGCCGACATTGTGGAGGAATCCGAGGCGCTCGTTGATCTCCTTGAGGATGGCGCGCGCGATTTCCTGCTGCTGGGGGGTGAGGCGGGGTTCGAGCGCGCCGAACCAGGCGTAGGCGTCCTGCACCGAGCGGCGGACGGCGATGCTGATGTCCTCGCCGGCGATCTTGACCGACAGCGCCTCGGGCTTGAGGCGCGCGCCGTGGCAGGTCTCGCAGGGGGAGGCGGCCTGGTAGCAGCTGAGCTCCTCCTTCATCCAGGCGGACTCGGTCTGGGCGAGGCGGCGGTTCAAGTTGCCGATGACGCCCTCGAAGGCCTTGCGGACCTCGTAGGATTTGCGGCCGTCGATGAACTTGAGAGTGATGGCGGTGCCGCCGGTGCCGTGGAGGATCGCGCGTTGGTGCGCGGGGTCGAGGTCCTTCCAGGGAGTGGAAAGCTCGAAGCCATAGTGGCGGGCGATGCTGGCCAGCACCTGCATGTAATAGGGTGAGGGGGGCTGCGATTTGGCCCAGGGCACGACCGCACCCTTGGCGAGCGACAGGTCGTGGTTGGGGACGACGAGGTCCTCGTCGAACTCCATCCGCTCGCCGAGGCCATCGCAGGCGGGGCAGGCGCCTTGCGGGGCGTTGAAGGAGAACAGGCGGGGCTCGATCTCGGCGATGGTGAAACCGCTGACGGGGCAGGCGAATTTCTCGGAGAAGCAGATGCGGCCCGGGGGCGCGTTGGTGGCGAGGACGGCGCGCGTGGCGGCCTTGTCGAGCGCGGCGGCAACCCCGGTCTTCTCGGTTCCGGCGGGTTCGGGCGCGGGATCGGCCGGGTCGAGATAGGCCAACCCGTCGGCGAGCTTCAGCGCGGTCTCGAAGCTGTCGGCGAGGCGCGATTGCAGGCCGTCACGAACGACGATGCGGTCGACCACCACCTCGATGTCGTGCTTGTATTTCTTGTCGAGGGCGGGAGCCTCGTCGATGTCGTAGAATTCGCCGTCGACGCGGACCCGGGTGAAGCCGGCCCGCTGCCATTCGAGCATTTCCTTGCGATACTCGCCCTTGCGGCCGCGGACCACGGGCGCGAGGAGGAAGTGGCGCGAGCCTTCGGGCAGGGCCATGACGCGGTCGACCATTTGTGAGACCTGCTGCGCCTCGATCGGCAGGCCGGTGGCGGGCGAATAGGGGATGCCGACCCGCGCCCACAGCAGGCGCATATAGTCGTAGATCTCGGTCACGGTGGC
>DASQZF010000004.1:0-10260 GCA_035638835.1 Allosphingosinicella sp. | reverse complement strand
GAAGGGAAGCGGCGGCCCTCGAATCCGCTAGAGCGCTGTGGGAATAGGTTGAATCGCTACAACCGTTCGCCCTGAGCCTGTCGAAGCCTGTCCTGAGCCGGCCGCCGCAGGCGGCAGCCGAAGGGGGCCTTTCTTCTTGTTTTACAAAGGGAAAGAGAGGGCTTCGACAAGCTCAGCCCGAACGGAGACGGGTCAATCCGACACCCGAGCGCTCTAGGGGCCCCGTGCGGCCTCGGGCCGGGAGGCGTGTCTCCGATCAGATCAGGCGGTGATTGGCTGAAACGAATTTGCCGTCCATGGTCATGATCACGTAGAGAGGGCGCTTGGCGGGGTTGCGCTCGGCCGGGTTCTGGAAGGTGACGACCCACCGCTGGAAGCCGCCGCGGAGGCGCAACTCGCTCTTCACCACCTTGGCCTTCGACCAGCTCGCGGGCAGCTTCGCCTGGGTGACCAGTTTGACCACCGACTCCTGCGCGATCTCCGAGATTGGGCGACGCTGCGTGGCATATTCTTCGGCATGGCCGCCGGGATGGGCGACGGCGGGAGTGGTGAAGCCGCCGACGGCAGCTAGGGCGACGAGTGCGAGGCGCATGTTGATCTCCTGGAAGCGTTCGTTCTTCTGGCCGAACGGTGATGAACGGGTTGTGAGGCTAGTCTCCGACCTTTGCGAACTTCTGGAATGTGCCGGTCGCGCTGACGGTGACCGTCACCGGGGAATTCGTGTTGTTCCGCCAGTACCAGCCGTGGGTGCCGTCGAAGGGAGCCCGGAACTTGCCCTTCGCGCCCGCCGCGCTTGCCTTCTCGAAGCTCGTGAACTCGTCGCCCTTCGCGGGGATCGGCTCCCCGTGCAGCTCGTACCGGATCACCGTCCCGCCGCCGGTCGACCAGTCGTAGGTGAGCTCGTCGCCGGCGTTCATCGTCGCCTTGACCTCCTCGCCCTGGCCCGGCGCGAGGGTGAGCTGGACCCGGCCCGTCGAACCTCCCGCAGCGGGGGCAATGGAGACGGGCTCCTCGTCCAGGAGGAGGTCGCCACTGTCTGCCGCGGCGGCCCCGGTTTCCGGCGCGGCTTCGGCTTCGGGCCCGGCCGCCGCGTCGCGCTTCATCTCGCCCATGGGGTGAGCCCGAGGACCCGCCCGACGCCGGTCGGATCGACCCCATATTCGGCGGGCAGGACGGTCGTCACCAATATCGCCGCCGCGACTCCGGCGGCGATGAGCGTGGCCCTGTTGAGCTGCCGCTTCGAGGGGAGCTCGTCGATGGCGGGATTCTGCTCGTCCAAGTCCTTCAAGCTCCTTCGAGAACGAAATAACCGGCCAATTGGTAGCCGAAGAGGATGAAGCCGGCCGTCATCAGCACGGCGTTGGCGGTGAAGGCGTGGCGGCGGAAGCTGGAGGTCCGGCGCCAATAGCCCATTACGATGAGAATGGCGCCGAGCGCCAATATCTGGCCGATCTCGACGCCGACGTTGAAGGCGACGAGGTTGACGACGAGGCCGTCGGGCGAAAGCGAGAATTCCTGGAGCTTCGTCGCCAGGCCGAAGCCATGGAAGAAGCCGAAGATCAGCACCGCCGCCTTCGTGCTGGGCCGAACCCCGAACCAGCGCTCATAGGCCCGCATGTTGTCGAGGGCCTTGTAGACGATCGAAAGGCCGATGATCGAGTCGACGAGGTGCGAGCTGACGTTGGTGCCGAGCAGGACTCCGGCGAGGAGGGTCGTGCTGTGGCCGATCGCGAACAGGGTCACGTAGGTCGCGACGTGCTTCATCCGATAGAGGAAAAAGACGATTCCGAAGAGGAAGAGCAAATGGTCGTAGCCGGTGACCATATGCTTGGCGCCGAGGTAGAGGAAGGCGCCGATCTGGGCGCCGCCGATCTGTTCGATATAACCCTTGTCTCCCTCCGCGACGCCGTGGGCCAGGGCGTCGACGCCGCCCAGCGCCGCCAAGGCGAGCGTGACGAAAAGCAGTGCCCGGCGCCGCATCCGGAAGTCTCGGCTGAGCAATGCGGGTGCGGAGGACACCATGCGTCGGCCTTTCGTCGTGATCGCCCTCGTTCTACGGTTACCGGCGGGGGTAGTTCCGGCGGGCCGCCACCCTCCCTCGCCCCTGCCGCGAGGCCCCTTCATTCGGACCCGGCGATGCAGACATGATCTTAACATTTGAAGCGCAAACGGGCCGGCCTTTAATCTACGAAGGAAGCGCCAATGCCCGAGTCGACTTCAAGCCTCCTGGCCATTCTCCTCGGCCTCGGGGTCTTCGCGATCATCGTTGCGGTGGGATGGCGAAGCGTCCAGAATCGCCGCATCCTTCGGATGCAGGATGCCAGCGGCCACGAGACGATCATCGTCGCCCGGGAGGACGACGAGATCAGCACCGTCACCACCACCGCCGCCGCCGAGACGACGACCGCCACCAGGGTGTGAGCCCGACGGACGGGCCCCGGGTTTCGTCAGGATCAACAACTTGGAGCAGCGCGAATCCGGGGGAACGGCGGCTATCTCTCGGCCGTTTTGAAAGCGTTCCGTAACCACCCTTCTGGCCAGGTTGAATGTCCCGGGAAGAACAGGAATATTACGAACGCCGGGCCGAGGCGGAGCTCGAGCTCGCCCAGGCCGCGGCGCACCGCCGGGCCGTCCAGGCTCATTACGAGCTCGCCTCCGCCTATCTCGACCGAATCCACGGCCACGAGCCCAGGTCCGAGGGCGGATCGTTCGCAGGGTGAGGCGCTAGAGCCTCCGGATCCGGGGCTCGGACTGCCTCGGCGCCAGCATCAGCTCGGTCATCGCCCACACCATCGCATCGGCCCGGTCGGGCGAGCCGCGTCCGGCATAGCCCCCGCCCTGGACCATCGCGCAAAGCTCGTCCTCCAGCTCGGGGAAGGCGCCCGCGAACCGCCCGCGAACCGCGCCTTGCCCGTTTCGAACAGCATCGCCACCGGCTCGGCCCGGTCGCCCTTGCCGTAGCGGGCGTGGACCGGCCGTACCGGAAGCGCCGGGTCGGCGGTCTTGAGGACGCTGGTCGCCATGTCGCCGCCCTGGTTCTTCTCGACGACGACGCAGTCCGCGCCCCAGGCCTGGGCAGGGACTTTTTCCAATTTCGCCCATGCACCTCAAGCCGCTTGGGTGTCACCATCTCCCAGTCCGAGATAAGGAGGCAGCTCGGGACTTTGCCTACCGCCATATCAACGAACCCATTTTGCGCGGCTTGGCCACGCCTTATCATCGAGATATTTCAGGCTTTGGCGGTGGGTCGTAGTTTCTGCCAGACGCGGTCGAGTCTCACCTAACGCAAAGGTCACCAGACCGTCGTTTCTACGTTGTGCCTTTGCGCCTTCGTGCCTTCTCTCAAAAAAGCAGGCGGGCAAATCGCCTGAAGGAAAGCATCGGAAGCACGCCGGCCTCGCACCCCCGGCCAGAGCCTCCTCCGACAGCGCCGGTGTTCATGGATCCCGGATCAATCCGGGATGACGCCTTCTCGTCCCTCCGCCCTGCGCCCCTCCCGTCCCGGGCCTTTGTGTCCTTCCTTACCTTTGTGCGAACCCATCTCTTCCACGGGCCCCCACTCACCTGTGGAAAAGAACAACCCCGGAACCTTGCCCCCGCGACGCCCCTCCCCCTATACCCCCCTAATGTCAGACCTGTTCGCGTCCACCGCCGCCCCCTCCTCCGATTACGACGCCCATTCGATCGAGGTGCTCGAGGGGCTGGAGCCCGTCCGCCGGCGGCCGGGAATGTATATCGGCGGGATCGACGAGCGGGCGCTCCACCATCTCGCCGCCGAGGTGCTCGACAATTCGATGGACGAGGCCGTGGCGGGCTTCGCCACCCGGATCGAGGTGACCCTCGAGGCCGTGGAGGGGACGGCGGGACGCCTGACCGTCACCGACAATGGCCGCGGCATCCCGATCGACGAGCATCCGCGCTATCCGGGCAAGTCGGCGCTCGAAGTGATCCTCACCATGCTCCACTCTGGCGGCAAATTCTCCAACAAGGCCTATGCGACCTCGGGGGGGCTGCACGGGGTAGGCGTGAGCGTGGTCAACGCCTTGTCGAGCGACACGGTGGTCGAGGTGGCCAGGAACAAGGAACTCTACCGGCAGACCTATTCGCGCGGCGAGCCGACCTCGAAGCTCGAGCTGCAGGGGCCCACCCAGAACCGCCGGGGGACGAGCATCAGCTTCGTCCCCGACACCGAGATTTTCGGGCAGGAGGCCAGGTTCAAGCCGGCCCGGCTCCACCGGCTCGCCCGTTCCAAGGCCTATCTGTTCGCCGGCGTGGAGATACGCTGGCGCTGCGATCCCGCCTTGATCGAGGGCGACACGCCCACCGAAGCCGTCTTCCAGTTCCCGGGCGGCCTCGCCGACCATCTCAAGGAGCAGATAGGCGAGCGCAATTGCGCGACCAGCGACTTCTTCACCGGAAGGCAGGATTTCCCCGGCGGCCTGGGGCTCGTCGAATGGGCGGTGGCCTGGCCGCTCTGGACCGAGGGCGGCTCTTCTTATTATTGCAACACCATCCCCACCCCCGACGGGGGCACCCACGAGCAGGGGATCCGGGCGGCCCTGACCCGGGGCATCCGGGCCTTCGCCGAGCTCACCGGCCTGGCGAAGAAGGCGAAGGAGGTGCAGGCCGAGGACATGGTCGGAGGCGCCGAGGTGATGCTCTCCGTCTTCGTCCGCGACCCCCAGTTCCAGAGCCAGACCAAGGACCGGCTGACCAGCCCCGACGCGGCGCGCCTCGTCGAGGCGGCGGTCCGCGATCATTTCGACCATTATCTCGCCGACAACATGGAGCGCGGGCGGGCGCTTCTCGCCTTCGTGCTCGACCGGATGGACGACCGGCTGAAGCGTCGCGCCGAGCGCGAGATCAAGCGCAAGACGGCGACTTCGGGCCGCAAGGTGAGGCTCCCCGGCAAGCTCACCGACTGCGCCAATACGGACGACCCCGCCGGGACGGAGCTGTTCATCGTCGAGGGCGACAGCGCCGGAGGCTCGGCCAAGCAGGCGCGGGACAGGAAGACCCAGGCGATCCTTCCGATCCGCGGCAAGATATTGAACGTCGCCTCCGCCAGCGCCGACAAGATCCGGGGCAACCAGGAGATCGCCGACCTCATTCTCGCTCTGGGCTGCGGCACCCGCGAGCGCTGCGATCCTTCGCAGCTTCGCTACGACCGGATCATCATCATGACCGACGCCGACGTCGACGGCGCCCATATCGCTACTTTGCTGATGACCTTTTTCTTCAATGAAATGAATAATATAGTTGAGCAGGGCTGCCTCTATCTGGCCCAGCCGCCGCTCTACCGGCTGTCGTCCGGGCCGGCCGTCGCCTATGCCCGCGACGACGCCCATCGCGGCGAGCTCGAGGCGAGCCTTTTCAAGGGCAAGAAGGTCGAGATCAGCCGCTTCAAGGGCCTGGGCGAGATGAACCCCTCGCAGCTTCGCGAGACGACGATGGACCCGAAGTCCCGCTCGCTGATCCGGGTCACCCTCCCCGACGGCGGCTACCAGCCCCAGCAACCCGTCCGCGATCTGGTGGATCGACTGATGGGCCGAAATCCCGAACACCGTTTCAACTTCATCCAGAGCCACGCGGCCGAGATCGCGGAGGAGGAGATCGACGCATGACCGGAGGCCGGGTCCCGTGGCGCTGGCTGCTGGGCCTGTTGTTGCTGGCCTGCGCGCTTCCGGCCCAGGCGGCGGAACCGTCCGCTCCATTCCGCCTTCGCTCGGGCGAGCTGGTACCGATCCTGAACGGGGAATCGCAGCCCCGACGCTTCTTCTCTCCGGCTTTCCTCGCCAAGTTACCGCCCGCTCAAGTGGCCGTCGTCGCGGCGCAGCTCAAGTCGAGCTACGGCAAGGCGCGGAAGGTCGAGCGCGTCGAGGCGAGCAGTCCGACGGCCGGAATCGTCTTGGTCCGCTTCGAGCGCGCCCTGGTTCGGATCCGGATGGCGGTGGGTCCGCAGCCGCCGCATCTGGTGGAGGGCCTGCTCGTCGACGGTGCCGAATCCTCGGCCGAAGACATCGCCTCAGTCTTCGGCGAGATGGTGAGCCTCCCAGGCCAGGTCTCTCTGTCTGCCGCTCGCCTGGAGGAAGCGGGTCCCGCCGGCTTCCTCAGCGAGCAGGCGGACCGGCCGATGGCGATCGGCTCGGCCTTCAAGCTGTTCGTGCTCGCAGAGCTGGTACGCTCGGTGAAAGCGGGCGAGCGCCGCTGGAGCGACGCGGTTCCGCTCGGGGCCCCTTCCCTGCCCTCGGGAATCGTCCAGGACTGGCCCGAAGGCTCGCCGATCACCCTCCACAGCCTGGCCGCGCTGATGATCTCGAGGAGCGACAACAGCGCCACCGACACTCTGCTCGGCCTGCTCGGGCGCGACAGGATCGAGCGCCTGCTGCCGGAGATCGGCGTCCGCGCCCCGGAGCGCAACCGGCCATTCCTCTCGACCCGCGACGCCTTCGCGCTCAAGCTCGGCGATCGTGCGCTCCTGCAGCGCTGGAAGGCCGCCGACGAAGCCGGACGACGCTCGCTTCTTTCCCAGCTGGAGCGAGTCGACGCCTCGACGCTCGACCCCTCGCGTTTCGGTGGCCGCCCCGCGGAGATCGCGACCGTCGAGTGGTTCGCCTCGCCGGACGATCTCGTCCGGACCCTCGACTGGCTGCGCCGGAACGGCGACCGCACGGTGCTGGAGTTGCTGGCGATCAATCCCGGCCTGGGGCAGGCGCTTGGGAAGGAGTTCGGCTATTTCGGCTTCAAGGGCGGCTCGGAGCCGGGCGTCCTCAACCTGAGCTTTCTCCTGAGAACCCGGTCGGGCCGCTGGATGGCGGTTTCCGCGACCTGGAACGACGAGAAACAGGCCCTCGACGAGGCCCGTTTCGTGGCCCTGATGAGCCGCCTCCTGGGCTTGTTGAAATGATCTACCCGTCATTCCGGCGAAAGCCGGACCTTGCATAAGTCGCTGGGCGTTAGCCCCTCCCCCTTCAGGGGTGAGCGACCCGCCTGCGGGTCGCTGAGGGTGGGGGCTGTCTGCTCATTTCACCGGCGTCAGCGAACGTTCTCGCCCACATTCCCCACCCCAACCCCTCCCCTGAAGGAGAGGGGCTTTGATTCCGAGCGCTTCGCTAGGGTTATGCAAAGGTCCCGCGAAAGCCGGAATCCATGAACACGGCGTAATAGGTTATCGAAAGCCAGTGTTCATGGATTCCGGGTCAAGTCCGGAATGACGAACCGGGCATCGTCGCGCTTTGCATCCACCCGATGCGGGCGAAGGGAATTCAGCGCCCGCTCGCCTCGCGCGAACGTCGGAGAGCCTCCGCCTCCTTGGCTTGCTTGTCGCGGGCGGAGCGCACTGAGGCGACCATCGAGGCCTCCTTCTTGCAGAAGGCGCGACCGGCCGGGTCCAGCTTGCCCGGCTCATCGATGCAGCGGTCCGCGGCCACTCGGCGCGGCAGCAGGTCGAGCGGTTCGATCGAGGAATCGCGGCGCTCGATCGCAGGCCTGATCGCGGTGAAATACGTTCGCCAGCCACGGCGGCTTCGGGCCTGGGCGACAGCCTGCGAGGTCGCTTCGGCACCGGTCGGCGCCGGCGCGTCGAGCCCGGCGAGCGGAACCTTGTCCAGCCGCGCCAGAGCCTCGTCGAAGCGGCCGAGCTCGCGAAGGGCGTTGATCGCCCGTCCTTCCATGCCGATCCAGTTCAGGTCGCCGGGGCGCGGCGGCACCTTCGCGGAAGCTTCGACCAGCTCCTCGAGATAGCGCTTCCTGAGTTCCGGCTTGCTTTCGGCTTCCCAGGTCGCCTGGGTCAGCGCCCACAGATAGCGCTCGGGCGGCTGGCCCATTTCGCGCATCAGCCAATAAGCGCGATAATATTGGGTCCCGTCCTTGCGCAATGCCGCATAGGCCTCGGATTCCATCAGCGGCTTCAGCTTGGCGACCTCGCCCGGATCATATTCCTTGTAGAGGACAAGGCCGTTGTCGGGACATTCCGGAAGGGCGATCGGGAATTTCATCCCGCCGACAGGCCTTCCGTCGGGCCGCTCGCCCGCGACGACGGGCGGAGCGATGGGCTGGAACTGGAAGCTTCCGCCGCCGATCGGGCAGGTCATGGCCCTTGCCGGGATCGGTGCGCCGAGGGCGCCGACGGCGGGAAAGGCGAGGACGGCGACTGCCGCGCTTAGAACAAGGCTACGCATCGCAAATACTCCAGGGACTCGGGTCCCCTCTAGCTGGTTACGGCAGGCGCGACGAGGGGGAAGCGGGGAATGGCGGCATCGAACGCCCGTCCGTCGGCGGCGACCATCCGGTAATGCCCCTCCATCCAGCCGGTCGGAGTGGGCAGCGGACAGCCCGAGACGTAATCGAACGACCCTCCGGGCTCGATCACGGGCTGCTCCCCCACCACGCCTTCGCCCTGGACCTGGTGACGGCCGCCGCGGGCGTCGGCGATGGTCCATTCGCGGCTGATCAGCTGGACCGCTCCCGCGGACCCGTTCTCGATGCGCACATGATAGGCCCAGAACCAGCGGCCCCTGCCCGGCTCGGACTGTTCGGGAAGGAAGCTCACCGACACTCGGACGGTGATGTCGCCGGTCGAGGCGCTGTGGGGAAAGAAGCTTTTCACAAGCGCTTCCCTCTACTTATCGGCCGAACGCGTCAATCGCTTGCGCGCCCGCGCGCGATCCGCGAGAGAGCCTCTAGATGGCGCAGGACTGGACCCCGGCGAGCTGGCGGGCGCTCGAAGCGCGGCACCAGCCGGCCTATGCCGATGCCGCAGCCCTCGATTCCGCCCTGCTCGAGCTTGCCGCCTATCCCCCTCTGGTCCCCGCTTCCGAGGGCCACGCCCTCAAGGAGCAGCTCGCCGACGCGCAGTCCGGCCGCGCCTTCCTGCTCCAGGGCGGCGATTGCGCGGAAAGCTTCGCCGAATTCTCGCCCGAGACGATCCGCGGAACCGTTCTCCTGATCGAGGCGATGGCCCGGCGCCTGGCCGCCGCGAGCGGGCTTCGGATCGTCCGGGTCGGCCGGATCGCCGGCCAGTTCGCCAAGCCGCGCTCACGGGAGCTCGAGCACAAGGACGGCCGGGCGCTTCCCATGTATCGGGGGGACATCGTCAACGGCCTCGCCTTCGACGACATCTCCCGCCGTCCCGACCCCGAGAGGATGTTCCGGGCCTACGGCCAGTCGGCGGCGACGCTCAGCCACCTTCGGGCGCTTGCAGGCCCCGAGCCCCTCTATACCAGCCATGAAGCGCTTCTGCTTCCCTATGAGCAATCGCTCACCCGCCGCGACGGGGCTGGCTGGTACGGGAGCTCGGCCCATTTCCTCTGGGTGGGCGACCGGACCCGCTTCGCCGCTTCCGCCCATGTCGAATATCTGCGCGGCCTCACCAACCCGATCGGGATCAAATGCGGTCCGACGCTGGAGCCCCAGGCGCTTCTGGAGCTGTTGGATATCCTCAACCCGGCGCGCGAGCCCGGCCGGGTCACCCTGGTCAGCCGCATGGGCCTCGACGAGGTGGAGAAGGCCCTGCCGCCCCTTCTCCGCACCGTCGCCGCCGAGGGCCATCCGGTGCTTTGGGCCTGCGACCCGATGCACGGCAATACCGAACGGACGGCGAGCGGCTACAAGACCCGGCCGCTCGGTCGGATCCTCGGCGAATTGCGCGCCTTCTTCGCCGCGACGGGCGCCGAAGGCGTGCAAGGCGGCGGGATCCATGTCGAGATGACCGGCCGCGATGTGACCGAATGCACCGGCGGGGCCGATCCGGTGACCGAGCAGGATCTCGCGGCCCGCTACCAGACCCATTGCGACCCGCGGCTCAACCGCGCCCAGGCGATGGAGGTTGCGGAGCTGGTGGCCTCCGAGCTCGCCCGCGAACGCGGCGCCGAAGCGGCCTGAGCAGGGCGCTCAGGGCCATCCCCACCTCCGTTCGGGCTGAGCTTGTCGAAGCCTCCTCCTTCCCTTGGCAAACAAGAAGGAAGGCCCCCTTCGGCTGCCGCCTGCGGCGGCCGGCTCAGGACAGGCTTCGACAGGCTCAGGGCGAACGGTTGTTCCTTTCGTCGGCTCCTAGCCCGCCCTCGTCGCCTCCAGCATTCCCGCCGGGCACGGCCCCAGCAGGTCGAGCGCCGAGCCGCTGCCGTCGAGCCAGGCGCCCCAGCTCTCATGAGCGAGGACCGCCACCTGCCGGTGGTGGTAGGGAGCCACATCCGGCCCCGGCTCGGTGGTAAGCATGGTGAAGGCCTCGCCCACGTCGGTCGTCCGCCACAGGCCGGCGAT
>DASQZF010000003.1:0-34729 GCA_035638835.1 Allosphingosinicella sp. | reverse complement strand
CTCGAGCACATAGACTCCGTCTATGTGCTCGAGCTCTCCTCCTACCAGATCGACCTGACCTTCAGCCTCGACTGCGACGTTGCTGTGCTTCTCAATATCTCGCCCGATCACCTCGACCGCTACGACGGCTTCGAGGCCTATCGGGAATCGAAGCTGCGTCTCTTCCGCCTTCAGTCCGACCGGCACATTGCCGTCTATCATTTCGACTCGGACGAAGCCGAAGCAGTGCAGGGCCTGATAGGCGACCGGGGCGAATTCCGGTTCACCTCGGATGCGGTGGGCCATCTCGCCCATCAAGCCGAATGGCCGGCGCTGCAGGGCCCGCACAACGTGCTGAACGCTTCGGCGGCCGTCGCGGTCTGCAACGTCCTGGGGATTCCGAAGGAGGCGATCGCCAAGGGGCTTCGGACCTATCGCGGCCTGCCCCACCGCATGGAGCGGGTGGCGGAGAAGAACGGGGTGCTGTTCGTCAACGACAGCAAGGCGACCAATCCCACTTCGGCGGCGCCGGCGCTCGCCGCCTATCCGGCCGTTCACTGGATCCTGGGTGGTCTTCCCAAATCGGACGATCTCGACGCCTGCGAGCCCTTCCTCGATCATGTCCGGGCCGCCTATACGATCGGCGAAGCCGGGCCGATGTTCGCCAAGCTGCTCCGCCCCAAGGTGCCGGTCAGCGAATGCGAGATGCTGTTCGAGGCCGTGGCCGAGGCCGCGGAGAAGGCGAAGCCCGGCGAGGTGGTGCTCCTGTCGCCGGCCTGCGCCTCGTTCGATCAGTTCCGGGATTACGAAGCGCGCGGTGAAGCGTTTCGGGCGGCGGTGGAGGCTTTGTAATGGGCGTGGTCGCGCAGCTTAAGAGCAAGACCGAGAACCGGCTCGGACGATCGGACCGGAGCGCCGCCGGGCGCTGGTTCTGGGAGATCGACCGGGTCCTCCTCTTCTTCGTCGCGGTGCTGATCGCGATCGGGCTGATCGCCGTCGCCGCGGCCTCGCCCGCCGCCGGCCAGCGCCTGTCGGGCGGCGGTGTGAGCTACACGCCGCTCCATTATTTCTACCGCCAACTGTTCTGGATCGTTCTCGCCTTGCCGGTCATGGTCTTCGTCTCGATGCTTCCGAGGACCAAGGCCAAGCGCTGGTGCCTGATCGGAACGCTCTTCTTCACCGCCCTGCTGTTCCTGGTCCCGATCATCGGGGTCGAGGTGAACGGCGCCCGGCGCTGGCTCGGAGTGGGTTTCTCCCAGTTCCAGCCGTCCGAGTTCCTGAAGCCGCTCTATATCGTCTCCATCGCCTGGATGCTGTCGCTGAAGGAGCAGGATGCAAGCCTGCCGGTCGTGCCGCTGTCGGGGATCTGCACGGGCCTGATCGCGCTTCTCCTCATGCAGCAGCCCAATTTCGGCGAGACGATCATCTTCGCGGCCGCCTGGGTAATGCTCCTCACCCTTTCGGGCGTTTCCCTGAGGACGCTCGGGTTTCTCGCGGTCGGGGGGATCGTGGCGATCGTCATGGCCTATTTCTTCTATCCGGTAGCGACCACCCGGATCGACGCCTTCCTGTTCAGCGGGGCGGGCGGGCACGACAATTACCAGACGGAATCGGCGCTCCGGACCCTTACCGCCGGCGGCCTGTTCGGAGCGGGACCGGGCGCCGGAGTCCGCAAGTTCCACCTGCCGGAGCCGCATACCGACTATATCTTTTCGGTCATCGGCGAGGAGTTCGGGATCATCGCCTGCCTCGCCATCGCAATGATCTACCTGGTCATCGTCGCCCGGGTGCTGATCCGGCTGCTGCACGAGGAGGACAAGTTCGTCGTCCTCGCCGCCGCGGGCCTGGTCTGCCAGTTCGGGCTCCAGGCGCTGATCAACATGGCCGTCAACGTCCAGATCGCCCCGTCCAAGGGAATGACCCTGCCGTTCATCAGCTATGGCGGCTCGTCGATGGTCGCGCTTTCCATAGGGATGGGGCTTCTGCTCGCCTTCACTCGGAGGAACCCTTATCTTCACCGGTCTCCTTATGTGGTGAAATGGAGCGGGCGATGAATGGACATACCGTCATCCCGGCGAAAGCCGGGACCTCATGCCGGAAAGGCACATTGGGTCTCCCCGAGGCCCCGGCTTGCGCCGGGGTGACGAGATCATGCTGAGCCGCCACTACGTCCTCGCCGCCGGCGGCACCGGCGGGCACATGATCCCGGCCCATGCCCTGGCCGAGGAGCTGATGCGCCGAGGCCATCGGGTCGCTCTGGTCACCGACGACCGCGGCGCCCGGATCCCCGGCCTCTTCGAGGGCGTTCCCGTCCATATCCTTCCGGCCGGACGGCTGGGCGGAGGGCCGATCGGCTGGATCCGGGCGATCCGGAAAATCTTCACCGGCCGGGCGATGGCCTCCAGGCTTTACGAGACGTTCGAGCCGTCCGCGGTGATCGGCTTCGGCGGCTATCCCGCGCTTCCCGCGTTGATGGCCGCGCAGCGCGACAAGATCCCGACCCTGATCCACGAGCAGAATGCGGTGCTCGGCCGGGTCAACCGGATCGTCTCCGGCCGGGTCGATGCGATCGCCACGGCCTATCCCAACGTCCAGCGGCTCGCCGCAAGCCGCGAGTCGAAGACCCATCTCGTCGGCAATCCGGTTCGCGACGAGATTCTCGCGCTTCGCGAACAGCCCTATCCCGAGCTGACCGACGACGGGGTGTTCCGGCTGCTCGTCACCGGCGGGAGCCAGGGCGCGACCATCCTTTCCGAAGTGGTGCCCGAAGCGCTCGGCCTCCTGCCCGAGCATTTCCGCCGCCGGCTCCAGGTCACCCAGCAATGCCGGGCCGAGGATATCGAGAGCGTCCGGGCCCGCTATGCGGCGCTCGGGATCGCCGCGGAGCTGGCCACCTACATCCCCGACATGCCCGAGAAGATCGCCTGGACCCATCTCGTCATCGCCAGGGCCGGAGCCTCGACCATCGCCGAGCTGACGGTCGCCGGCCGGCCCGCCATCCTCATCCCCCTGCCTTCGGCGACCGACGACCACCAGACCGCCAACGCCCGCGAGATGGCCAAGGCCGGCGGCGCCCGGACGATCGGCCAGAGGAGCTTCACTCCGGTCGAGCTCGCCAAGCAGATGCAGAAGCTCGGCCTCGAGCCCGCGGCGCTCGCCAATGCGGCGTCGCGGGCCAGAGCGGTCGGTCGGCCCAATGCGGCGAGCGACCTCGCCGACCTGGTCGAGATGACCGGCCGCGACCTCGGCACCAACCTGATGCCGGCCGAGGAGATGATCCTCACCCCGATCCCGAACGGGGCCTTCGCCTAATGCCCAAGCGCGGGATGAGAGGGGTCGCCAAGGATATCGGCACCATCCACTTCGTCGGAATCGGCGGGATCGGAATGTCGGGAATCGCCGAGGTGATGCACATCCTGGGCTACAAGGTGCAGGGCTCCGACTCCGCCGAGGGCTATGTAGTGGAGGGGCTCCGAAAGGCCGGGATCCCGGTCAGGATCGGCCAGCATCCCGACAATCTCGGCGACGCCGCGGTGGTCGTGATCTCGACCGCGATCAGGAAGGACAATCCGGAGCTGGTCTGCGCCTATGAGCGCCGGATCCCGGTGGTCAGGCGGGCGGAGATGCTGGCCGAGCTGATGCGGCTGAAGTCGACGGTGGCGGTGGCGGGGACGCACGGCAAGACGACGACGACCTCGATGATCGCGGCGATGCTCGACGCCGGCGGGATCGACCCGACCGTGATCAACGGCGGGATCATCAACGCCTACGGCTCGAACGCCCGGCTCGGAAGCTCGGACTGGATGGTGGTCGAGGCCGACGAGAGCGACGGAAGCTTCCTGAGGCTCGACGGGACGCTTGCCGTGGTGACCAACATCGATCCCGAGCATCTCGACCATTACGGCTCATTCGAAAAGGTGAAGGACGCGTTCGTCGAGTTCGTCGAGAACGTGCCCTTCTACGGCGCCGCCTTGCTCTGCGTCGACCATCCCGAGGTCCAGACGATCATCCCCCGGCTTCGCGACCGCCGGGTGGTGACCTACGGCTTCGCGGCGCTGGCGGACGTGCGCGGCGAGAATGTGCGCCCGATCGCCGGCGGCAACCTGTTCGACGTTTCGCTCCGGGACCGCTCCGGCGAGGTCGCAGTCATCACCGATATCGAGCTGCCCATGCCGGGCCGGCACAACGTCCAGAACGCGCTCGCCGCGATCGGGATCGCGGCCGAGCTGGGGATCCCGCACGGGGTGATCGCCAGGGGCTTCGAGAAGTTCGGCGGGGTGAAGAGGCGTTTCACCAAGGTCGGCGAGATCGGCGGCGTGACGATCATCGACGATTACGGTCACCATCCGACCGAGATCCGGGCCGTCCTTTCGGCGGCGCGGGAGGGCGCGCAGGGGCGGGTGATCGCGGTCGTCCAGCCGCATCGCTACACTCGCCTTCGCGACCTGATGGAGGAGTTTCAGGGCGCCTTCAACGACGCCGACGTGGTCTATGTGACTCCGGTCTATCCGGCCGGCGAGGATCCGATCGAGGGGGTCGATTCCGAGGCCCTGGCCGAAGGCCTCAAGCAGCGCGGCCACCGGGCGGTCAAGGCGGTGGTCGACGTCGAGGAGCTTTGCCTCAGCCTGCGCGATCTCGCGGCGGCCGGAGACATGGTGATCTGCCTCGGGGCTGGCGACATCACGAAATGGGCCGCGGGCCTGGCCGACGGAATCGCCTGCGCGAGGCGCGAGAAATGAGCGGAAGGGAAGGTCCGCATCCGTTCGCAAACAAATTGGTGCCAGGCACCAATTTCCATCCCATTGATTCCAAACCCCCGAGTCGCCGTAAATTGGTGCCTGGCACCAATTTTGGAGGGGCGGCGTCGTGAGCGGGGTGATCGAGCTTCCGCGCCTCGCCGGCAGCGTCGAGCCGGGCGGGTCGCTGGCCGACTTCATCTGGTTTCGGACCGGCGGGCCGGCGCAATGGCTGGTCCGGCCCGACGACGCCGAGGATCTCGCCGGCTTCCTCTCCGAGCTCGATCCCGCCGTTCCGGTGATGCCGGTCGGGGTCGGCTCGAACCTGATCGTCCGCGACGGCGGGGTCCCGGGCGTGGTGGTACGGCTGCCCAAGGCGATGAGCCTAGTCCAGGTCGAGCCCGGGCACCGGGTCCGCGCCAGCGGCGGAGCGATGGGGATCACCGTCGCCTCCAAGGCTCGCGACGCCGATATCGCCGGTCTCGAATTTCTCCGCGGAATCCCGGGCACGGCCGGCGGCGCGGTCCGGATGAACGCCGGCGCCTATGGCCGCGAGGTGGCGGACAGCCTCGTCGAGGCGACCCTGGTGCTTCGCGACGGCCGGGTCGAGACCTGGCCGGCGGAGCGGCTGGGCTACACCTATCGCCACAGCGAGGTGCCGGCGGGCGCGGTGGTCGTCGAGGCCCTGTTCCAGGGCACGGCCGGCGAGCGCGCCGTGATCGGCGCGGAGATGGACCGGATCGCGGCCGAGCGGGAGGCGAGCCAGCCGCTGAGGAGCCGCACGGGCGGCTCGACCTTCAAGAATCCGCCCGGAACCAAGGCCTGGAAGCTGATCGACGAGGCCGGCTGCCGGGGGCTCACGATCGGCGATGCTCAAGTCTCTGAAAAGCATTGCAACTTCCTTCTCAATTTAGGCAAGGCGAGCAGCGCCGAGATCGAAGCCCTGGGCGAGGAGGTGCGGCGGCGGGTGCTGGCCCATTCGGGCGTGGCCCTGGAGTGGGAGATACAGAGGGTGGGAGTGGAGGCGTGAGGGTGAGTGATGCCGTCATGCCAGCGAAGGCTGGCATCCCAGCGGGTGAAAAACGCCTGCTTCTTTCGCCCCCCGGGGCCCCAGCCTTCGCAGCGGCGACGCGCTGATGACGACCCCACTCCACATCGCAGTCCTGATGGGCGGATGGTCCGCGGAGCGCGAGGTTTCCCTGTCCAGCGGTTCGGGAGTGGCCGACGCGCTCGAGAGCCTCGGCCATCGGGTCACCCGGATCGACATGGGCCGGGACGTCGCCGAGCGGCTTCGCGAGGCTGCGCCGGACGTCGTCTTCAACGCGCTCCACGGCACGCCCGGCGAGGACGGCACGGTCCAGGGGCTGATGGACCTGATGGGCCTCAAATATACCCATAGCGGAGTCGAGACCTCGGTCATCGCCATCGACAAGGAGCTGACCAAGATGGTGCTCGTGCCCCGAGGCATCAGGATGCCCGTGGGGACGATGGTCGAAAGCGAGAGCCTCTACGAAGCCGACCCGATCCCCCGGCCCTACGTCCTCAAGCCGGTCAACGAGGGCTCCTCGGTCGGGGTGGCGATCGTGATGGAGGGCGGCAATTACGGCGATCCGATCGGCCGCGACGCCGAGGGCCCGTGGCGCAGGTTCGACCGCCTTCTCGCCGAGCCCTTCATCCGCGGCCGGGAGCTGACCGTGGCCGTGCTGGGCGACGAGGCGCTCGGAGTGACCGAGCTCCAGCCCAAATCGGGCTTCTACGATTACGACGCCAAATATACCGAGGGTATCACCCGGCATATCTGCCCGGCACAGGTACCGGAGGAGATCGCCGCCGCCGCGATGAAGATGGCGATCGAGGGCCACCGGGCGCTCGGCTGCCGCGGCTGCTCGCGCGCCGATTTCCGCTGGGACGACGAGCAGGGCGAGGCCGGGCTCTACCTTCTCGAGATCAACACCCAGCCCGGAATGACTCCCTTGAGCCTCGTGCCCGAGCAGGGCCGATATCGCGGGATGAGCTATGCCGAGCTGGTCCAGAAGATCGTGGAGGAAGCGTTATGACCAAGGCGATCGCCCGCGGCTCCCAGGCCCGCGGCAAGGCCAAGGCGCCGGCGCGCGGCGGCGGGAAAGGCGGGGGTCAGCGCGGCCGGGCCGCTCCGCCCGCCGCGGCGCTCCCCGAAGCGGTGCGCCGGTTCAGCCTGTGGATCTTCCTGGGGGTGATGATCGCGCTGGGCGTCGCCTTGCTGTGGGCGTTTCGGATCCCCCAGATGGTCGGCGGCACGCTCGGCGAGAGCGTCGGCAGGATGGGCTTCGCGATGAAGACCGTCGACCTGAGGGGCGCCGTCCATATCCGCAAGATCGACGTCTACAACATCGCCTACGATCAGCCTTCGACGGCAATGCCGCTGGTCGACCTCGAGACGACCCGGCAGCGCCTGCTCCAGTTCGGCTGGGTGCGCGACGCCCGGGTCTCGCGGCGGCTGCCCGACACCCTCGTCGTCGACATCGTCGAGCGTCAGCCCGCCGCCATCTGGCAGCATAACCGGAAGCTCGCTTTGATCGACATGGACGGGGTGGTGCTCGAGGCGGTCCGGCTCGACGCCATGCCCGATCTGCCCCTGCTGATCGGACCGGCCGCCAACCTTCACGCCGGCGAGCTGGCGCGCCTGACCCAGGCCGCGCCCAACCTCAGGCCGGCGCTGGCCGGCGCGAGCTGGGTCGGCGGGCGGCGCTGGGACCTTCGGTTCCAGTCCGGCGAAGTGCTGGCCCTTCCGGAAGGCGAGGCGGCGGCGCGCAAGGCGCTGACCAAGTTCGCGAGCATGGACCAGTCCGTGCAGCTGCTCGGCAAGGGCTATGTCCGGATCGACATGAGGGACCCTAGACGGATGCTGGTCCGGCTTCCGGGCGACCCCGGGAGCACTGTCCCCGACATCGTTCCCGAAGCGCCCCCCCCGGCACCCGCGGCGAGCGGCGACGTCGACACCGCCCGGACGATCTGATGAAGCGCCCGACCGTCCAGGCGCCGCGAAGGCTCGTCACCGCGCTCGACGTCGGCTCGTCGAAAGTGTCGGCGCTGATCGCGGAGCCGGGAGACGACGGGCGCCTGAAGATCCTCGGCACCGGCCAGCGCCAGAGCCAGGGCGTGAAGCGGGGCTTCATCGCCGACATGGAGAAGACGGAAGGCGCGATCCGCGAGGCGGTCGAGCAGGCGGAGCGGATCGCCGCGACGAACATCGAGGACGTCTTCGTCGGCTTCTCGGCGGGCGGGCTGGTCAGCACGGTCGCGAGCGTCGAGCTCCAGATCGGCGGCCGCCGGATCGAGAAGGCCGACATCGACCAGTTGCTCGGGATCGGCCGGGAATCGATCAGCTCCGACGGTCGGATGATCCTTCACGCCCTGCCGGCGCTCTATACGGTCGACGGGCTGGAGGGCGTGAAGAAGCCGCTCGGCCTCCACGCCGACAGGCTTGCGGTCGACATCCATGTCATCGCCGGCGATCCGTCGCCGGTCAGGAACCTCGATCTGTGCGTCCGCTCGGCCCATCTCGGGGTGGAGGCGATCGTGGCTTCGCCGGTGGCCGCGGGCAAGGCCTGCCTGAACGACGAGGAGCGCGAGCTCGGCGTCGCTCTGGTCGAGCTCGGCGCCGGAGTCACCAACGTCTCGGTTTTCGCCGGCGGAATGCTGCTCGGCCTCAAATCGATCCCGATCGGCGGAACCGACATCACCGACGACATCGCCGCCGCCTTCGGCACCCGCCGGGTCGAGGCGGAGCGGATGAAATGCTTCTACGGGTCGGCGACGACCTCGCCGCGCGACAATCACGACATGATCGAGCTTTCGCCCATCGCCGGCTCGGAGGAAGGCACGGAAGCGGCCCGGATCACCCGAGCCCAGCTGATCGCCGTCATCCGCCAGAGGCTCGAGCATCTCAGCGGAGAGATTGCCGGGGCGCTCAAGGACCTCGGCTTCGGCGGGCCGTTCGGACGGCAGGTGGTCCTGACCGGCGGAGGCTCGGAGCTCAAGGGAATCGCCGATTACGCCCAGGGCGTCCTGGGCCGGGCGGTGCGGGTCGGCCGGCCGAGCCTGGCGGGCCTTCCCGACGCCCATTCCGGGCCCGCTTTCACCACCCTGGTCGGGCTCGCTTTGTTCGCCGCTTCGGACGAGCTGGACCTTCGATCGGTGATGTCGCCGGACCGCATCATGCCGCGCGAAAGCGGGGGCAATATCGTCCAGCGGCTGATGAACGCCGTGAAGAGTGGCTTTTGAGATTCAGAGCGTGACTTTCAGGATTCATTTCCGTGACTTTTGGGACTCACACGGGGGTATCCACACCGAAAAAATACCAGTTCGTTAACTTTTCGCTCGCGCCCAAGAATCGCTTGGTGCAAAAGGAGTTAACGATTGGTCCCGTTGGGCGAATACAGGGGGAGAGCAAGTATGAGCATCGACTTCATCCGGCCGGAAGTAGATGAACTGAGGCCCCGGATCAGCGTCATCGGAGTCGGCGGCGCAGGCGGCAACGCGGTGGCGAACATGATCGCCAACGACGTTCAGGGCGTCGACTTCATCGTCGCCAATACGGATGCCCAGGCGCTCAACGCCTCGCCCGCCGACCAGCGGATCCAGCTCGGCCTCCGGATCACCCAAGGGCTCGGCGCAGGCTCCCGTCCGGAGATCGGCAAGGCCGCCGCCGAAGAGGCGATCGACGAGATCGAGAAGGCGCTCGAGGGCGCCCATATGTGCTTCATCGCCGCGGGCATGGGCGGAGGCACCGGAACCGGCGCAGCCCCGGTCATCGCCAAGGCCGCGCGCGACCGCGGAGTGCTCACCGTCGGAGTCGTCACCAAGCCGTTCAGCTTCGAGGGCAATCGCCGCGGGCGCTCGGCGGAAGCGGGCATCGAGGAGCTTCAGGCCCATGTCGACACCCTGATCGTCATCCCCAACCAGAACCTCTTCCGGATCGCCAACCCGAACACGACCTTCAAGGAAGCGTTCATGATGGCCGACGAGGTGCTCCAGCAGGGCGTCCGCGGAATCACCGACCTGATGGTCATGCCCGGCCTCATCAACCTCGACTTCGCCGACGTCCGCTCCGTGATGGGCGAGATGGGCAAGGCGATGATGGGCACCGGCGAGGCCTCCGGCGACAACCGCGCCATCGAGGCCGCCGAGAAGGCGATCGCCAACCCGCTCCTCGACGGAGTGAGCATGAAGGGCGCCCGCGGAGTCATCATCTCGATCACCGGCGGCGAGGACATGCGGCTGATGGAGGTCGACGAGGCCGCAAGCCACATCAAGGAGCTGGTCGATCCCGACGCCAACATCATCTGGGGCTCGGCCTTCAACAACGAGCTCGAGGGCAGGATCCGGGTTTCCGTGGTCGCCACGGGAATCGACGCCGAGGCCGCCACCCAGGCGCCGCCGCTTCCGGCCAAGGTCTTCACCTTCCCCGGCGCCCGCACCGCGGCTCCGGCGGCCGAGGTGCCCAGGGTCACCCTGACTCCGCCCGAGCCGATGGCGGAAACCGCGCAGGCGCCGATGGCCGAGACCGCCGCCGCCGAGGATTCTGCCGAGGAGCTCACCCTCAGCGAGCCGGTCGCCGGCGAACAGTCCGGCGACGAGCTGCTGCTCGATTCTGCGATGCTCGGCGACGAGGACGGCGGCGGCGAGAGCTTCATCGAGGAGGATTTCGCCGGCGGACCGGAGAGCGTCGCTCCCGGCACTCGCAGCTGGATCGACGGCGAGCCCGAAGCCGCCGCCGAGGTCGAGCCCAAGGCGGCCCGCGAGGGCGGCACCCTGTTCGAGCGCATGTCGAGCATCGCCCGCGGCGCCGCCAAGGCGCAGGTCGAAGAGGAGCCCCAGCCCCGGCTCCGCCGCGACCCCCTGGATATCCCGCGCTTCCTGGGGCGCCAGAACAACCAATAGTCCGGCTTCCTCCCCTCTCTGGAAGGGAGGGGCCGGGGTGGGTCCGCCGAAGGCGGCCGAAACTCCGGGTCAGCAGGAAGTCTCGCTTCGCTCGCCTACCCACCCCTGACCCCTCCCTTCCAGGGAGGGGAAGCCCGCCGCTCGCCGCCTTCGGTGCCCAATTGAACGCACGGCTGTTGCCCCTTCCGGAGCCACCGGCTCTAACCGCCTCATGACATCATTGCGGAGGGGCGTCCGGCTCGGCTTGGCCGTGCTGGGTGCGGGGACAATGTTCACGGCGGCGCCGGGCTCGGCGCAGACCGGTGCAGCAACGGGCGCCTTCACCGAGCGTCCGCAGCAGGCATTGTCGCGCAATCTTCGAAGCCTCGCCGCCAATCCCAAGAGCGTCACTGCCCTGATGGGCGCCGGCAAGGCGGCCCTCGAGCTCGGGGACCCCCAGGCCGCGCTGACCTTCTTCGCCCGGGCCGAGGAGCAGACTCCAAGGGACGGCCGGGTCAAGATGTGGATCGCCACCGCCCTGGTGCAGCTCCAGCAGCCGCACGCAGCCCTCAAATTCTTCCGCGACTCGACCGACCTCGGAGTGCCGGCCGCAGAGTTCGCCCGCGACCGGGGGCTCGCCCACGATATCGCCGGCAATCCCCGCGAGGCGCAGCGCGACTATCGGCTTGCGCTCACCAAGGGCCGGGACGACGAGGCGACCCGCCGGCTGGCCTTGTCGCTGGCGATCAGCGGCGAGCGCGAGCCGGCCTTGCGCTTGCTTGAAGACCAGCTGCTCGTCCGCGACCGCTCCGCGGAGCGCGCCCGTGCGCTGGTCCTCGCCCTGACCGGCGACGCCGCCGGCGCCACCCGGGCCGTCCAGTCGGCGATGCCGGGCCCTCAGGCGGGAGCGATGAGCCCCTTCCTGGCCCGGCTTCCAGGCCTCGCCCCGGCCGATCGGGCACTGGCCGTCCATCTCGGGGTCTTCCCGCGCGACGGCCGCACCGGTCCGCCAGCCACTTACGCCGCGAACGACTTCGCCAATGCCGTAACCGACGCCGGCCGTCCGGACCCGAGCCGGGGATCGCTCGCCCGCCGCTCGCCGCCGCCCGAGCCCGTCTCCACCGCCGAGGGCCGGCGCCCCGGGTCGGAAGGGGGGCTTGCCCCGGCCGTCCGGCGGTCGACGCGGAGTCTCGTTCCCGTGGCCAGGCCAGTCGAGCAGCAATCGTCCGCCCGAGCGCGGTTGCCGTCGAGAGTCGTCCGCGGGGGCGGCGAATCCAGCGGCGCCGAGACGCTGGCCGGGGTCAGGAAGCCGTCGACCGCCAGCCGACCGTCACCAAGCCCGGGCTTCGGCGGAGTCGCTCCCGCCTGGTCCTTCTCGCGCGGCCTCGCCCCGGGCCAGCAGCGGCGCAGGACCGATCCGCCCGCCAAGCCGTCGGGAGCGGCGACGACCCCGGCCCGGGTTCAGACCGAGACCGCAATCGCCGCCGCCACGCCCGCGCCCGTGATCGACGTTCCGAAGGCCTCGGTCACGACGCCGGCCACGGTCCCGCCTTCGAGCCTTCCGCTCCAGCAGCAGCCGCAGCCCGCGGAAGTCCGGGTGGCGACGGTCGAACCGTCCGCGTCGCCGGTGCCGCAGCCGTCCCGGTCCGAGCCTGCGCTGCAACCGTCGGAAGTTCGAATCGCGACCGTCGAACCCTCCGCGCCGCCGTTCCAGCAGCCGTTCCAGCTCGCGCCCAAGCCGAAGCCGGCTGAAGTCCGGATCGCCGCCGTGGAGCCCTCTGCGACGCCGCCCCAGCCGCAACCGCAATCCGAGCCGCAGCCGCAGCCCGCCGAAGTCCAGTTCGTCGCAGTCGAACCGTCCGCTCCAGCGCCCCAGTCCGAAGGCATTCCGACCGGCAGCCGGCTCGCCGATCTTTCGGCTACTCTCGCCGAAATAGCGGAGCCGAAGCCGGCCCGGACGAGCGCTCCGAAACCGAAACCGGCGGCCAAGCCGGCGACGGCTCCGGCGAAGAAGCCCAAGGCGGAGCCCGCGGAGGCCAGCCGGCTGTGGGTCCAGGTCGCCGGAGGCGCCGCCAAGGCCGCCTTGCCGCGCGAGTTCGCCCGTCTCAAGGCGAAGGCTCCCAAGCTGCTCGGTGCGCGCTCCGCCTGGACCGCGCCGCTCAACGCCACCAACCGCCTGCTGGTCGGGCCCTTCGCAAGCGCCAGGGAGGCCCAGGCGTTCGTCAACCAGCTCAAGTCCGAGGATCTGAGCGGCTTCGCCTGGACCAGCCCGGCAGGGCAGAAGGTCGAGAAGCTTTCCGCCAGGTGAGGGCGATGGCCGGCTATGCCTGCGATCCCGCCGCCTCGCGCGGTCGGCTGCACGGCGAGCCCGAGACGGGCCAGAGGGGCCCGCGCGACTCCTTCCAGCGGGACCGCGACCGGATCATCCATTCCGTCCCGTTCCGCCGCCTGAGGCATAAGACCCAGGTCTTCGTCGCCCCCGACGGAGACCATTTCCGGGTCCGGCTCACCCACAGCCTCGAAGTCGCCCAGATCGGCCGTACCATGGCCCGGGCGCTCGGCCTCAACGAGGATCTCACCGAAGCCCTCTGCCTGGCCCATGATATCGGCCATCCCCCGTTCGGCCATTCGGGCGAGGAGGTGCTCCAGTCCGAGATGGCGGGGGCGGGGGGGTTCGACCACAACGCCCATACGATCCGGCTGCTGACCCGGCTCGAAAGCCCCTATCCGCTCCACCGGGGCCTAAACCTCAGCTGGGAGACCCTGGAGGGGCTGGCGAAGCATAACGGCCCGGTCGAGTCCCCGACCTGGGCTCTGGCCGAGGCGGATCGCGAATTCCCGCTGGACCTTGCGACCTGGCCGAGCCTCGAGGCTCAGGTGGCGGCGGTGGCCGACGACATCGCCTACGACAATCACGATATCGACGACGGCCTCCGAGCCGGGCTCTTCACCCTGGAGGCGCTGCTCGAAGTGCCGATGGTGGCTCGCGCCTGGGCCGAGGTCCGGGCCCGATTCCCGGCCCTCGAGGAGGAGCGGCTGGTGCCCGAGCTGGTCCGCGACCATATCGGCCTCATGGTGGGCGACGTGCTCGACGAGACCCGGCACCGGGTGGCCGATTCCCGCGTGGAGACTCTCGACGAGGTGCGCTCCGCAGGAAGGCCGCTTTCGGGTTTCTCGCCTGTCATGGCCGCGGACGAGGCGGTCCTGAAGCGCTTCCTCCACTCGAGGATGTACAATGCCCCGCAGGTGATGGCGGTGCGCGACCAGGCCCAGGCGGTCGTCGCCCGCCTCTTCGCGGCCTATCGCGACGATCCGAGCCGGCTTCCGCCCGGCTGGCTTCCCCCGGAGGCGGACGACGTGACGAGGCTGCGCGCGATCGGCGACTTCATCGCCGGGATGACCGACCGCTACGCCGTCCGCCAGCACCGCGAGCTGATCGGACCGGTCGAGCTTCCGGAAGGATTCTGACGATGCGGATCGCGATGATCGGAGCGACCGGCCTGGTCGGTTCGCTCGCCGCGCAACGGCTGCTGGCGCAGGGGCACGACGTGGACGCTCTGCTTCGGCGGTCGATCGGCCTCGCCCGTCCCGGCTGGAGCGAGCATGTCGCTCCGGCGGAGGATTGGCCGGCCATCCTGCCTGGGCTGAACCCAGACGCGGCGGTCTCGGCTCTGGGGACGACCATGCGCCAAGCGGGTTCCAAGGCGGCGTTTCGGACGGTGGATTTCGAAATGGTTGTCGCTTTCGCCCGGGCGGCGGCCGCGGCCGGCGCCTGTCGGATGGTGACCGTCTCCTCCGTCGGCGCGGACCGCGGATCGGCAAATTTCTACCTTCGAACCAAAGGGGAGATGGAGGCGGCGCTGGAAGGGATGGGATTCGAGCGGCTCGACATATTTCGGCCGGGGCTCCTGCGCGGACCGCGCGGCGGCGACCGCCGGCCGGGCGAGCGGATCGGGATCGCGCTGAGCCCGGTCGCGAACCTGTTCCTGCGCGGACGTCTCGACCGCTATTCGGCGATCGACGCGGATGTCGTTGCGGCGGCGGTGGCCAGCGCGCTTCGAGAGGCGGAGCCGGGGGTGTTCCGGCACGAGAACCGGGGTATCGGGGCGCTGGCGCGGACGACCTTATCCTCCCTGCCCGCGTAGCGGGTGGGGAGGGGGACCACCCGAAGGGTGGTGGAGGGGTAATATGCGCGGGTGCTGAAGGTTCGCGCGTGAACCCCCGGCCTCGGCGCCTTCTACCCCTCCACCATGCTCCGCATGGTCCCCCTCCCCATCTGGCGATGGGGAGGATGCAGGCCGCCTTCAAATCGGCTCCGACATCGTCTAAGCCGCGCGCTCCTCGAAATCGGGACCCATCGTGACCCTTTACGCCCGCTTCGCCGCGCATCTCGACTCCATCCTCGATTCGCTCGAAGGGGAGGGCGCGCTTCCGTCCGGCCTCGAGCGCAAGGCGGTGGCGGTCGAGCCGCCGCGCGACCCCAGCCATGGCGACCTCGCGACCAATGCGGCGATGGTGCTCGCCAAGGGCGCCCGGACCAATCCGCGCGCTTTGGCCGACCTGATCGCGCCGAGGCTCGCCGCGCTCGACGAGGTGGTGGGCGCCGAGGTGGCCGGGCCGGGCTTCATCAACATCCGGCTCGCGCCTTCCATCTGGCACGACGAGCTTCGAACCATCCTGTCCGACGGCGCCGCCTACGGCCGGTCGGCGGCCGGGGCCGGACGGCGGGTCAACGTCGAATATGTCTCCGCCAACCCGACCGGCCCGATGCATATGGGCCATTGCCGAGGCGCAGTCGTCGGAGATGCACTGGCGAGCCTGCTCGAGGCTGCGGGCTATGCCGTCACCCGCGAATATTATGTGAACGACGCGGGCGCCCAGGTCGACGTCCTCGCCCGCTCGGCCCACCTGCGCTACCTCGAAGCGCTCGGCCGCCAGATCGGCGAGATCCCCGAAGGCCTCTATCCCGGGGACTATCTGAAGCCCGTCGGCGAGGCCCTGGCGGCCGAATATGGCGAGACCCATGCCGACGCGCCCGAAGAGGCGTGGCTGGAAATCTTCCGTCGCCGGACCGTGGCGGCGATGCTCGACCTGATCCGATCGGACCTGGCGACGCTTGGGGTTCATCACGATCTCTTCTCGTCGGAGCGCGAGGTACAGGAATCCGGCGCCGTCGACCGCGCCTTCGCTTTGCTCGGCGAGAAGGGGCTGGTCTATCGCGGCACCTTGCCGGCGCCCAAGGGCAAGACGCCGAAAACCGAAGATGGCTCGGACTGGGAGCCTGTCGAGCTCACTCTCTTCCGCTCGACCGGGTTCGGGGACGACCAGGACCGGCCGATCAGGAAATCGGACGGAAGCTGGACCTATTTCGCAGCCGACACCGCCTATCACATGCAGAAGCTCCAGGCCTCGGACGAGCTGATCAACGTATGGGGCGCCGACCATACCGGCACCGTCAAGCGGACCCAGGCCGCAGTCCAGGCGCTCGCCGGCCGCCCGGCGCTCGACGTCAAGATCGTCCAGATGGTCCGGCTGCTCCGGGCGGGCGAGCTTGTGAAGATGTCGAAGCGGTCGGGAAGCTTCGTCACGCTCGCCGAGGTGGTCGAGGAGGTCGGAAGGGACGTCGTCCGATTCACCATGCTGACCCGCAAGAACGACGCCCAGATGGACTTCGACTTCGCCAAGGTGGTCGAAGCCTCGAAGGACAATCCGGTCTTCTACGTTCAATATGCCCACGCCCGGATCCGGTCGCTTCACCGTCGCGCCGCCGAAGCGGGTCTCGATTTGGGACAATCCGCCGCCGGCCTCGCACTTCTCGACGACGAGGAATTGGGCCTGGTGCGCATCGCCGCCCAGTTCCCGCGCATCGTCGAAGCGGCGGCCCAGGCGCACGAGCCGCACCGTGTCGCCTTCTATCTCGGCGATCTCGCCGCGGCCTTCCATGCCCTTTGGAATCGGGGCAACGACGATCCCTCCCGGCGCTTCCTGATCGAAGATAATGCGGAATTAACCAGCGCTCGCTTACAGTTGGCGGGCGCGCTCGGGCAGGTTATCAGGAACGGCCTCAATATCATGGGCGTGGCGGCCGCCGAGGAGATGCAGTGATGACCGACATTCGCGCCGATGATCCTGCGCTCGACAATGACGACCGCCTTCCCTGGCTGGAAGCGGTCGAGGAAGAGGGGGGCGAAAGCGGGCCCTCGGCGCTCAAGCTCATCGTCGCGGTCCTGATCGGCCTCGCGGCGATCGGCGGGATCGTCGGCGGGATCTTCTGGATGAGCAATCGCGACGGCGGCGGGGAGGCCGGCGCTCCCGAAATCATCGCCTCGGCCGAGGGTCCCTTCAAGGTCAAGCCCGACAGCCCGGGCGGGATGACCGTCGAAGGCCAGGGCGAGACGGCATTCGACGCCGCCCAGGGCGGAACCCCCAATGCAAGCATCGACACCAGCGCGGTGGCCGAAACGCCTGTGACCGCGCAGCCCAAAGGCCAGGCGCCCGCGCCCGCGCAGAAGGAGGCGCCCCTGATCGCGGCCCCCGCGCCGAGCAACGCCCCGGCTTCGACCCCGGGAACGCCCGCCGCTCCGGCGCCCGCCGCGGGCGGAGGGACCATCCAGCTCGGCGCCTTCCCGAGCGGCGCGGCCGCGGAGAAGGCGTGGAAGGCCATGTCCGGCCGCTTCGGCTATCTTGCGCCGCTCTCGCACAGCGTCGTCGCCGCCCAGGTCAACGGCAAGACCTATTACCGCCTCCGCGCCAGCGGCCCGGGCGCGGCCGGGATCTGCGGACGCCTGAAGGTCGCCGGGGAGCAGTGCCTGAAAGTCTAATCAGGACGCGGGCTTCGTCATGCTGAACTTGTTTCAGCATCCAGGGTCGAGCCGCCTGGCGGGCGGAGACCTGGACCCTGAAACAAGTTCAGGGTGACGGATGCGCGGACTCCTCGACTTGCAGGCGGGCCGGAGCTAATTCGAGGCCATGCAAGCCGCCATCTACGCCCCAGCGGGGCTCGAGCTCACCCCGGACGAACGGGCCTTCTTCCGCGATTGCGACCCGACGGGCTACATAGTCTTCAGGCGCAACATCGAGTCGCGCGAGCAGACGCTCGCTTTGACCTCTGAGCTTCGAGCGCTCCATGGGCGCGACGACGTTCCGATCCTGATCGACCAGGAAGGCGGGCGGGTCGCCCGGATGAGGCCTCCGCAATGGCCCGCATTCCCCGCCGCCGAGTCCTTCGCCCGGCTCTACGAGAAGGCGCCGATGAGCGCGATCGAAGCGGCCCGGGCCAATGCCGCGGCGATCGCATTGCTGATGCGGGAGATCGGGATCAACGTCGATTGCCTTCCGGTCCTCGACGTCCGCCAACCCGGCGCCACCGACATCGTCGGCGACCGCGCCTTGGGCTCCGAGCCGATGCAGGTGGCGGCGCTCGGCCGGGCGGTGCTCGACGGGCTCGCCTCGGGCGGAGTGGTGGGCGTGATGAAGCACATGCCGGGGCACGGACGGGCGCTGGTCGACAGCCACAAGGAGATGCCGGTCGTGAGCGCCTCCGAGGAAGAGCTGGAGATCGACCTCGAGCCGTTCCGCTCGCTCAGCCGGTCCCCGATGGGGATGACCTGCCACTGCGTCTTCACCGCCTGGGACCCCGAGCGACCGGCCAGCCAGTCGCCCAAGGTGATCGCCGAGGTGATCCGGGGCCGGATCGGCTTCGACAATTTCCTGATGTCCGACGACATCGGAATGCACGCGCTGGGCGGCGGCTTCGCCGAGCGCACGCGCGGAGTGATGGAGGCCGGCACCGACGCGGTCCTGCACTGCTCCGGGGCGATGGAGGAGATGGTCGCCGTGGCGTCGGCGGTGGGCGAGCTCACCCAGGCGGGGCTGGACCGGCTCGATCGGGCCATGGCGAGCGTTGCCGGCGAAGAGCGCGGCGCTTCCTATGCCGAGCTGGCCGGGAAAAGAGACCGGCTTCTCGCCCTCGCCTGAAGAGCCCTGACCGCGCCTTGCACCGGAATACACAGCGAGATATATCGGACCATATGAAGACCATATTCGGTCTTAGGATGTTTGCATGCAATATTCGACACGCATCAAGCCCATCAGTTTTCTGAAAGCGAACGCCGCCGAGGTGTTGCTCGATCTCGCCGAACGTCGAGAGCCCATGGTGATCACGCAAAATGGCGAAGCCAAAGCGGTGATCCAGGATGTCGCCTCTTTCGAGAAGACTCAGGAGGCGCTGGCGCTGCTCAAGCTGCTCGCGCTCGGCAATAGCGACATCGAGTCGGGGCGGACGCGGCCTGCGCGTGAGGTGGTGGCTCGACTCAAGGCGAAACGTTCCCCCGATCAATGACTTTGCCATCCTTCGAGGTCAGGCTGACCCGAGGCGCGGAGGGGGATCTGGAGAAGCTCCATGCTTATCTGACGGAGCAGGGCGCTCCCGAAGCAGCGGACCGCCTGCTCGACGCAATACTCGAAAAGGTCGAAGCGCTTGAACGATCCCCTCATCGCGGAAGCGTTCCCGCGGAGTTGGCCGGGCTCGGTATACGCAGTTTTCGCCAGCTCGCGCTTCCGCCCTACCGAATCATATACCAAGTGGTCGGGCAGGAGGTATTCGTTCTGCTCATTGCCGATGGCCGGCGCGACATGCAGGCTCTGCTGGAATGGCGCCTTTTGGAGCAATGAGGACGGGCCGAGCCCTTCAAGGGCTAGCTTCCGCTTCGCCGCGACCGCCATTGCTCCCGGCTCTGGCCCCAAATGTCGACGGGCGTGTTGTCGAACGGCGCCGGAAGATAGGTGCTGCTTCGACGGGTGGAGCCGAGCCGCTCGGCCAGCCGCGCGGAGGGGCCGTTGTCGGGGTCGATGCAGTGGATGACGTCGGTCCAGCCGAGCGTGTCGAAGGCCCAGTCGATGGTGAAGATTGCGCTTTCGGTCCCATAGCCCTTGCCCCAGGCGGCGCGCTCCAGGCCCCAGCCCACTTCCGCGCCGGGCCAGCCTTCGGGCCGCCAGGGGCCGACACGGCCGATCCAGCGACCGCTCTCCTTCTCGATCACCGAGAACATGCCATAGCCCCTGAGCGCCCAGCTTCCGGCCATCGCCGCCATTCCCCGCCAGGCGCCGGAGCGCGGCTGCTCGCCGCCGACGAAGCGCGCGGCCTCCTCGTCGGCCATCATCGCCGCGAAGCCGTCGAGGTCCCGCTCCTCGGGCGGGCGGAGGATGAGGCGGGGGGTTTCGAGGGTGGGGCCGAGCATGGCTGGACCTGTAGGGTCGGGACGCGCCGGGACGCAACCTCCGTCGTTGCGACCTCTCCCGTCATCCCGGCGCAGGCCGGGATCTCGTCGAGAACAGTCCCGGCGGGTCTCCCCGAGGTCCCGGCTTTCGGGTTCCCATCAAAGTAGTACTTTGATGGGAACCCTCCCGGGAGACGGTCATCGCCGCCCCGCTTATTGCCGCCCAGTCCTCCCCGGAGCGAAGTCGATCCGGCCGACCTCGCGGATCCGGCCGCGGGCGAGCTCGCCCTCGACCAGCTCGTAGCCGAGCAGGGCGAAGGTCCTGCCGCTCCAGAAGATCGGCCGGGCATTGCCGTACCAGTCCACGCAGCTCGCCTTGCAGTCGTCGTCGACCACTCCTCGGGTCCGGGCCTCCAGCTCGCCGGCCGGCGCCAGGCGGCGCTGCTCGCGGCGGAGGAAGACCATCGCGGCGGAGCTTCCGAAGAACCGGGCGAGGGCGGGATCGGCGCGCTTGGCGACGGGCAGGCCGACCGTGCCCGAGGCTCCGCCCGGCGCATCCGGATCCGGGCTGAAGAAGAAGGCGTGGCTCCGGCTTTCGCCTTCGGCCGAATCCGGGTGCACGTAGCGGTCCCCGAGGTCCGGGGCTCGGCCGTCCAGCTCCACCGTCGAGAAGCCGAGGCCTCGCTGAGCTCCGCCGATGACCATCGCGTCGCCGCCGAGCAGCTCGATCCGGTCGACGGAATGGGGGACCGGAAGCTGGGTGACCCGGCCGTCGCGGAGGCGGGCCGCGATCAGGTTCGCCCGCCGGGCCGCCTCGCCATAGGTGCCGGCGCCGTAGAGGACGTAATCGCCGGCGAAGCGGTTGTGGAAAGACCAGCCCGGCACCGACGGGAGGAAGCGGTAGCGAGTCCGAGGCACCTGCCGGGAGGCGTCGCCGAAATCGGAGAATCGAACCCGAAGAAGGGCGACCCCGGCCCCGCCGCCGCCGGCTTCCGAAGCGAACATGGCGTCGCCGCCGCCGTCGCTTCGAACGAGCACGTTCAGGATGCCCTCGGCTATATCCTCGCGGAAGGAGAATTGATCGACCGGGGCGCCTCGCGCGGCGGTCGCCGACGGGCGCTCGCGCCCGAAGGGAAGCCGGTAGAGATAGCTTTCCGGGCGATCGGAGTTCCAGGCATCGGTGACCCATATGTAGACGCCCTGGGCGGAGACGTAGAAGGTCCGCGACTCCGGGCCGAGCACCGCGGTGGCCGAGCAGCCGAGATCGGCGGCCGTGAGGTCGCAGCTGGTGACGCTGTGCAGGGTGTCGACCACGGCGTCGCGGGAGTTGCGCATGACGGGCGCGATGAAGACCTGGCGGGCGCTCGCGATCCGCTTGAAGCGGCGCTTTTCGGCCCCCTCGCCCCCCTGCCAGCGGCGGACTCCGGGAAGCATTTCGAACACATCGTCGTCCTCGTCGTCCCATTCGAATTGGAGCGGCGTGTAGAAGATGAGCCGGTTGCCGATCAGCCGCGAGGCGTAGTTGCGCGACGAATAATAATCGTTCGACTTGAGGTGCCAGGCGTCCTCGAAGCGGAGCCGGCCGGCGGGATCGAGGCGGAAGCGGTTGATCTCGGTCCCGCCGCGCGCATAGGAATAGCCGACGACGATGACCCGGTCGCCCGAGATCAGCATCTCGTCATACCAATCGCCGCGGCCGCTCACGCCCGGGGGGGAGGCGTCGATCGAGTGGATCGGGCGCATCGTACCGCCGGCGAGCGAGACGGTGAACAGCCGGCCGCGACGAAGGATGACGAGCGTGTCGCCGCGCATCTTGACGATTCCGCCTTCGTCGACATTCGCCTCCTGGTTGTTGGTGATGCCGTCGGCCGCCTTGCTTTGGGCGGTCTGAAAAAATTCCTCCCCGCTGACGGTGGTGACCGGCGCCGGAACCGCAGCGCCCGGCGGCGGAGGGGGCGAAGGCGGCGGCGGGGCCGGCGGCGGTGTTTCCATCATCACTGGGACGGGTATCGGGGGATTCGCATCCTCCTGCCGCTTGAGGCGGCGCAGAAAGGCGCGCAGCTCGGAATCGGAGCGGAAGGCGGTGAGGCTCCCGCTCGGTTTGGAAGGGGCTGCGGCCGGGGTCCGGTTGCGGCCCTGGGCCGATGCGGAATCGGCGCCGGCGAAAGAGGCGGCCGCCAGGGTGACGAGGATGAGGGGCGTACGCATGGCTCTCCCTTCCATTATTTTCCGGATATTTTGTATCATTGGATCCTGGCGTGGCAAGGCGTCAAAAATGCTGTGCATAAGGGCGCGATTCCCCTTCGTTTCGGCCCCGTCCGCTCTTAAGCTCGTGCCCGATGGGCGAGCAGGAAACCTTCGACCGGTTCGACTCCCCGGCCCCGGTCCGGGAGGCCGATCGGCTGACCCTCGAGCTCGACGGCTGGGAAGGGCCGCTCGATCTGCTCCTGACCCTGGCGCGCTCGCAGAAGGTCGATCTGGCCAAGATCTCGATCCTCGCCCTCGTCGAGCAATATCTCGCCTTCATCGCCGACGCGAAGAAGCTCAAGCTCGAGATCGCCGCCGACTATCTCGTGATGGCGGCGTGGCTGGCCTATCTCAAGTCCTGCCTGCTTCTGCCGCGCGAGCAGGAAGCCGATCCAAGCCCCGAGGAACTGGCGATGCGGCTCCAGCTGAGGCTTCAGCGGCTCGCCGCGATGCGCGAGGCCGGGGCTCGGCTGCTCGGCCGGGACCGGCTGGGGCGCGACGTGTTCCGGCGCGGCGCTCCGGAGGGGCTGCGCGTGGTTCGCCGGTCGTCGTGGCAGGCGGAGCTTTACGATCTGATCGCCGCCTACGGCTCGGTCCGGGCGAGAAGCGAGCCGGCTTTCCATGTCGTCGCCCGGCGACCGGTGATGACCCTCGACGAGGCGCTTGCAAGGGTCGAGCGGATGCTCGGGACGAGGCTGGAATGGACTCGGATCGAGGCCTTCCTGCCCGATACCCAGGACGGCGAGTTCCGCAAGTCGGCGCTCGCCTCCAGCTTCGTCGCAGCGCTCGAGCTCGCGCGCAAGGGCCGGGTCGAGCTCGACCAGAAAGGGGCGTTCGAGCCCCTCTTCATCCGGGCGGCGTGAGGGTGGCAGCGCTTGTGCTCAACTTCCCCTCCCTGCAAGGGAGGGGCCGGGGGTGGGTCCGCCGAAGGCGGCCGAAACTCGGAGTCGGATCAGTCTCGCTTCGCTCGCCTACCCACCCCCGGCCCCTCCCTTACAGGGAGGGGGGGATATGATCGGGATGGACGACAGCCTTCGAGCCGTCGAGGCGGTGCTTTTCGCGGCGGAGGAGCCGATGACCGCGGAGGACGTCGCGGCCCATGTCGGGCCGGAAGTGGACATCCCTGCCGCTCTCGCCGAGCTTGCGCGCCATTATGAGGGGCGCGGCGTCGAGCTGGTCGAGCGCGGCCGGCGCTGGCATTTCCAGACCGCTCCGGACCTCGCCTTCATCCTGAGGCGCGAGCGCGACGAGACCCGCAAGCTTTCGCGCGCCGCGGTCGAGACGCTCGCCATCGTCGCCTATCACGAGCCGGTCAGCCGGGCGGAGATCGAGGCGATCCGCGGGGTCCAGATCTCGAAGGGCACTCTGGATGTGCTGATGGAGGCGGGCTGGGTGAGGCCCGCGGGCCGCCGCGAAGCGCCGGGCCGTCCCCTCATCTACGCCACCACGCCGGCCTTTCTCGCCCATTTCGGGCTGGAGAGCCGGCGCGACCTGCCCGGCCTCGACGATCTCAAGGCGGCCGGCCTGCTCGATCCGATCGACGCGGCGATGGAGCAGCTCGGGCTCGAAGGGATGGGCGACGAAACGGAGGAGGCCGACTGAGTCTGCGTCATTCCCACGAAGCGGGAATCCAGCCCGGCGGCCGGACTGGATCCCCCCTTTCGCAGGGATGACGAGGGTGGGGTGGAAACTAAGTCCCGTCGGGACTAGTTACCCCTCGACGTCATTGGAGAACGATCATGGGCGGGTTGAGCATTTGGCATTGGCTGGTGGTCGGAGTGATCATCCTGCTTCTCTTCGGCAAGGGCCGTTTCTCCGAGATGATGGGCGACGTCGCCAAGGGCCTGAAGAGCTTCAAGAAGGGCATGACCGAGGATGAGGAGGCCGCCGCCGCGGCCAGCAGGACGACCGAGCCTCCCCGGCGGCTCACCGACGAGGCGACGGTCACGCCCCCAGCCGAGCGCAGCGGCGAGATCGACCTCGACAAGCGCCGCGAGCCTTAAGATCCCGCGCGAAAGGCGCGTCTGATGTTCGACATCGGCTATATGGAGCTTCTCGTCATCGCAGTCGTGGCGCTGGTGGTGATCGGGCCCAAGGATCTGCCGCGGGTGATGCGCACCGTCGGCGAATGGGTCGGCCGCGCCCGGGGCATGGCGAGGCATTTCCGCTCCGGCATCGACACGATGATCCGCGAGTCGGAGCTCGAGGAAATGGAGAAGAAGTGGCGCAACGAAAATGCTCGGATCCTCGCCGAGCACCCATTCGCCGAGCCGATGGCCGATCCCGAAGCGCTCGCCGTGCCGGCCGAGCTCCCGGCGCCGGACTCGGACTCCGAGCCTGAACGCGCACCGACTCCTCCGCCCGCCGCCGCCGGACCCCTTCCATGAGCGAGATCGACGAGACCCGCGCTCCGCTGATGGAGCATCTGGTCGAGCTCAGGCGGCGGCTGATCTGGTCGTTCGTCGCGCTCGGACTTGCTTTCGCGATCAGCTTCTATTTCGCCGGCCCGATTTTCGGCTTCCTCGTCCAGCCGCTGATCGACGGCTTCGGCGGGCCCGGGGAAGGCCGGCTGGTCTACACCAAGCTCCACGAGGCGTTTTTCACCGAGGTCAGGGTGGCATTGTTCGCCGCCTTCTTCCTCGCCTTTCCGATCATCGCCACCCAGCTTTGGATGTTCATCGCGCCGGGCCTCTACGCCAAGGAGAAGCGGGCCTTCCTGCCTTTCCTGCTCGCCACCCCCGTGCTGTTCATCGCCGGCGGCGCGCTCGCTTACTACGTGGTTATGCCGCTCGCGATCAAATTCTTCCTCGGCTGGGAGGGCCGGATCGAGGGCATCCAGCAGCAGGCGCTGCCGGCGATGGGCGAGTATCTCTCCTTCGTCATGCACTTCATCCTCGCCTTCGGCATTTCCTTCCTGCTGCCGATCCTGCTGCTCCTGCTCGAGCGGGCGGGCCTGGTGACCCGGGACCAGCTGAAGCGCGGCCGCCGTTACGCCATCCTCGTCGCCTTCGTCATCGCCGCGATCGCGACTCCGCCCGACATCCTCTCCCAGTTCATGCTCGCGATCCCGCTCATCCTCCTCTACGAAATCTCGCTGATCGTGATCTGGTTCACCGAGCGCAAGCGGGCGAAGGAAGCGGCGGTCGCGCCTCCGGTTTAGCGGCTCACAGGGAGGCAATGAACTCCGTCATCGCGAGCGAAGCGAAGCAATCCAGTTTGGCCTCCGAGCCAGCTGGATTGCTTCGTCGCTTCGCTCCCCGCAATGACGGATTGCCGCACCCTCCCAACGATTCGCCGTCGTAACGCTTCCTAAACCTCGCCTCTTAGGAATTTCTTAACCTTTGTCGGTGCTGAGTCGGCTCAAGAGGGGGGCGAAGCAAAGGAGGCCGAGATGGCCGATCGCCGCAATTCCCACCATCGCCCGGCCCCGGGCGCACATCCCCATGCAAGCCCCGAAACCAGCCTGCCGCCGGCCGGAACCCGCCGCTGGGTTGCCCGCCGCAAGGCGCAGGTGGTCGAAGCCGTCCAGAACGGAAGGCTCAGGCTGGACGAGGCGCTGAATCGCTACGGGCTCAGCATCGAGGAATTCAGCTTGTGGAAGCGCCGCTTCTACCGCTCCGGGATCGAAGGCCTCCGGATGCCCCGGCGGACGCGCCATGACTGAGCCGGTTCTCACCCAGCCGGCGGTTCATCCGCTGATCCGGCAGCCCGGGCCGCGCCGGCGGCTGCTCCTGATCGACGACGAGCTTTCGGTGGCGCGCTTCATCGCCCACGCCGCCGAGGAATGCGGCTATGAGGCGATCATCACCGTCACCGCCGAGAGCTTCCGGAGCCAATATCTGGCCTGCGATCCTGACGTGGTCGTGCTCGATCTCGCATTGCCGCGAAGCGACGGGGTGGAGCTCCTGCGCTTTCTCGCCGAGGAGAAGTGCGGATCGCTCGTCCTTCCGATCAGCGGCTTCGACCAGAGAGTGCTCGAGGCGGCGATGCGGCTCGGCACCGCGCTCGGCCTTCGCATGACCGGGCCGCTGCAGAAGCCGGTCCGGCTGCAGCAGCTGATGGACGCCATTCAGGGACGGGAGGCGCAGGATGCGGGCTGCATCACTTTCTGATGCGGATCTCCTCACGGAGCTTCAGCTGGCGGTGGAGCGGGACGAGCTGTCCCTCCTTTACCAGCCCAAGGTTGCGGTCGCGGACAACCGGCTGGTCGGGGTGGAGGCGCTCTCACGCTGGGCGCATCGAACCCTGGGCCAGATCGAGCCCTCGACCTTCGTCCCGCTCGCCGAGCGCTACGGCCTGATCGACGAGCTGACCGACCGGGTACTGAGGCGCGGGCTCAAGCAATGGGTGACCTGGAGCGAGCAGGGGCTTCGGACCAACATCGCCTTCAATGTCTCGGCGTTGAGCCTTCGCGACGTCTATTTTCCCGATTATCTGCACCGGCTCTGCCAGACCGAGGGGGTCCCGGCCAATTGCCTGACGATCGAGGTGACGGAAGGGGCGACCCAGCATCTCGTCCGCCTGCTCGACACTCTGACCCGGTTCCGGCTCAAGGGGATGAGCCTGGCGCTCGACGATTTCGGTACGGGTTATTCCTCACTGCTCCAGCTCCGGCAATTGCCCTATAGCGAGTTGAAGGTCGACCAATGCTTCGTCCGCGAAGCCGTTCGCTCGCGCGAGTCGCGGCTGATCGTGAAGGCGGTGATCGACCTCGCCCACGGCCTCGGCCTGTCCGCGACCGCGGAAGGGGTGGAGGATGCCGAGACCCTGGCCTTGCTCGGCCAGCTCGGTTGCGACCATGCCCAGGGCTTCTTCATCGCCCGGGCGATGGACGGCTGGGAGCTGGCGCCGTGGCTGATGGAGGCTGACGGCGAGGGCGTGGTGCCGATCGCTTCGGCCCGTCGGAGGGGGTGACGCCGCCGCGGGGCGGTTTTTTGGGCGCTGAAGGCCTCGGGGCGTCGAAGAAGAAATTTGGTGGGAGGGTTCCTCGCGATGTCGCGGCTGCGTCTTGTCTATTGCCTTGCGATCCTGGCCGGGGCGGCCGCATGCCAGACCGCGCCCCCCGGCGCTCGAGCCCCCGCCACGAAGGCCGTGGTCGAGGAGGCCGAGGCCTGGCGGAGCGTCGCCTCGGAGCGCGATGCCGCCGCCCTGGACGGCATTTCCAGCCGCTGGAGCGGGGCGCTCGCGGCCGGCCGGGCCGCCAATCTGTCGCGCCGAATCGCGGCCGAAGGCGATCTACTGACGCCGGACGCGCGGCTTGCCCGGGCGGCTCCGGCGCCGGGAAGCTACCGGTGCCGCTTCGTCCGGCCGGGTGGCCGAAGGTGGGTGAGCTCGGCCCAGGGCTTTTGCTACGTCGGGGTCGAATCGGGACAACTGAGCCTCGCGACCGAGCTTCGCGGCCTTCGCGTGGGCGGATATCTTTGGGAGCCGAAGGGCGGCGACCGCCTCGTCTTTCTCGGCGGGGCAGTTCCGGTCGGCGCCAGGACAGCCGCCGCCTACGGCGACAATCCGTCGCGCGACCTGGCCGGACTGGTCGAGCGCATCGGCGAGTTCCGCTACAGGCTGACCCTCCCCGAATCCTCGCCCGGAATCGGGCTCACCGTCGTCGAGCTGGTCGCCGCGCCGCGCGCTTAGCCGGCGATTCCATCCTTTGGAGACCAAGGAGCGGAGCAACCAGTTGCCCGGCGGAGGCCGGTCTCCCTCATCTCGCAATGCCGAAAAAAAGGCCGCCCGGGGGCGGCCTTTTCGATTCGAAGGGCTGCGGCTCAGCAGTTGCCGGGCTTGCCGTCGGCGCAGTCTGTGGTCGATTCGACGTCGTTGGCGGCTCCGCGAACCGTGTTGCAGGCGCTGAGGGTCAGGCCAGTGGCGACGAAGGCGAGGGTGATAAGCTTACGCATGTTGGGTCTCCTCGAATGCTCGGCCGTCCGCATGGAGCGTCAGCGTCGCAAGGTAGAATGGAAATGCGGGGGCGGGGCCGATTGTTCCGCAACCGGCATTCCCGCGAACGTGGGAATCCGGCGGGGCGTCGATAAAAGATGAAGGGGGGTAGTCTGATCCGTCATTGCGAGGAGCGAAGCGACGAAGCAATCCAGCGGGCCTCCACGGCCGCACTGGATTGCTTCGCTGCCGCGCAGCGGCAGTTCATCCTGAGCGCCGCCGCAGGCGGCGTCGAAGGGCTCGCAATGAAGAGAAAAAATTTGAGCCCGGAGGCGCCACCGGGGGGGGGGAGGTTGGCGCGTCCGGGCTCATGTCGTGGATAGCGAGAGCGGGGGGGGCAAAAGGTCACTATCCGAACATCATAACGAGGAAGGGCTGGAGGGGTTCCAGCCGATCCGCAAAAAAATCGCATGTCGTGCAGATTTTTCGAAACCGGCCCGCGCCGCCGCCGGTTTCAGAGAGCGAAGAGGAGCATCGATCGTGACCAAGCCGCCCAAATCCACTCCGCACAGCGACATCGACGGAGTCCACCGGGATGCAAAGCCCAATGTCGAAAGCGCGGTCGAAGCCGGCGAGGACAGCCAGGATCTCGCGCTCGCCGCCGAAGAGGATGCGGCGAGGCCGGACTATTCGGACGACGTGAAGAACAGGGACGACCGGAGCCAATAGGGGGCGGCCGCCCATCCTCCGTTCGCCCTGAGCTTGTCGAAGGGCTTTCCTTTACTGAAAGGAAAGAGAGGGCTTCGACAGGCTCAGCCCGAACGGTGGGGTTTGCCCGAACGGTGGGGTTTGCCGGTCCTTCTACCGGTCCGCCTTGTCCACCACCGCGACCGCCAACGTGTATCGGCCGGCTTCCAGGTCGCGGTCTATGGTCGAGCGGAGCTGGCGGGACAGGCCGGTGACGATTCGTTCGAAGCGCTCGCTCAGGATCGGGTCGCAGAGCGCGCCCGGGCGAAGGCTGTCCGATTCGATCGCGAGCTGGGCCGTGCCCGTGCGCGCCCCTTCGCCGGTCAGAGCGATGGCGACCGTCCCGGCGCCGCACAGCATCGCATATTCCGCGATCTCGGTGATCAGGAAGGCGACCGAGACGGCCACGTCCTGGGTCACGTAATAAGGCTCCAGCCCGAGGCGGATGCCCATCCCGGCCGCCGAGGCCGGGGCGGTGGCCCGAAGGTTCGCGGCCAGCTCCGAGATGAGCGGCTTCAGGGCGACGCCGCGATTCTCCTCGAGCTCGGCGAAATGGTTGCGGTGGACGACGGCGAGGGCGTCCACCCGGCGCTGGATCGAGGCATAAGCGGCGGCCACGTCCTCATTGGGCGAGCCGCGCGAGTGGATGTTGAGAAGCGAGGCGACCACCTGGAGGTTGTTCTTCACCCGGTGATGGACCTCGCGCACCAGCTTGGTCTGGCGCTCGACCGCGGCCTCGAGCTCGGCCTCGTGTCGGGCAAGCGTTCGCACCGCCCGGTCGAAGGCCTCGCCAAGCTCCCTGATCTCCCGCGCCGGAGTGGCGACATGGGGCAAGGCGAGCTCGCGGTCGCCGGGCCGGTAGGCGGCCACGGCCCGCTCCATCCTCGCCAGCGGCCGGAGCAGCAGGCGGCTGAGGATCCACCAGCCGATCGCGGTCGCGAACATCCACATCAGCACCGGGAGGAGGATCAGGAGAAGGTCCGCGAGGGTCATCGGAACCGCCGAGAGTAGGATGGTCAGCTTGAGCTGGCCGCCCGCCACCGGTTCGGTGCCCGGGACCTGCTGGCGCCAGGCCCCGCCCTTGAAGTCGGAGCGGAGCACCATCCGACGGGCGCCGTCGCTCAGATCGAGATCGAAGTCGCGGCTGGTGCCCGGAATATATGTCAGGTCGCTCAGTGCCTGCCGGCCATATTCGGCGACGCCCTCGAGATCGCCGCGATCGCCGAAGACGAACAGGCTCAGAGCCGAGCCGTCGGGATGCAGGCGAGCGATGGTCCCGGAGCGGAGGGCCCGCGCCTCTCCGACCGACGGAGTGAAACCCTCGCTCGCGCAGCGCAGGCTGCCGTCGCCGGCGTAAAGGGCGTAGCGGACCGGGACCGGGCCCTGCTCCAGCTGCCTGAGAGTGGTTTCGCACACCCGAGACGCCGCCGGGGTGAGCGAGATCGCCACGCTTGCCGTATTGATGGTGAGGACGCTTCGGGAAAAGGCGGAGTTGAGCCGCTGAGCCTTGAGCTCGAGCCTCGACAGGGTCTCCTCCGCCCGGTCGGTCTTCTTCTCTTCCGCGCTCAGGATCGAGATGAAGATCGCGATCAGTCCGAGCGGAAGCAGGGCCGCGCTGAAGATGAGCGCCATCTTGAGCCCGGTCGAGAGCCGGGCGAACCGGGCTGCAATCCAGCTTTTCGCTTCAGTCGACACGCCGTTCCGATACCGCCGAGCGGCGCCTCAGGGAGTGAATTCGAATCCTAACCGAGCCGGCCCAGGAGATCGAGGAATTCGGGGGGAACGGTTTCGTCGACCGCGTCGCTATAGGCCTGGCGCAGCGCCTGGCCGATCTCGCTGTTGGAGCCGCGACGCTTCCGGCTTTTGGGCATGTTTTCACTATCGGCCTGGGTCGGGGAAGGATCGGTCTTGGACCGGCGATCGTTTTCGTCGTCGCCTTCGTTCTCGAAGCTCAAATCGTCTACCCCTCGCGACTTAGGCGCCGCGCCCGCAGCATTAAAACAGGCATCCCGCGGCCACGATCGAAATCGAAAACCTCAAGCGCAGGACCCGCCCCGCGGCCCGATACTGGCCCGCAGTCGCCGTGGAAACAAAAAACTCGCTGATTGGTTCCAACGCCGAGTGAGGAGCGGACCGGGCCGAAAATTCCTCCTGTACGTGGCGTTGCATCCGCCTGATCGCGGGTTGCAAAGCGCGGGCGCAGCCTCAATAGGACCCGGATCGAACAGGAGTCGAAATAAACATGTCGCTTGGTCAGGATCTCGCGCCGCACCTTCCTTTCCTGAGGCGCTATGCGCGCGCGCTCACCGGCACCCAGGGCCATGGCGACGCTTTCGTGAAAGCGACGCTGGAGGCAATCGTCGCGGCGCCGAACGAGTTCCCGCGCGACGTCGATCCGCGGCTCGGACTCTACCGCACCTTCCACGCCATCTGGTCGTCGGCCAATATCGAGGAGGATCCGCACGCCGCCGATTCGGACGATCCGGAAGGGATTGCCCAGGCCCGCCTCGCCCGGATCACGCCTCTCTCGCGCCAGGCGCTCCTGCTCACCGCGATGGAAGGCTTTACGCCCGAGGACGCGGGCTATTTGATCGGCGCCTCGGCCGAGGACGTCGAGCGGCTTGTCTCCGAGGCCCTCGCCGAGATCGAGCGCCAGACCCGGGCCGAAGTCCTCATCATCGAGGACGAGCCGATCATCGCGATGGACATCGAGACGATCGTTCGCGACCTCGGCCACAGCGTCACCGGAGTGGCCGTCACCCGCGACGAGGCTTATGCCCAGGCCATGGCCCGGCGCCCCGGCCTGGTCCTCGCCGACATCCAGCTCGCCGACGACAGCAGCGGGATCGACGCGGTCAAGGACATCCTCGCGGAATTCCAGGTGCCGGTCATCTTCATCACGGCCTTTCCCGAGCGGCTCCTGACCGGGGAGCGGCCCGAGCCGACCTTCCTCATCACCAAGCCGTTCCAGCGCTCGACCGTAAAGGCCGCGATCGCTCAGGCCCTGTTCTTCGACAGCGCGACGCTGCCGGGATAGGCATCTGGGACAGTCACTTTTCCGCACGACGGTAGAGCCATTCATGCGGGGTCCGGAAAAGTGACTGTCCCTTCCGGCCCGGAAAAGTGATCGTCCCTCAGGAACCCGCCCCGGCAGCGGGCGTTGCGCCCACATAACGAGCGGAACCGAGGGATCATGGACGAGCGCGAACAGCATATCGACACGACGAGCGCGCGCGGGGGGGCGACCCCCCACATGACTCGTTATATTCTGCCGATCTCCCTCGGATTGGTCATCATTGCGTTCGCGCTGTTGTTGTTTCTCTTTCTCTAGAGGCCTACATCCTTGACCGATGAGAAGGGGCTTCGGCCCGTCAGCACCGCATGAGCGACAGTATAGCGTATAACGGGGGCAGCTTGGTTCAGCAGCCGGAAATAGACGAAGACGACATCGAGACGCCGCGCTTCGAGCCGGTGCCGCTGCCGGACGACGAGTTCAAGGATCAGCTCGCGCAGGTCATTCCCCATCTGCGCGCCTTCGGCCGCTCGCTCTCGGGGAGCCGCGACCTGGCGGACGATCTCGTCCAGGAAACGCTCCTGAAGGCCTGGGCTGCGCGCAAGCGGTTCCAGGCCGGGACCAATATGCGGGCCTGGACCTTCATCATCCTCAGGAACCTGTTCCTGAGCCAGATGCGCCGCGCCCGCTTTAAGGGCGAATGGGACGAGATCACCGCCTCCAAGATGCTCGCCGCTCCGGCGAGCCAGGATCGGCATGTCGAGTTGACCGATATGCAGCGCGCCCTGCTCCATCTTCCCCAGCCGCAGCGCGAGGCCCTGATCCTGGTCGGGGCGGGCGGCTTTGCCTATGAGGAGGCGGCCGAGATTTGCGGTTGCGCGGTCGGGACGATCAAAAGCCGGGTCGCTCGCGGCCGGGTCGCCCTCGAAGCCCTGCTCTCCGACGGCAAGCTCCCCTCGCGCCGCGAGCATGAGAATGAGGGCGGCCGCTCCGCCCTGCAGAGCATCATGAGCGAGGTAGACGAGCTCAGCCGGGATCGGGATCCGAGGCTGTAACCGTCATTGCGAGCGAAGCGAAGCAATCCAGCGCGGCCTCCGAGGCCCGCCGGATTGCCGCGTCGCTTCGCTCCTCGCAATGACGATAGACTATGCCTTGAATAGCGCGCCGACGAGAGTCAGGACTGATCCAAGCGGACCAGGAGCTCCTCGAACATGTCCAGGGAACGGATCTCGCCATCCATCGCGAATGCCTCGCGAAGGGCGTTGCCCACACCGGCATGAACGGTCGGCGGCGCGACCTTCACGAAGCGCCTGGAGGAAGCGTGAACCATGGCTTCTAATCTCGGATTCATCGTACTCACAATTGCTAGAACGCGCCGGGAACTGAGGAGTTTCAACCGTTGCGCGCCCTCAACGTTACTGTTTCGGGGTGTGGTATGAATGAGACACAGAGTGAAGAGGCGGTTAAGGAGGCTCTCGCCAGAGCGCGGGCCCACTCGCCCTTCCTCAGGCTTCAGCTCGAGCGCTTTCCCGATGTGGAAGAGGCGCTTGAGGCGGGACGGGCCGAAGAAGCGATGGCGCGAGCGGCCTTGGCCGGAGCTTCGGCCCGGAATCTGGCCGCCGCGCTCCGGCTCGAGCGGAGCGCTCTCGCCGCGGCCCTGGCGGTCGCCGATCTCGCCGGGGCGATCCCGCTCGAGCGGCTGATGGAGGCCCTCGCCGGCTTTGCCGACCGGGCCCTCGAACGGGCGCTTGCGGCCGCCTTCGCCGAGCGCACGCCTGACGACGCGCCGCGCGGCTTCGCCGTCATCGCGCTGGGCAAGCATGGCAGCCGCGAGCTCAATTATTCGTCCGACGTCGACCTGCTCTTCCTCTACGACCCGGCGACCCTGCCGCTGAAACCGCGCGAAGAAGCTGGGCAGGGCGCCTTGAGGATCGGCAACCGGCTGGTCGAGCTTCTCCAGAAGCGGGAGGCGGAAGGTTATGTCTTCCGGGTCGATCTTCGCCTCAGGCCCTCGCCCGAAGCCACTCCGATCGCCCTCCCTGTCGATGCCGCGATCTCCTATTACGAATCCTCGGCGCTGCCCTGGGAGAGGGCGGCGTTCGTTCGCGCCCGGCAGGTCGCCGGCGACGAATCGGTGGGCCGCTATTTCCTAGACGCGCTTCATCCCTTCGTCTGGAGGCGCTCGCTCGATTTCGGGGCGATCGGCGAGGTCCAGGCGATCACCCGCCGGATCCGCGACCATTATTCCCAGGGCCAGATCTTCGGGCCCGGCTTCGACGTCAAGCGCGGCCGGGGCGGGATCCGCGAGATCGAGTTCTTCGCCCAGATCCACCAGCTCATCCACGGCGGTCGCGAGCCGGCGCTGAGGGCTCCGGCGACCCTCCATGCGCTCGCGGCACTGAAGGAGTCCGGACGGATCCCCGCCGAGACGGCGGACGACCTCGCCGGGACCTATCGTCTGCTTCGGACGATCGAGCATCGGCTGCAGATGGTGGACGACCGCCAGACCCACGCTTTGCCCTCGGATCCGGCGGCGATCGACAATGTCGCGAGGCTCCACGGGCTCGTCTCGGGCGAGGCGCTGCTCCACCTCCTGGAAGCTCCGATAAGCCGCTGCGGCGAGCTCTATGATGGCCTCGCCGGCCATGGCGAGCAAAGGGTGCCGCTCAACCCGGAAGCCCTGGAGTCGCATCTGGGCGCGGCCGGCTTCGACGATCCGGTCTCGGCCCGGCTCCGGATCGAGGGCTGGCGCGGCGGCAAGGCGCGCTCGCTCCGAACCGCGGCGGCCGGCGAGGCGTTCGAGGCGATGCTTCCGGTCCTGATCGAGGCGTTCGGTCGGGCGCCGGATCCGATGCGGGCGATGAACCGCTTCGACGACGTCGTCACCAGGCTTCCGAGCGGGGTCAATTTCTACCGCCTGCTCGAGGCCCGGCCCGGCCTCACCGACCATCTCGGGACCATCCTGAGCCACGCCCCGGCCCTGGCCGAGCAGCTCGGCCGGAGGCCGGAGC
>DASQZF010000002.1:0-5058 GCA_035638835.1 Allosphingosinicella sp. | reverse complement strand
TGCAGCTTCAGCCGCCCGTCGGCCTCACGCTCCCGCACCCACGGGAAGGTACGCAGATTGGCGAGGCTGATCCGTACCCCCTCCAGCTCCAGCGCGTGCTGGGGATCCGGCTCGTTGCGTTCGAGGACCCGGTCGCGGGCTTCGCTGAGGATCGAGATCCAGCCGTTGATGAAGCTTTCTCCGGACGCTCCGAGTTTCGAGCCCTCCAGCGAGGCCCGCACTCCGCCGCAGGCGCCGTGGCCAAGGACGACGACGTGCCGCACCGCGAGGTTGACGACGGCGAACTCGATCGCCGCGGAGGCGCCATGAAGGCCGCCGCCGACCTCGTAAGGGGGAACGAGATTGGCCACGTTGCGAAGGGTGAAGACCTGGCCCGGTTCGGTGTCGAAGATCATCGCCGGGTCGACCCGGCTGTCGCAGCAGCCGATCACCATGACCGGCGGCTCCTGGCCCGAGGCCAGCCCCTCCCAACGGCGCCTCTGAAGGTCATATTGCTCTTCCCGGAAGCGGTGATAGCCGGCGAGGAGGGTGCGGAATTCGGGCATCAGAAACGTTCTCCCCTGACGACTTCGACATCGGACAGCGTCAGCAGCATCCCATGGGCGTCGAGATTGGGCGCTAGCGCATCGACCAGACGCGCCGCCTTTTCCTCCGACGCGATGGTGAGGAAGATCGACTTGGCCGAAGCTCCCGAGACGGCATCGTCCCGCCATCTGCCGCCGCGCCCGGCGCCCGACTGAACCGGGATCAACGTGTAGCCCTCGATCCCGGCGTCCGCGGCCGCGTGGATGAGTCGGGGGGCGAGGGCGGAGTCGATCAATATCTCGACTCGTTTCCGAGTGACGGTGGTGACCATTTCTATCCGATCCGCTGCGCGAGCATGGTGAAGAGAGGGATCCCCGCGATGATGTTGAAGGGGAAGGTGACTCCAAGCGACATCGCCAGCGACAGCCCGGGATCCGCTTTCGGAAGGGCCAGGCGCATCGCCGCCGGAACCGCGATGTAGGAAGCGCTCGCCGCCAGTATGCCCAGGGCTGCGGCGGAGCCGGTGTCGAGGCCGATCGCGCTTCCCGTCAGGGTTCCGATCGCTCCGTTGACGAGCGGAATCAGGATCGCCAGCGCGGCCGCTCGAGCGGTGAGGGCTCGGGTCTCTATCAAACGCCGCCCGGCGACCAGGCCCATGTCGAGGAGGAAAAGGCAGAGCAGCCCCCGGAACAGGCCGTCGAACAGCGGCGCGGTGGCGGCGAAGCCCTCGGCGCCCGCGGCAAAACCGATGACGAAGCTTCCGATCAGCAATACGACCGAGGCGTTGAGAAGGACTTCGTGCCACAGCCCGCCCGCCCGGTCGCCGTCGCCGCGCTCGCCGCGACGGGCGAGCAAGAGGCCGCTGATGATCGCCGGAGTCTCCATCAACGCGAGGACCGCGACCATATAGCCGGCCGGACCCAGCCCCTGTCGATCGAGGATCTCGACGGCGGTGACGAAGGTGACGACGCTCACCGAACCGTAATGGGCGGCGACGGCGCCGGCATTCACCCGGTCGATCCGGCCGAACCGAGTCAGCAGCCCGAAGGCGAGATAGGGCAGGGCGAAGCTCAGGGCGACGCCGGCCGCCGCCGCCGCGGCGAGATCGGGCGTGAAGCCGCTCTTCGATACCGCGACCCCGCCCTTCATGCCGATCGCGATCATCAGGTATATGGAAAGCCCCTTCGCCACCGCCTCCGGAATAGTGAGGTCGGAGCGGGCGAAGGCTGCTGCCAGGCCGAGAATGAAGAACAATATGACTGGCGAGCTGAGGGTGGCGATCACGATGTCCATCGGACGCCCGGCTAACCCCAAGCCGCCGCAGCCGCAAGCCGTGCGGTGGCGAGAGGCAGGGCCGACGCGAGCCCGGCCGGATGCGAGTCGAGAGGCCGACCGGCGCCGGCTTCGCGAGATCGGCAAGGGTCTTGGGTGCATAGTGGCGCGGAACACGCGAGGGCGCTAAGCAGGTCGCACTTGCGGGAGCGCTCCAATGGCCAGTGGGAAATTCACCAAGAAGAACGACTCGATCGAGATCCGGCTGCCGGACGAGACGAAGGCCGCGTTCAGGGAGAAGTGCCGACGGGAGGGACGCACGGCCAGCGAGGCCGTGAGATCCTTCATCGACGAGCAGCTCGACCCTCAAGGGAACGTATGCCGGCGGCCCAGGTCGCACTGGCGGATCGCCGCCGCGGTCGCGGCCGGGGCGATGCTGGGCGGCGGACTGGCGGCGCCGTCCATCGCCGCTTCCGCCGACAGCAGCCGGTCCGCATTCCATGCGCTCGACCGGGATCGGGACGGCGCGCTCACCTATGACGAGTTTCGCTCCCGATAGAGGTTTCGGATGCGACCCGGGCGCTGCCCGGACGCGTTTTCGGCCTGTCCGGACACGACATGAGTGGCGCCCCCCGGCGTAAGCGGCTTGATCGGCGCATGACCGAAAGCCTCGAGACTCCGAAGCGGACCAACTGGGTCGCCGAATTCCGTAGCTGGGCGGGACTGCTCCTGCTCGTGCTCGCCTTCCACAGCCTGGTGGCGAAACCCTTTTACATCCCATCCGAATCGATGATGCCGGGACTGCGGGTCGGCGATCACCTCGTGGTCAGCAAATACGCCTACGGCTGGTCCTACGCCTCGCCGAGCTTTCACCCACTGCCGTTCCTCAAAGGCCGGTTGTTCGGCTCGATGCCCGAACGGGGCGACGTCGTGATCCTCTTGCGGGCCGGGACGGAAAACAGCGAGGACCTCATCAAGCGGGTCGTCGGCCTGCCCGGCGATACCGTGCAGATGGTGAGCGGCCGGCTGTGGCTCAACGGAAGGCCCGTCCCGACCCTGGATCTGGGCTATCGCCGCTTTCGAACCGATTCGAACCTGCGCTGTCCCTCGAACGATCCGCAGACGCGTCCGGGCACCGATCGAGACGCCACCTATTGCCGTCTGCATGTCCTGAGAGAAACCTTGCCCGGGGGACGTTCCTACGACGTCCTCGACCTGTATCCGGGCCGCCAGGACGACACTGCGCCGTACAAGATCCCGGAAGGGCATGTCTTCCTGCTCGGCGACAATCGCGACAACAGCGCCGACAGCCGGTTTCCGCTGGAGAGCGGCGGGCTGGGGGGAGCCGTTCCGGTCGAGGCTATCGGCGGACGGGCCGAGTTCATCACTTATTCGTTCAAGGGCGAGGCGACCTGGAACCCGGCCACCTGGTTTACGAATTTTCGGACCGATCGCTCGGGAGCCTCGCTTCGGCCGAGCGGATGACATGTCGGCTTGTTGTGAAGAGGGGCGGGGATCGCTATCTGCCCCCCATGAGCGATGCCGATCCGATCCTCGTCCCCGCGCCAGCGCCGCGCCAGCGCAAGCCCGACTGGATCAGGGTCAAGGCCCCGACCAGCACCGGCTTCGCCGAGACCAAGAAGCTGATGCGCAGCCTCAACCTCGCCACCGTCTGCGAGGAGGCGGCCTGCCCCAATATCGGCGAGTGCTGGACCAAGAAGCACGCGACGGTGATGATCCTGGGCGACACTTGCACCCGGGCCTGCGCCTTCTGCAACGTCAAGACGGGCATGCCGCGGGCCATCGACCCGCTCGAGCCCGAGCATGTCGCCACGGCCGCAGCGGAGCTCGGCCTGACCCATATCGTCGTCACCTCGGTCGACCGCGACGATCTCCCCGACGGCGGGGCCAGGCAGTTCGTCCGGGTGATCGAGGCGCTCCGTCGCAACACCCCCTCGACGACCATCGAGATCCTCACTCCCGATTTCCGGAACAAGCCGGAGAGCGCGGTCGCGGCGATCGTCGCCGCCCGGCCCGACGTCTACAACCACAATCTCGAGACGGTCCCGCGCCTCTATCCGACCATCCGTCCCGGCGCCCGCTACTACGCCTCGCTTCGGCTTCTGGAGAGCGTCAAGCGGCAGGATCCGAGCATCTTCACCAAGTCGGGCGTGATGGTCGGCCTCGGCGAGCAGCGCCTCGAAGTGCATCAGGTGATGGATGACATGCGTTCCGCCGACGTCGATTTCCTGACGATGGGCCAGTATCTCCAGCCCACCCCGCGCCACGCAAAAGTTGAGGAGTTCGTCACTCCGGCGGCCTTCTCCGCCTACGGGGCGATCGCCCGCGCCAAGGGCTTCCTTCTGGTCGCGGCGAGCCCGCTCACCCGGTCGAGCTACCATGCCGGCGACGACTTCGCGAAGATGAAGGCGGCGAGGGAAGCGAAGCTGAGGGTCGGGCGTTAAACGGGGATGACCAGGCCCCCTCCGTCATCCCGGCGAAAGCCGGGACCTCAACGAGAAAGAGGCACGGCGGGTCTCCCCGAGGTCCCGGCTTCCGCCGGGATGACGAGGTAATCATGCCCCGCCACACCGAAACCCGGCGAATGCCCTATACGCCCGAGCAGATGTTCGATCTGGTCGCCGACGTGAAGCGCTACCAGGAATTCCTGCCCTGGGTGGCGGCGACTCGGATCCGTTCCGACAGCGAGACTTTGATGGTCGCCGACCTCGTCGTCGGCTTCAAGGCGATCAAGGAGACCTTCACCTCGCGGGTCGAGAAGCAGCGGCCGACCCGGGTCCATGCCGAATATATCGAGGGTCCGCTCAAATATCTGCAGAACAGCTGGGTGTTCAGGCCGGACGGGCAGGGCGGCACGGAGATCGACTTCTGCGTCGACTTCGCCTTCAAGAACCGACTCTTCGAGAGCCTCGCCGGCCAGATGTTCGACCGGGCGCTCAGGCGGATGATCGGGGCGTTCGAGGACCGGGCAAGGGAATTGTACGGGGACGGGGCGCAGAGCGCGGCCTGACTCCCCTCCCTGGAAGGAAGCGGCTGGGGGTGGGTAGGTGAGCGTAGCGAGACTTTACGGAGTCGGAGTTTCGGCCGCCTTCGGCGGACCCACCCCTGACCCCTCCCTTGCGGGACCTTTGCATAACCCTTGCGAAGCGCTCGGAATCAAAGCCCCTCCCCTTCAGGGGAGGGGTTGGGGTGGGGAATGTGGGCGAGAATGTTCGCTGACGCCGGTGAAATGAGCAGACA
>DASQZF010000001.1:0-17495 GCA_035638835.1 Allosphingosinicella sp. | reverse complement strand
CTCGCGAAGCGGATCGAGGGCCCCGCGCCGATCCTCACCGTCGTCGATTTGGCCGACGCCTGCCCGCTCGCACCCGGCCTGGTGAGGTTCCGCGCCTCCTCGAGCGGGATGCCCGGGATGGTTCTCGGCTGCGGCTCCATTTCCGTCGGGCTGGGCGGGACGGCCGGCCTGTTCGACAGTCTCGACCGGCCGCTCCTGGAGGAATGCGAGGGCGGGCCGCTTCCATTTCTGTTCGAGGCGATCGCAGTGGAGCTGCGCCATCCGGGCCCGGGCACGAAGCAGATGGTGGAAGCGCTGATGAAGCAGATCCTCGTCGCGGTCGTTCGAAGCCACCTCGCCCGGCGGGCGGGCGGTTCGCCCCTCGATCGCGTGCTCAGGAACCCCCAGCTGGTCCGAGCGGTCGCCGCCATCGCCGCAATGCCGGCGGATTCGCATAGCGTGGACAGTCTCGCAGCGCTCGCCGGAATGAGCCGCTCCTGCTTCAACAGACAATTTTCGGCGAGCTACGGCTGCACTCCGATGGAATATGTGCAGACCGTGAGGATGCGCATCGCCGCCCGGATGCTGGCCGAGTCGGACATGCCGGTGAAGTCGATCGCCGCCGCCGTGGGCTATGCCAGCCGAAGCCAGTTTTCGCGCGCTTTCACGGTCCGGTTCGGGGACGATCCGAGCCGCTATCGAAACAGCCGGGAGTCGCGCGAGCCGGACCCGGTCGAAGTCGTCTCCGCCGCTCCATTCTACACTCTATCCTAACCTACATTTGGCCCCGGCGGGCTCTCCGTGCCGGGCCGGTTTAGTTCGGTGCCTTCACGGTTCTAACCGAAGCAGGCGCGGAACGATGAAGCGGGCTAAGTTTTTCATTTTTCATATCAATTCTGGGAGGCGACCATGACCGACGGTACCAAGCTCATCGAGGTCATGGAGGCGCGCGCCAAGCGGCGGGACGAACGGCGCTCCTTCTTCAAGATGGCGGCAGCGGCCGCAGTGGCGACGCCGCTCATCCTGACCCTGGACGGCAGACCGCTGCACGCCCAGGCGGCTCCGTCCGATCCGGACATTCTCAACTTCGCGCTCAACCTCGAATATCTCGAGGCGCAATTCTACTATTTCGCCTTCTTCGGCACCGGCCTTCCGCAGAACATCCTGTCGGGCACCGGGACCCAAGGCACCGTGCGCGGCGGCCGCAAGGTCAACTTTACCGATACCAAGGTGTCGCAATATGCTGCGGAGATCGCCGCCGACGAGCGCGCTCACGTCGAGTTCCTCAGAGGCGCGTTAGGCGCGGCCGCGGTCGCCCAGCCGGCGATCGACATCAGCTCCGATCCGAACGGCGCCTTCTCGGCCGCGGCCCGCGCCGCCGGGCTGATCGGCCCGGGCCAATCCTTCGATCCTTATGCGAATGACGAGAACTTCCTTCTGGGCGCCTTCATCTTCGAGGATGTCGGAGTGACTGCCTACAAGGGTGCGGCTCCTTTGATCGCCAACAAGACGTTCCTCGAAGCGGCCGCCGGAATCCTGGCGGTGGAAGCCTATCATGCGGCACTGATCCGGACGACGCTTTACCAAAAGGGTATCCAGGCTCCCGCGCTGATCACGGCCACGGAGCGGATCTCGGACGCCCGCGACAGCCTCGACGATCCGTCGGACAAGGACCAGGGCATCGCACCGCGCGACAATGCGGCGAACATCGGGCCCTTCGATGCCAACGGCCTCGCTTTCAGCCGAAGCGCCGCCGACGTTCTCAACATCGTTTACCTGACGGCGGCCGCGACGGCGCAGGGCGGCTTCTTCCCCAACGGGGTGAACGGCGCGATCAGGATGAGCTCTGCGGGCTGAGCTTCGCGAATAGAACAAGGCACGGGAGGCCGACATGATCGACAACGACAAGATGCTTGAAGTCCTGGACGCCTGCGACAAGAGGCGGGAGGAGCGCCGAGCGTTCCTTCGGAGCGGCAGTTCCGCGGCGATGCTCGCGGCGGGAGCGACTTTGCTCAGCGGCTGCGGCGGCGATGACAACGACAATCCGAACCCGCCGGCTCCGCCGCCCCCGCCCACCTCTACGCCTCCGCCGCCGCCTCCGCCCTCCGGAGCGATCACCGATGGCGACATTTTGAATTTCGCGCTCAATCTCGAATATCTCGAGGCGCAATTTTACGCCTTCGCCGCCTTTGGAGGGCCGCTGCCCGACAGCCTGCTCGGCGGAACCGGGACTCGCGGCCAAGTGACCGGCGGCCGAAAAGTGCCCTTCGTCGATTCCCGGATCGAGCTCGAAGCGCGAGAGATCGCGATGGACGAACGGGCCCACGTTGCCTTCCTGCGCCAGGCGATCGGCGCGACGGCGGTGGCGCAGCCTGCACTGGACATTTCGGCAGAGGGCGCGTTCAGCGCGGCGGCCCGCGCGGCGGGACTGATCACTGCCGGCCAGACGTTCGATCCTTATGCGTCCGAGGAGAATTTCCTCCTCGGTGCGTTTATCTTCGAAGATGTAGGCGTAACCGCATACAAGGGCGCCTCGCCCCTGATCACGAACAAGACCTTCCTCGAGGCCGCCGCGGGGATTCTGGCCGCCGAGGCCTATCATGCCGGCCTGATCCGGGCGGAACTCTACACGAAGGGAATCCAGACGCCGTCACTGATCACCGCGACGGAGCGGATCTCCGACGCCAGGGACAGCCTCGACGATCCCACCGACAAGGACCAGGGAGTCGCGCCGCGCGGCAATCAGTCGAACATCGTCCCCTCCGACGCCAACGGGCTTGCTTACAGCCGAAGCGCCGGAGACGTGCTCAACATCGTCTTCCTGACGCCCGCGGCGGCGACCGCGGGAGGCTTCTTCCCCGCCGGCGTGAACGGCACGATCAGGACCAGTACCGCCGGCTGACCGGGCTGCCGACATGGGTCCGGAGCCGTTGCCGGATCGGCCGCTGCGCGATCGCTTCGCGGCGGCCGGTCTGGCCCTGCTCGGTCGGTCGGCACGACGGCGCCTGCGCCACATCGACCGTTATCCGGGATCCTACCTTCCCCGCATGGGGGGTGCGGCCTTGGCTGCGCTTATCGCCTATCAGTGCGTGGCCCTCTACGGCGTGATCGTCACTCCGCTCGACGGTCGGCCCGAGCGCGCAGTCCGGCCGGCCGAGCTTCAGCCGGCAGCCTTGCTCACCGGCTTCGATCCCTTCTTCGCCGCCGCCGTCGATTCGGCCGCCCCGGTCGCAGCGGCCGACCTGACGCTCCACGGCCTCCGTCAGGACCGGCGAACGGGGGGCGGGTCGGCGATCGTCAGCCGGTCCGGCGGGGCTCAAGGAAGCTTCGGCATCGGCGAGGAGATCGCACCCGGCGTCGTCCTGAAACAGGTGGGTCGCGACCATGTGGTCGTCATTCGGAACGGCCTGGACGAGCGCCTCGCGTTCAGGGCGTTCGAATCGACAGGCTCGGCCGCGACGCCCGCAGCGCGCACGGTCCAGCCACTCTCCACGCCGACGCCGGGCGCTTCGCCGGCAGCCGAGGTCCGGCCCGGGCGCCCGGCGCCGCGCGGACCCGCGCTCCCGGCCCGGTCGATCGACTTCGCCGATCCGTCCACGCTTCCCCCCAGCCTTACGAGCGCACCGACGCTCGCGGCCCGCTCCTCGACCCGGGGGCGATGAAGAAAGGATCGCTGCGGACCTGAAACCTGGCGCCGGAGCCGCAATCCCCTCTCCCGCTTTTCGCAGGAGAGGGAAAGAAGGGCATTCCTGATATATCGACGCGCCGTCCGCCCTCACGCGCCCCGCTTCGCGAGGATCCGCTCCGCCAGCTCGAGATCCGACTGCTTGTCGACGTCGATCGCCGCTTCCGCGAAGGGAAGGAGCACCGCCTTCAGCCGGAAGCCCGCCTTGCGGCCGGCGCCCTCGGCCGCGGCTTCGAGGGAGATGGTCCGGGTCACCGCCCGAAGGAAGATTCCGAGCCCCAGGAAGCTCAGCAGCTTCAGGGTGCGCTTGCGGTCCTTTTCCGCCCGGGCCCAGAAGTCGGTTCCCCGAGCCGAGGCGGGCGTGAGCAGTGCGAACAGATTGGCTCCGCTGAAATGGCCGTTGGCCGCCTTGACCCAGGTCCGCTTCGTGTCGGGATGGGCCTTCTCGACGATCTTGCGCTCGACCATCGCGAAGGCCACGTCGACCCCCTCGGCCCCGGCGATGAACGCCTCCACCATCTCTGGCCGAAGCAAGGCATGGTCGGCGGTGGTGACCAGGACGGGAAAGGGCGCCGCCCCGGTCCCGGCCAGCCGGCCGACGCTGGCCGAAATGCCGTCACCCGACTGGAAGGTCGAGATCCTCGGCTCGGCGGCCATCCAGTCGAGATCGCCGGCGAGAAGCGTGTCGGCTTCCTGGGCGAGAATCACGATCCGGCCGATCGAAGGGGATTTCAGCAGGGCCCGGGCCACCCGGCCCAGCATCGGCTCGCCGCCGGCGCGGATCAGCGCCTTCGCCGCGACGCCATGCGAAGCCGCGAAGCCGTTCTCCCCCGGCCGGCGTCCGGCCAGCACGATCGCGGTCCAATCCCCCATAGTCGCAAATTCATCACAGCATCGACCTGCCGGAGCCATCGAAAACTTCGACCCGGCGCCGTTAATCCGGTTGCCGTTGCCGATCCGCAACGCCCGATCGGCCCGCCGCCGAGGCCCTGCCGAATCGAACGATGCGGGGGCGCATGTCGCTTATCGAGGGGAAAGGCGCCGCCCCAACTTTGCCCAAGTCAAAATGTAACAGGCTGGTTTGGAAAGTGTCGCGCGATGGGCCGCGGCCTCAAAAGGTGCGGCCTTCTTCATGACCATCGGCAAAGCCATCATCCTCAGCGCCGGCAAGGGTTCGCGGCTGCTTCCACTCACCGCCGAGCGGCCGAAATGCCTGATCAACCTCAACGGCCGAAGCTTGCTCGAATGGCAGCTCGACTCGCTCCAGGGCGCCGGAATCGGCGACATCGTCGTCGTCACCGGCTTCGCGGAGGAGACGGTGGCGCAGGTCGCGGCCCGGCGCTCGGGCGTCCGGACTTTGTTCAACCCCTTCTACCATGTCGCCGACAATCTCGGTTCGGTCTGGATGGCCCGGGCGGAGCTGGACCGCGACACGCTCCTCCTCAACGGCGACACCCTGATCTCGCCCCGGCTGCTCGAGCGGGCCCTCGAGGCGGACACGGGCCCGATCGCGGTCACCGTGGACGAGAAGGAGAATTACGACGCAGACGACATGAAGGTGCTTCGCGACGGCGACCGGCTGCTGCGGATCGGCAAGGCGCTGGATCCGGGGCAATATAATGCCGAGTCGATCGGCCTCCTCGCCTTTCGCGGCGAAGGTCCGCGCCTGTTCGGCGATCAGGTCGACCGGATGATGCGCCAGCCCGACGGCACCCGCCGCTGGTACCTGCGCGCGATCGACGCCCTCGCTCTGGCCGGCGCCGACGTGCGCACCGTCTCGATCCGCGGCGAGGAATGGCAGGAAGTCGATTTCCCCGAAGACGTCGAGGCCGCGAAGGCGCTCACGGCGCGGTGGCTTTCCAGTCATTCCGGCGAAGGCCGGAATCCATGAACGCGGACCCGCGAGAATTTCCGCGAACGTCCGTGTTCATGGATCCCGGATCAAGTCCGGGATGACGGACTGCCAATATCCCCTGAGATACCCCACCAGCGCCTCGACCTGCCCCGGCACCAGCGTGACCGCCTCGCCCAGCTCGGGCGCCTTCGGCCAGCCCGAGTCCGCCACTCTCACCCCGCAGGCCTCGCGCTCACCCTCGTAACGGGGAACGACGTGGAAATGGACGTGGGGATCCACCATCATCAGCATCAGATAGTTGATCTTCTCATGCCGGACCGAGGCGGCGAGCGCGGCTTCGATCCGCCCGACCACTCTCTGCAGCTCGGCGAATGCCTCCTGCGGCAGCTCCGCAAAGCTCGTCGCCTCGCCCTTCGCCGCCAGGATCATGCTCCCCAGCGTCGGCTGGGCCGGCCGAAGCAGCACCACCCAATGCCCATATTCAACGATCAGGGTGTCGGGATAGCCGAAGCGAAGGATCGTCTCGTTCATCCCCCGTCATTGCGAGGAGCGAAGCGACGAAGCAATCCATCGATGCATCTTTCCTCGCAATTCGGTTCGAACGAGGCCCGCCTTGTCGCGGCCGAAGGCCGCTATTGGGTTCGCACAAAGGCACGAAGGCGCGAAGGGGCTTCGCAAGCGCCGATGTTGCAGTCTATTCGGATTCGACCTCGGATAAGCCGCTTCGCCGATTCTTTGCGCCTTCGTGCCTTTGTGCGAAATCTAATCTGCTTTTTGTATCCCCGCTCACCTGAGCGAAAAGCATCCCATGAAGGATGTGGAACGCCTAGCGCGGATAGCGGTCGATTGCGGGTTGAGAGTTCACAGGGGCCTCGGACCGGGGCTTCTCGAATCGGTGTACGAGACGGCAATGGAGGCAAGCCTGCTTCGCGCCGGCCTGGCCGTCGAGCGGCAGAAGCCTATCGTCATCGAGTTCGACGGGATGATTCTGGGCGAGGGATTTCGCGCTGACCTGGTGGTGGAAGGACAATTGCTAATCGAAGTGAAGTCGGTCGAACGGCTGGCGCCGGTGCATGCAAAGCAGTTGCTCACTTACCTTCGGCTGTCCGATAGCCCGCTCGGGCTGTTGATGAACTTCGGAGGCGAGACCTTTCGGGAGGGCATCAGGCGCCTCGCGAACAATTATTTCTCCGGATTGTAGCGTCGACCGACTGACCGCGGCCGAAGGCCGCTATAGATTTTCGAACAAAGGCACAAAGGCACAAAGGCACGAAGGGGCCTCGTTGCCGCTGACGTTACGGTCTTTTCAGATTTGCTCTGGGATAAGCCGCTTCGCGGATCCTTTGCGCCTTAGAGCGCTCGGGTGTCGGATTGACCCATCTCCGTTCGGGCTGAGCTTGTCGAAGCCCTCTCTTTCCCTTTGTAAAACAAGAAGGAAGGCCCTTCGACAGGCTCAGGGCGAACGGCTGTAGCGATTCAACCTATTCCCACAGCGCTCTAGTGCCTTTGTGCGAACCCTCTGCTTTCGGGCCTCGGCGGAAGGTGCGGTCAGGCCAGCCAGGACACTACCGGCCGGCCCGCCGCCTTTGCCGCCATCGCCTGGGCGAGCTGGACCAGGTGGACGACGAGCGAGATCAACGTCCAGGCCGCGAGCGCGACGAGGCCCCAGTCCGGGCGGCCGGCGAGCAGGAAGGCGAGGAGGATGACCATGTTGGGATTGCGCCTTGCCGTGATCAGCCGGAAGCGGCTGTCGAAGGGGCGCCAGACGTGGATGTGCATTCCGAAGCGGGCGATGAAGGCGCCCTCGATCAGCCGCTGGACGACATAGCCGCCGACGATGACCGCGAGGGTCCACCAGAAGACTTCCGGGGCGAGCGGCCGGCCCCAGGCGTGGAGGCCCACGCCCCATGCCCACCACCAGAAAGGCGGATGGACGAGGTCGATGCCATGGTCGATCGCCCCGCCGATCTTCGAGGACGTGATGGTGCAGCGGGCAAGCTTGCCGTCGACCGTGTCCAGGACCATGAAGGCGAGGCCCGCGGCCAGCCCGGGCCAGTAGCGGCCCTCGTAAAAGAGCCAGGTCGCGAGCAGGCAGAGCAGTGCTCCGATCAGCGAGACCTGGTTCGGGCTGATTCCGATCCGGGCCGCCCAGCGGGTCAGCACCAAAGCCCATTCCGGCCACAGATATTTGGTGAGGATATCGGTCACGCCCTTGTAGGCGCCGAAATAGCTCGCCCGCTCGAGAGCGCGCACGGTCTCCGGAGCGAGCCGGTCCATGAACGGCCGCTCCTTCTTTCGAAGCTCGTCATTGCCGATTCCGTCGGCCTCTTCCCAGGCGAGCCCCTGCCCGGAATAGGGAAGGCCCTGCTCCATCGACCGGCGGATATCCTCCCTGTCCGGTCCCGCATTGGCGAGCACCGCCACGCCTTCCCGAGTCACCACCAGTCCCGGCTTCGCCGCGGCCAGCTTCAGCCAGGAGGGGTCGAAGGCGAAGCCGAGATTGACCAGAAGCGTCCCGTCCGGCCGGACGTCCATTTTCTGGGCCCGGGCCATCCGGCCAAGCCTTTGCCCGGCCGTCAGCCCCCATAACCGAGTGGCGTTGGAGCCGATCGGAGCGAGGGCGGTCACGCCTTCAGCTCCCGGCCGATCGTCTCCGCGCTTCGAAGGGCGAGCGCGACGATGGTCAGGGTCGGGTTGGCCCAGCCGCCGGTCGGGAAGAGCGAGGAGCCCGCGACCCACAGATTGCCGATCCCGTGAACCCGACCGTCCGGGTCGGTGACGCTGGTCGCCGGATCGCTCCCCATCCGGGTCGTCCCCATATGGTGATAGCCGCCGATCGGGTGGGAGGAGATGAGCGGGTCGGTCTCCCACCGGCCCGAGCCGAGCCAGTCGGCGGGCTCGACCCTGCCGAGCCCGAGACGGTCCAGCTCCCGCCCCAGGGTCTCGACCAGGACCGAGACGCTCCTCACGTCCAGCTCCGACAGCCGCCAGTCCAGCTTGACCCGGGGAACCCCGGTCGCGTCGGTCTCGCGGGCCAGGGTCACACGGCTTTCCGGATTGGGCGCCTGCTCGCCGCGCACCAGCAAGGCGACGTCGAGATTGCCCAATTTGTGGAGAAGCCAGGGCCGCGCCGGATCGATATGGCGCTGAGCCCAGCCCGCGGCCTTCTTGGTCACCATCCACAAGGCTCGGCCGCGCCGGGTCGGCGCCATTTTGTGCTTGAGGCCGGAATAGGCCTTCATCCCGATGAACTGGCGCCGTCCCTGCGGCTGGCGGGCGACGATGGTCAGCGAGGTGTTGAGGATCCCCTCGCGCCGCTGGAGCGCCTCGGACGGTGCGATGAGCGCCGCGACGTCCTGCCCTCCGATCCGGTGCCGCCGCCCGAACGCCCTGAGCAGGGGCCAGGCCGCGCCCCTGACGATCCGGCCGCCCCGACCATGGGGATGCTCCATGAAATAGCGGCCGACCTGGTCGTTGCCGAGGCCGGAGGCGAGCAGGAGCCTCGGATTCTCGATCCCGCCCGCCGCCAGGACGAACGCCTTCGCACGGACCGTCAGCCGGCCCGCGCCCAGCGATCGGGCCTCGACCCGGGCGATCCCGCCGCCGTCGCGGACGATTGCAGTTACCGTCGCGTGGGTAGCGATCTGGCACCGCGGATCCGCCTCGAGATCGGCGCAGCTCTCCCAGGCGAAGCGGTTGGAGCGGCGGTCGAAGGTCCAGAGCGGGGTCTCGAGCTCGTCGAAGCGGGGAAGCTTCACCCCCGCCGAGCGAAGCCGGTCCGGCTCGGGGCGCTCCGCCGGAAGGCCGAAAGCGGGCCTCGCCTCCTCGTACCAGCGCTCCAGCTCGTCCCAGCCGATCGGCCAGCCCGAATGCGGCACATAGTCCCGGCGCTCCAGGTCGATCGGATCGAGCTCGGCGCAGCGCCCGCCCCAGATGGCGGTGGTCCCTCCGAAGAAGCGGAGCCGGCTGTCCTCCAGGTCGTAATAATCCTCGCCCTCATTCTCGCCGGCGTTGAGGTCGGCCGTCTCCGGCTCGTAATCCAGGCCGCCGCTCTCCAGGAGCACCACGCCATGGCCGAGCTTGAGAAGCCGCCGGGTCAGGCTGATACCCGCGGCCCCGGCGCCGATCACGCAGACCTCGCCTTCGAGGTCCAGCGGGCCGGGCACTTGAGCGAGGTCGATCATGATTCCGTCCCCCCAGCCCTTCGACGCCGCCTGCGGCGGCGCTCAGGATAAACTTCACCTCCGGTGAAGGCTGGCCGGGATGTTGGCCCCTCCCCTTCAGGGGAGGGGTTGGGGTGGGGGCTGTCTGTTTGCCTCACCGATGTCGGCGAATGTCCGCCCCCACATTCCCCACCCCAACCCCTCCCCTGAAGGGGAGGGGCTTTTATGACGAGATTGCTCACCTTCCGAACAACTCCGCCTCGACCTCGCCCGACAAGGCCCCCGCAAGCACCGCGTCCTGGGCCCAGCGCAAATCGTCCGCGAGATACCGGTCGGACTCGTAATGCTCGACCTTGCGCCGGATGTCGGCGCGAGCCGCCTCCAGCGCCGGCGAGCTCTTCAGCGGCGAATGGAAATCGCAGCCCTGCACGGCGGCCAGAAGCTCGATCCCGACCACGCCCGCGCAATTGCCGGCGATCCGCCGGGCCTTGGTCCCGGCATGGGTCGCCATCGAGACATGGTCCTCCTGGTTGCCCGAGGTCGGAACCGTGTCGACGCTGGCCGGCCAGGCGAGGCTCTTATTCTCCGAGACCAGCGCCGCCGCCGTCACCTGGGCGATCATGAAGCCGGAATTGAGCCCGCTGTCCTCGACCAGGAAGGGGGGAAGGCCGCTCATCTTGGGATCGACCAGGACGGCGGTTCGGCGCTCGGAGATGCTCGCGACCTCGCACAGCGCCATCGCCAGGGTGTCGGCGGCGAAGGCGACCGGTTCGGCGTGGAAATTGCCGCCGGACAGCGAATCGTCGGCATCGGGAAACAACAATGGGTTGTCCGTGACCGCATTCGCTTCGATTCGAAGCGATTCCGTCACATTTCTCAACAAGTCCAGACAGGCCCCCATCACCTGCGGCTGGCAGCGGAAGCTGTAGGGGTCCTGCACCCGCGTGCAGTCGTCATGACTGTGGCGGATCTCGCTCCCGTCGATCAGCCGCCTCAGCACCGCAGCGACCTCGATCTGCCCCTTCTGGCCTCGCGCCTCGTGGATCCGCGGATCGAAGGCGACGTCGGTGCCCTTCAGGGCGTCCAGCGACAAAGCCCCTGAAATCAACGCACTGGCGAATATCCGCTCCGCCGCGAACAGAGTGTCGAGGGCGACGGCGGTGGAGATCTGGGTGCCGTTGATCAGCGCCAGCCCCTCCTTGGGGCCCAGCACCAGCGGCTCCAGCCCGAGCCGGCGAAGCGCCTCGCCCGCCGGAACGATCGTCCCGCCGAGGTCGATCCGCCCCTCGCCCAGCATCGCGGCGCTGAGATGGCCGAGCGGGGCGAGGTCGCCCGAGGCCCCCACCGAGCCCTGGCTCGGGACGCAGGGAAGCGCGTCCGCCTCGAGCAAGGCGAGGAGCCGGTCCACCACCTCGCGCCTTACGCCCGAATGGCCGCGGGCAAGGCCGATCACCTTGGTCGCCATGGCCAGCCGGACGACGGGCCGGCTGAGATCCTCCCCCAGCCCGCAGCTGTGCGACAGGACGAGGTTGCGCTGAAGCTCGGCGAGCCGGTCGTCCGGGATCCGGGTCTGGGCGAGGAGGCCGAAGCCCGTGTTCACGCCATAGACGGTGCGCCCGCTGTCCACGATCCGGCCGACGCAGGCGGCGGCGGAGTCGATCGCCGACCAGGCATCATGGGCGAGCTGGACCGGGGCGCCGGCCCAGATCGCCCGGAGCTCGGCCAGGGAGACGGAGCCGGGACGGAGAAGTACCGCCGTCACCGCCTCGCTCCCCCGTTCGGCCTGAGCCTGTCGAAGGCCTTGCTTTCTCTTCCGCGGCAAGGAAAGAAAAGGGCTTCGACAAGCTCAGCCCGAACGGTTGTTTCCTTCACCAGCCTCACCGCGTCGACCCCACCATCGGCAAATCCAGCCCCTGCTCCCGGGCGCAGTCCACCGCTTCCTCATAGCCCGCGTCGGCATGGCGCATCACCCCGGTGCCGGGGTCGTTCCAAAGCACCCGCTCCAGCCGGCGGGCGGCCTCGGGCGTGCCGTCCGCGACGATCACCATCCCGCTATGCTGCGAATAGCCCATCCCGACTCCGCCGCCATGGTGGAGCGACACCCAGGTCGCGCCCGAGGCGGTGTTGAGCAAGGCGTTGAGCAAAGGCCAGTCGGACACCGCGTCCGAGCCGTCCTTCATCGCCTCGGTCTCCCGATTGGGGCTCGCGACCGAGCCCGAATCGAGATGGTCGCGGCCGATGACGACGGGAGCCTTCAATTCCCCCGAGGCGACCATCTCGTTGAACGCCATTCCGAGCCGGTGGCGCTGACCGAGCCCGACCCAGCATATCCGCGCGGGAAGCCCCTGGAAGGCGATCCGCTCCCGAGCCATGTCGAGCCAGCGGTGGAGGTGCGGATCGTCCGGGATCAGCGCCTTCACCCTGGCGTCGGTCCGGTAGATGTCCTCGGGATCGCCCGAAAGCGCCGCCCACCGGAAGGGACCGACACCCCGGCAGAAGAGCGGCCGGACATAGGCCGGAACGAAACCGGGGAAATCGAAGGCGTGCTCGACCCCTTCGTCCTTCGCCACCTGCCTGATGTTGTTGCCGTAATCGAAGGTCGGGATGCCCATCTCCCGGAAGGCGAGCATTGCTTCGACATGCACCGCCATGGACGATCTCGCCGCGGCCTCCACCGTGGCGGGATCGCGCTCGCGCATATTCACCCATTTTTCCACCGTCCAGCCGATCGGCAGATAGCCGTTCACCGGGTCGTGGGCCGAGGTCTGGTCGGTCACCGCGTCAGGGCGAATGCCCCGGCGGACCATTTCGGGGAGGATTTCGGCGGCGTTTCCGTGAAGGCCGACCGAAACGGGGCTTTGAGCGGTCGCGATGATCTCCAGCGCCTCGTCCAGCGATCCGGCCCGGCGGTCGAGATAGCGAGTCTCCAGCCGCTTCTCGATCCGGCTCTCCTGGCATTCGATCGCAAGGCAATGCGCCCCGGCCATCACCGCCGCCAGCGGCTGGGCGCCCCCCATGCCGCCAAGGCCCGCGGTGAGGATCCAACGGCCCTTCAGGTCGCCGCCATAATGCTGGCGGCCCATCTCTACGAATGTCTCGTACGTGCCCTGGACGATTCCCTGGGTGCCGATGTAGATCCACGAGCCGGCCGTCATCTGGCCGTACATCATCAGGCCCTTTCGATCGAGCTCGTGGAAATGGTCCCAGGTCGCCCATTTGGGGACCAGGTTGGAATTGGCGATCAGCACCCGGGGCGCGTCGGGATGGGTTCGGAAGACCCCGACGGGCTTGCCCGACTGGACGAGCAGGGTCTCGTCGCCCTCGAGCCTTTCCAGGGTCTCTACGATCTTGTCGAAGCTCGCCCAGTCGCGGGCCGCGCGCCCGATTCCGCCATAGACGACCAGCTCCTCCGGAGCCTCGGCGACCCGGGGGTCGAGATTGTTCTGGAGCATCCGGACGGCAGCCTCGGTGGCCCAGGATCTGGCGACGAGGTCGGGCCCGGTTCGGGCGCGGATCGAGCGGCTGTTGTCGCGACGGTTCATACACCCGTCATTGCGAGGAGCAAAGCGACGAAGCAATCCAGTTCTGCGTCCGGGGCCGCACTGGATTGCTTCGCTTCGCTCGCAATGACGGTCTCACGCGTCCACCCCCGCCACGATCCGCCGCTCCGGCCCCGGCAGGCCGATCCAGTAAGCCAGCTCGGCCGGCCGGCTGACCCGCCAGACGCACAGATCCGCGGCCTTGCCGGCGGAGACCGTCCCAACCTCCAGCCCCAGCCCCAGCGCCTTGGCCGCGTGGACCGTCATCCCCGCGAGCGCTTCCTCCGGGGTCAGGCCGAACAGGGTGCAGGCCATGCTCAGCATCAGGGTCGGCGAGAGGATCGGGGAGGTGCCGGGATTGCAGTCGGTCGCCACGGCCATCGGAACGCCATGGCGGCGGAGAAGGTCGATCGGAGGCTTCTTCGTTTCCCGAAGCGCATAGAAGGCCCCCGGAAGAAGCACGGCCACCATTCCGGCTCGGGCCATGGCTTCGATCCCCGCCTCGTCGGCATGTTCGAGATGGTCGGCCGACAGCGCGCCGAACTCCGCCGCCAATGCGGCTCCGTTCAGGTTGGAGAGCTGCTCGGCGTGAAGCTTGACCCGAAGGCCATGCTCGTCGGCCGCCTCGAACAAGGCGCGCACCTCGACGGCGCTGAAACCGATCCCTTCGCAATAAGCGTCGACCGCCTTCGCCAGCCCGGCCTCGGCGACCGCCGGGATCATCTCGTCGACGGCGAGCCGGACGAACTCGTCGCGGCTCTTTTTATGCTCCGGCGGAAGCGCGTGAAGCGCAAGCAGGGTCGGAACCACCCGCACCGCCTCGCTCTCCCCCAGCGCCTTCGCCGCCTCGAGCATCTTCAGCTCGCTCGGCACGTCGAGGCCGTAGCCGGACTTGATCTCGACCGTGGTCGCTCCGCCGCCCATCAGGGCGCGGAGCCTCGGCCGGGCCTGCTCGACCAGCTCCTCGAGGGACGCGAACCGAGTCGACTTGACGGAGGAGACGATCCCGCCTCCGGCGCGGGCGATCTCCTCGTAGCTCGCGCCGTTCAGCCTCTGCTCGAACTCGGCGGAGCGGTTGCCGCCGAACACCAGGTGGGTGTGGCAGTCGATCAGGCCCGGGGTCACCCAGGCGCCGCTTTGGGGCTCGACCGTCTTCGCCCGGTACCCGGCAAGGTCGATCCGGCGTCCGACCCGGACGATCCGGCCGTCCTGGATCCCGATCGCTCCGTCCTCGATCGCCCCGAAAGCGCCCGGCACGGCCGGGTCCATCGTGGCGATATTGCAGTCGGTGATCAGTCGGTCCCACATGTCCTCGCTTCTTAACCTTTGCCCGCCTAAGGGCAACGTCATGAGCTGGAAATCCATCGCTGACTTGATCGGCAGCGAGGGCCAGGTCGCGATCATGGGCGCGCCCATGGAATCGGGTTCGGTGACTCCGGGCCGGTGCGATCTCGCCCCCGAAACCGTGCGCCGCGCCCTGAAGCGCTTCTCGACCTACAATGTCGAGACGGGCACGGAGCTGTTCTTTCCCCTTCGCGACCTCGGCGACGTTCCGGTCCAAGGCGTCAGCCCCGCCGACGGCTTTGCGCCGATTCGGGACGCGGCGGCCGCCTCGGTCGCGGAGCATCGCCTGACCCTTCTGATCGGCGGCAACAATGCGGTGACCCGCCCCGCCGTCCACGCGCTCGGCCTTCCGCTCGCCAAGGTCGGGCTGATCACCCTCGACGCCCATTTCGACCTTCGCGATACGGCCGGCGGGCCGATGAACGGCAATCCGGTACGCTGCCTGATCGAGGACGGCCTGCCCGGCGCCAATATCTGCCAGGTCGGCCTCGCACCCTATGCCAACACGGCCAGGATGCACTCGGATGCCGTCGCCTTGGGCATCGGGGTCTACACGATGGCGGACTGCCTGGAGCGCGGAATGTTCGCGGTGCTCAACCACGCCCTCGCCCGCTTCGTCCATCTCGACGCACTCGTGGTGGATTTCGACATCGACGTGATCGACCGAAGCCAGTCGCCCGGCGCTCCCGGCGCCCGCCCGGGCGGAATGCCGGTCTCGATGTTCTTCGCGGCGGCCCGTCGGCTCGCGGCGGACCCGAGGGTCAAGCTCGTCGACCTGACCGAATTCGACCCGAGCCTCGACGTCAGCGACATCACCGCGCTGACGGCGGGGCGCTGGGTGTGCGAGGTGCTTGCGGGGTTCGCTGGCAGGTAAATCCTCCCCATCGCCAGATGGGGAGGGGGACCACACGAAGTGTGGTGGAGGGGTAGAAGGCGAAGGCTTTTGCCGTTTCGCGCCATATCCTCGGACTTACGGCAGCTACCCCTCCACCATGCTTCGCATGGTCCCCCTCCCCACGAGCTTCGCTCGCAGGGAGGATCTATAGCTCCTTGAGCGCCACCCCGGTATCCGCCAACCGCTCGGGCTCGATCACCCTTTTCTCCAGAACCAGCTTCTTCCCCTGCACATAGTCCCGGGTCGAATTGACGCAGTCGAGGGCGATGACCCGGCCGCCCAGCAGGTAGAGGACCGAAAAGCTCCGCTCCTCCGGCCGTCCACGCACCACTGTGCTGTCGTGGCCGACCGACAGGCCCACCGTCTGGAGGCGCAGGTCGTATTGGTTCGACCAGAACCAGGGGATGGCCTCATAGGGTTGCGGGGCGCCGGTTATCGCCTTGGCCGCCGTCGCCGCCTGGTCATGGGCGTTCTGGACCGATTCGAGGCGGATCCTGAGGCTGCCCGCGAAGCTATTCTCATGCGCCGCGCAATCGCCGATCGCATAGACGCCGGGGAGGCTGGTCCTGCAGAAGGAGTCGACGTCGACCCCGTTGGCCCCGTCCGCGCCCGCGGCGAGAAGGGGCGCCACCGCCGCGTCGACCCCGATTCCGACGATCGCCATCTCCGCCTCGATCGTGGCGCCGTCCTGGAGGCGCAGAGCCGCGACCCGGCCGGACTCGCCGACGATCGAGGCTACCGCGGCGCCGAGCCGGACGTCCACGCCCTGCGCGCGGTGCTCGGCGGCGTAGAATTCGGAGATCTCCGTGCCCGCGACCCGGGCAAGCACCCGGTCGAGCGCTTCCAGCAGGACCACTTCCTTGCCGAGCTTGCGAAGCACCGCGGCGGTCTCGAGCCCGACATAGCCTCCGCCGACCACGGCGACGCGGCGCACGGAGCCCAGCTCCGAACGGATCGAGTCGACGTCCGACTTGCGCCGGACGAGATGGACCCCGCCGAGTTCGCCGCCCTCGCAGCCGAGCCGGCGCGGGTCGCCGCCCGCCGCCCAGATCAAGGTGCCATAGCCGAAACGCGCGCCATCCTCAGAAGTCAGCGCCTTCGACTCCGGATCGACGGCGACGATGGTCGTTGCGAGGACGAGATCGATCCGGCGCTCGGCCCAGAAGGCTTCGGGACGGGCGAGCATCCGCTCGAACTCCTTCTCGCCGGCGAGATATTCCTTGGAGAGCGGCGGCCGCTCGTAGGGCGGCTCCGCCTCGGAGCCGATCAGCGCGATCGAGCCCTGGAAGCCCAGCTGCCGAAGCTGGATCGCGGCCTGGGCGCCGGCATGTCCGGCGCCGACGATGAGGATGTCGTAGTGGGTCATGACGTTTCCTGATCCTCCCTGCCGCGAAGCGGTGGGGAGGGGGACCACCTGAAAGGTGGTGGAGGGGTAATTGGCAGAAGCATCCGCCGTCTAGCGCTCGATCCTCCGATGGCGGGGCAGCTACCCCTCCACCATGCTGCGCATGGTCCCCCTCCCCATCTCGCGATGGGGAGGATTTCCTACTCCTTCGCTTTCTCGACCGCGACGAGGGGCTCGTGGTGCTCGGCCGCCGCCGTCCCGTTTCCGGCGCCCGCCCCGGCAACGAGGTTCTCCAGGCTGGAGCCGTCGAAGCCCAATTCCTTCATTAGGCCGTCGACGATCGGCGCCTGGGCGCGGTAGCGCAAAGCCGCGGCGACGGCGCTGGAGGCGAGATTGCCCTCCCCGCCCGAGCCGCCGCCGCCGGCCGAATTGGAGCCGCCCGAGAGCCCCTCGACCTGGACGATCTTGATCGAGTCGATCGCCTCCATCGGCTTGGCCGCCTCGCGGACGACCTCCGGAAGGACCCGAAGCAGAGCCATCTTGGTCTGCAGCGAGATCTGGTCGGACGACAGCAGGTTGGCAGCCTCGTTGATCGCGCGCTGTCCGGCGGCCTCGACCTCGAACCGGACCCGCGACGCCTCGGCTCGTAGCTTCTCCGCCTCCGCCTCGCCCTCGGCGCCGAGGCGCATG